>JBCDKE010000038.1:0-27235 GCA_038747015.1 Pseudomonadota bacterium
AAAGCTCCGCGACGATGCTCGCACGCTGGAAAGTCTCGGAAACGAGCTCGGCCTTTCGAAAGAACGCGTGCGCCAGCTGGAAGCGGCGGCATTCGCCAAGATGCGCAAGAGCCTCGAAGCGCAGAGCCGCGAAGTCCACGAATTCTTCGCCTGAGTGTCGCTTGCAAGCGCGGGGGGCGGCCCTATGCTGCACCCTATGCTGTCAAACCGTCGAATACTTCTGATCATTTCTGGTGGGATCGCGGCTTATAAGAGCCTCGATCTCATCCGTCGTTTGCGCGAACGAGGTGCGACCGTGACGCCCGTCTTGACGCGCGCGGCCGAGGAGTTCGTGACGCCCCTCAGCGTCAGTGCTCTGGCCGGGGAAAAAGTCTTCCGTGACCTCTTTGACCTTACCGATGAGGCCGAGATGGGCCATATCGAGCTATCCCGCTCTGCCGATCTAATCGTGGTGGCCCCGGCCTCTGCCGATCTGATGGCCAAGATGGCGCAAGGGATGGCGAACGATCTTGCCTCAACCCTGCTTTTGGCGACGGACACGCCGGTGCTGGTCGCGCCCGCCATGAATGTGCGGATGTGGGACCACGCCGCGACCCAGCGCAATATCGAGACGCTCAAATCCGATGGAATTGTCTTTGCGGGCCCCAACGAGGGCGACATGGCATGCGGGGAGTTCGGACCCGGCCGAATGGCGGAGCCGCTGGAAATTGTTGCGGCCGTACAGGCGCATTTTTCAAGTGGTCCCATGGCGGGCAAACACGTGCTGATCACATCCGGCCCGACACACGAGCCCATCGACCCGGTGCGCTACATCGCCAATCGCAGCTCTGGGGCACAGGGAACTGCGCTCGCAGAGGCGTGTCTGAAACTCGGTGCCCGGGTGACTTTCGTGACGGGTCCGGCGCAGGTCGCCCCGCCCATGGGTGCCAATGTCGTTCAGGTCGAAACAGCATCCGAGATGCTGCGCGCGGTCGAGGCTGCACTGCCCGCAGATGCCGCGATTTTCGCCGCCGCAGTGGCTGACTGGCGCGTCGACGGGGCCTCTGAGCAGAAGATCAAGAAAACCAAAGATGGACTGCCCGCCCTGAACTTCGCAGAAAACCCGGATATTCTGGCCACGGTCAGCGCTATGCAGAGCGGCCGGCCGGGCCTCGTCGTGGGCTTTGCGGCGGAGACCGAGAATGTCGTCGAACACGCCACCGCCAAACGCGCCCGGAAGGGCTGTGACTGGATCGTGGCCAATGACGTGAGCCCGGAGACCGGCATCATGGGGGGCAGCGAGAACGCCGTCACGCTCATCACCGGGGATGGCGCATATCCTTGGCCGCGTATGGGCAAAGGGCAGGTGGCCGAGAGGCTGGCTGAAAACGTAGCTCAGGCTTTGGACGGCTGATCCATGCAGGTGGCCGTGCTCCGAGACCCTGGCGCTGACCCGGATATCCCGCTGCCGAGCTATGAAACGAGCGGCGCAGCCGGGGCGGATATCCGTGCTAACTTGCCATCTGATATCCGCGCGGACGGGGTCACGCTTGCCCCTCGCGCAAGGGCGTTGATACCTACCGGGCTTCGCATGGAAATCCCTCAAGGGTACGAGGTGCAGATCCGCCCACGCTCCGGTCTGGCGTTGAAACATGGCATCAGCCTGCCCAACGCGCCGGGAACGATTGACGCAGATTACCGCGGGCCTGTCGGCGTGATCCTGATCAATCTCGGGCAGGAGCCTTTCACCATCAGCCACGGCGAACGCATTGCCCAGATGGTGCTCGCCCCCGTCACACGCGCTGCCTTTACCGAGGTCACAGAGCTTTCCGACACGCAAAGGGGCGAGGGCGGTTTCGGCTCAACCGGGCGCGGCGGATGATCGTCGTCTTCTCCATGGCTGCCACGATTTGGGGCATCGGCGTTGCCATGAAAACGCCGATGCAGGCGCGTTGGCTGATGCTCGGGCTGCTCTTTGTAGGCGTGCTGGCGATTCACGTGGTTCTCCCCGACGGGCATCCCTTGCGCGAAGGCACTGGCGGATCTGCAGGGCTCTGGATTGTGATCGCAGGCATGGGGGCCGTGGCGTTTGTCTATTCGCGGGTGCTGGGCGCAATCCGAACGCGCGCCGCCCCGCAGGAGACACGGGTGCAGGCGGTGGCCCGCAGCGAAAAAATGGGCGAGGTGGAGCTGGAACGTTATTCCCGCCACATCGTCTTGCGCGAACTCGGCGGCCCCGGGCAAACCAAGCTCAAAAAGGCACGTGTGCTTGTGGTGGGCGCAGGCGGCCTAGGCTCTCCGGTGTTGCAATACCTCGCCGCTGCGGGCGTGGGAACCATCGGCATCGTTGATGACGACATAGTCGAACACACCAACCTACAGCGTCAGGTGATCCACCGGGACGCCGCAACGGGCATGGCCAAAACGCGATCAGCCGAAGAAAGCATCCATGCCCAGAATCCCTATGTGAACGTGCTGCCCTACACCCGCCGATTGACCGAAGAGATCGCTGCGGATCTCTTTGACGATTTCGACCTCATCGTTGATGGCACTGACAACCAGAACACGCGCCGCCTAATCAATCGAACCGCGGTGGCCCTCGGGCTACCAGTGGTCCAAGGTGCGATCACGCAGTGGGAAGGTCAGGTCGCGGTCTGGGATACGAGTTTTGGCGGGCCTTGCTACGTCTGCGTATTTCCAGAGGACCCTACGGCCGCGCAGGCGCCCAGCTGTGCCGAGGCGGGCGTCGTCGGCACTTTGCCCGGTGTTATCGGAACTGTGATGGCCACCGAGGTCATAAAGCGTATCACGGGGGCTGGAACGCCGCTCATCGGACATATGTTGATCTATGACGCGCTCGATGCCGAGCCACGCAAGATAAAGGTCTCCCGCCGCAAGAACTGCGCGACCTGCGGAGGCGTGAAGGAGAAACCATGACTGACCAGAACCCAAAGCTTGCTGAATGGGACGGCCCGTTCGGCCTGCCGCGCTATGAGCTCTTTGACGACGCCCAGTTTGAGCCTGCCTTACGCGCCGCGCTCGCGGAGGCACGGGCGGAGGTTGCGGCATTGGCGGACAATCCGGAGCCTGCGACGCTGGAAAACACGATTCACGCGTTGGAACTCGGTTCCGCCGCGCTAGGCCGCGTATTGCGAGTTTTCTTCAACATAATCGGCACGGATTCGACGCCCGAGCGCGAAGAATTGCAGAAGCTCTTCGTGTCGGAAATGTCTGCCTTCAATGCGGAGGTGACGAGCAACCCGGCGATCTTTGCCCGGCTTCAGGCGCTCTATGACAATCGGGAGGATTTCGACGGCGAAGACCGCCGCGTGATCGAGCTATACCACGAGAGCTTTACCCGCTCTGGCGCCGCGCTGACAGGTGACGCTTCGGACAGGATGACGGCGATCAAAGCGCGTCTTGCGATGCTGGGGACAGAGTTTACTCAGAACCTCCTTGCTGACGAACGCGACTGGTACATGGAGCTGACCGAAGCAGAACTCGACGGGCTGCCGGATTTCCTGATCTCCGCCGCGAAATCTGCCGCCGAGGCCAAGGGCGTCGACGGCTGGATCATCACGACGTCGCGCTCTCTCATGACGCCTTTCCTGCAGTTCTGCCCCAATCGCGCGCTGCGCGAAAAGGCGCAACAAGCGTGGTCGTCGCGCGGTGCTAACGGTGGTGAAACCGACAACCGCGCCATTGCTGCGGAAACGCTGTCACTCCGTGAAGAGCGCGCGCAACTCCTGGGCTATGACAGCTTCTCTGACTACAAGCTCGCCCCCGAAATGGCCGGCACGCCTGATCGCGTGCGCGATCTTTTGATGCAGGTCTGGGAACCGGCCAAGGCTCAGGCGGAGGCGGATGCAGAGGTGCTGACGCAGATGATGCAGGCCGATGGCTTCAACGGGCCGCTCGCGCCATGGGATTGGCGCTACTATTCCGAGAAACGGCGCGTGGCAGAGCATGACCTCGATGAGAGCGAGCTAAAGCCGTATTTCCAGTTGGAAAAGATGATCGATGCGGCCTTTGACACTGCTTCGCGCCTGTTCGGGCTGGAATTTGCCCCCATCGACGCGTCTCTCGCGCATCCTGATGCACGCGCATGGGAGGTCACCAGAGATGGGAAGCACCTCGCGGTTTTCATCGGCGACTATTTCGCACGGGGTGGTAAACGCTCAGGCGCATGGTGCTCGGGCCTCCAATCGGGGCACAAGCTCGACGGTGAGGTGCGGCCGATCACCATCAACGTGTGCAATTTTGCCAAGCCCGCCGAGGGTGAGCCCGCGCTGCTCAGCTTTGACGACGCGCGCACGCTCTTCCACGAATTTGGCCATGCGCTGCACCACATGCTCACGAATGTCAGCTATCCGATGATCTCAGGCACCTCCGTGGCGCGTGACTTCGTCGAACTTCCCAGCCAGCTCTACGAACACTGGCTCGAGGTGCCCGAAGTGCTGGAGCGTTATGCCGTTCATGCCGAGACCGGTCAGCCGATGCCCCGCGATCTGCTGGACCGTGTGCTGGCGGCATCGACCTATGACATGGGCTTTTCCACTGTCGAATACGTGGCCTCGGCCCTCGTCGATCTTGCCTTCCACGAGGGCGCCGCACCCGAGGACCCCATGGCCACCCAAGCAGAGGTTCTCGCCGGGATCGGCATGCCCGCCGCGATCGAGATGCGCCACGCAACGCCGCATTTCGCCCATGTGTTCTCAGGCGATGGCTATTCGTCGGGATACTACAGCTACATGTGGTCCGAGGTGATGGATGCAGACGCCTTTGCCGCCTTTACCGAGGCAGGGGATGCGTTCGACGCGGGCACCGCGCAAAAGCTCGAAACCTTCATCCTTTCTGCCGGGGGCAGCCGCCCACCAGAAGAGCTCTATACCGAGTTCAGAGGCCGCATGCCCGGCGTAGACGCGTTGCTCAAGGGCAGAGGGCTCGCGGCCTAGTAAGCCGCCCCAAGGTCATAGGCGCGCTGCAAAAGCCCTTCGCGGCGCGCCTCGGATCCTTCCGATCCACCCAGGATCTGAATATCGGCGTCTTTCATGCCGAAATAGCCCAGAGTGCCCTTCCGCCAGATCGTTTCCATCGCGTCGACATAGCCGCGAGGCTCCCAGGACTCCGGGTTTCCCCCTGCCGGGATCAGCAGCGTTGCCTTACGTGAAGGCTGAAGAGACAGGGTTGGATCGTCGAGCTGGTCATAGGCCCAGCCCCAGCTCCAGACGCGGTCGATCCAGCCTTTGGTCATGGCGGGCATGCCGAACCAATAGAGTGGGAAAGCCATACAGATAGCCTGTGCACGCGCGATACGGGCCTGTTCGCGCAGAATGTCGGTCGGTGGTGCTTCGTCATCCTCAACCGTCCAAATGGGTGAAAAGCCTTCAGCGTGCAGGTCCGCGAATTCGTAGCTGTGCCCGGCGTTCGAAAGTCCTTCGGCAAATCGCTCGGCAGCCGCGTGGGTGAATGAGTTCTTCTTCGGATTGTCGATAATGATCAGGGTATGCATGAACTAAATCGCACACTTGTCGCGCATGCGGTTCCAAAAAGCCTCTGCAAAGCCTTCTTTCTGGGGTTCAAGGCAATTCTGCCCAAGGAACCAGTAAAAGTACTTCTCATATTCAAACCCATCCAAACAACCCGCGCCATCACGTAGCGCCCTGCGGAGCTCTTCATCGCTGCGGGCGACCACAGTCGCGTGATGATAGTCTGCGCGTCCGCAGGTGATAATTTTCTTTTTCTGCATCAGCGCTTCAAAACCTGCGGCAGAGTTTTGTGTGATGACCCAGTCAGACACACCTATTAGGTCGTGTACAGACGCGTCAGAGATACGAATGTTGGGATCTGCGGAGGCCAATCGTTCGAGCCTTGTGCGGATGCCACTACTCTGCATTGGGTGAGGTTTGACATAGACGATGCCGCCCCCTGCGGCTCGGGCGGCGTTACGTATCATCTGGTCTGTGGTCAGGTAGTGTTCCTGGGGGTCGCGACTTTCAACCTCTTGGCAAAAGACGACCGAGCGTGCCGGTGCCAGTGCTTGCGGTGCTCTTTCGGCTTGTGAAAGTCGAGAGATGTTGTTTTCAAGCATCCAGGACGAGACACCATTAAAGAAATACTCTGCGGCGCTTTGATCCACGCCTTCTGGATCGAATGTTTGCTGTGCAAGGCTGCTATTCGCGTTGATGCCCCTCTCGTCCACGTACCAAAAACCCCAGATATAAGCGGGGGCAACATGCAATAAGTTTGGCCTAAGCTGAGGTGCGTCGCCGACGATTACATGCAGGTGCCGTTGTTGCAGCATCGCGTTCGAAATCGGGCTACCGAGGCGAACCACCACACTTGCAACCCGTTCCTTGACCATGATCGGCCCAAGGCACGTAAAAAAATCAAACTTTCCGTGCGATATTGGATCAACCCAGCCGTCTACGGCATGCACTACAAAGAGGCGTTGGGCTGTGAGGAACTCTCTGAGGTCGCTGGCTTGTTCAATCTGCTTCATGGTAAAGCATTCAATCCAAAGCTAAAACTAGCGTAGTCTACGACATCAGCGGATTTCTTTGTCGTCCACACCCCAGAGTGATGTTTTCGGCACCCAGCCTTTATATCCGCCCGCAGATACTCTGCACCACATTTCTGTACATTTCCCAAGGCGTGCGACGACCCCAAGTTCTAACCTAGCAACCACCTGCCCATCGAAACCTGGCTTTGGGTAAAGCGCTAGCATGTCCTCTTCGATGATCACCGTGCGGGTCCCAGAGATAAGTGAGTAATGGATCCACCCGCCCAGCCCGTCGCGGTCCTGAACACGGCGCCAGTGGCCATGTTCGGCCGTGACTTGCAAAGGCATGTCTCGGCGCGTGAATACCCAGTCGATCCTGTGCGACAGCGATGGCCCGCGACGCACATTGGCCTCGGTGGCCTTCATCGACACAAAACGCGGCACGGGGAAATTCGTCACCGACCCGCGTTTAATCTCTTCGGCCATCGCTGAGCCTGCCAGCGAAAGCCCTAAAATGACAAAGAGCGCATGGATCATGTCCTGCCTCGATCTAACCTCGCGCGGGTTCTTGTGCCCGACTGCCTTGACAGGCAATCTGCCAGAAACCCCGGCACCGGGAAAGGGAGGACCAGAGCCAAATGCCATCCAAAAGGTTGAGTGTTGTCGTGACGCGACGGTTGCCCGAAGTCGTCGAGACACGGATGTCCGAACTCTTCGACGTGCAGCTGCGCGAAACAGACGAGCCGATGACCCGTGCCCAGCTGGTTGAGGCGATGAAAACCGCCGACGTGCTGGTGCCCACAGTGACGGATGAAATCGACGCCGGGCTGCTGGGGCAGGCGGGGGAGAACTTGAAACTCATCGCGAGCTACGGCGCAGGGGTGGATCACGTGGACGTGGCCACGGCACGGCAGCGCGGGATACTCGTCTCAAATACGCCGGATGTCGTGACGGACGACACAGCCGATATGACCATGGCACTGATGCTCGCCGTGACCCGCCGCATTCCCGAAGGTCTATCGATGATGCAAGACGGTGGCTGGCAGGGTTGGTCGCCCACGGCGATGCTGGGCGGGCGTCTCGGCGGACGGCGCCTGGGCATCCTCGGGATGGGGCGCATCGGTCAGGCGGTTGCCCGGCGCGCGGCGGCCTTTGGGATGCAGGTCCATTACCACAACCGCAAACGCCTGCGCCCCGAGATCGAAGAAGCGCTGGAGGCCACCTATTGGGAAAGCCTCGACCAGATGATTTCGCGCATGGACGTGATCAGCGTGAACTGCCCGCACACGCCTGCGACCTTCCACCTGATCAACGCGCGTCGGCTGAAATTGATGAAGGAAAGCGCGGTTATCGTGAACACCTCACGGGGTGAGGTGATCGATGAAAATGCGCTGACACGGACGTTGCGCGCGGGCGATGTCGCAGGCGCCGGCCTCGACGTCTACGAGCACGGCCAGGACATCAATCCGCGCTTGCGAGAGCTGAAGAACGTCGTGCTGCTGCCCCATATGGGGTCGGCCACCGTGGAGGGCCGCGCCGAGATGGGCGAGAAAGTTATCATCAATATCAAGACGTTCGATGACGGGCATAGGCCCCCGGATTTGGTTGTGCCGAGTATGGTTTGATGGGCCGCTCCGACCCAAGAATTGAGTTCGCTATGCCATGCCCTAGCGCTCTCTAGCGGCCAAGAATCCAATTTCTTTTAAAGAAACCGGTCCGGAAACTTTTGAAGTTTCCGGTGCATCGGTTTGCTTTGTTCGCAAACCGCCTTTCACCGATAAACCTGCGCCTCGCCTGGGAATTGCCTTGCCCGCACTTCATCGGCATAGGCCTTCACACTCGCCTCGATCTGAGCACCCAAATCCCCGTAAACCTTCACGAATTTCGGGGCGCGGGGGCTGAGGCCCAGCATGTCTTCGAGCACCAAAATCTGCCCGTCGCAATCGGCTGACGCGCCGATGCCGATGGTAGGGATTTCGATCTGTTTGGTGATCTTGGCGGCCAGCGGTTCGACCATACCTTCGAGCACCAGTGCAAAGGCCCCGGCGTCGGTGACGGCCCGGGCGTCGGCCTCGTGTTCGGCCCAGCTGTCCTCTTCGCGGCCCTGGGTTTTAAAGCCGCCCATGACGTTGCTCGACTGGGGTGTCAGGCCGATATGGGCCATGACGGGGATGCCGCGTTCGACGAGGAATTTGATCGTGGGCGCGACCCGTGCGCCGCCCTCTAGCTTTACCGCGCCGCAGCCGGTTTCCTTGAGGATGCGGGCGGCGTTTCGGAAGGCAATCTCGGGGCTTTCCTCGTAGGTGCCGAAAGGCATGTCCACGACGATGAGCGCCCGATGGGTGCCGCGCACTACCGCCTTGCCGTGCATGATCATCAGATCGAGCGGGACGCCCACCGTGGTTTCCATCCCGTGCATCACCATGCCTAGGCTGTCGCCCACCAGAATGAAGTCTGCGTGGCCGTCGACGATGGCCGCCGTATGGGCGTGGTAGGAGGTCAGCGAAACGATGGGATCGCCGCCCTTCATAGCCGTGATCTGCGGGCAGGTTTTGCGGCGGATGGGCTTTTGCGTGCTCATGGCTGATCCTTACAGTTCATGCTTTCCGGGGCCGATAACCCTGTTGTCTATCAAGAGGATAGCGCCGAAACGTACGGAGAGCAAAATGACCGCCGGGCGGTCAAGGCGTCCGTAGAAGGGCGCCAGCGTCACGGCATCGCGGATGTCGATGGCGCGGATGTCGGCGCGGGGTTCCTGGGCGATGGTTTCGCGGACGAGGCCGCGGAATTCTTCGGCGGTCAGCGGGTCATCTTCATGGGCCTCGGCGCGGTTCAGCGCCTGGCTGAGAATGGCCGCGGCAACGCGGTCTTCGGGGGTGAGCCGCACATTGCGCGAGGACATGGCGAGCCCATCTTTTTCGCGTACGGTGGGCAGCCCGATCACGCGGATCGGCATCGCCAGATCGCGCACCATTTGCCGAATAATTGCAAGCTGTTGGTAGTCTTTCTGGCCAAAGACGGTGACGTCCGGTTCGAGGATGTGAAAGAGTTTGGATACGACGGTGGTGACGCCCTGGAAATGGCCGGGGCGAACTTTGCCTTGGAGGATATCAGAAAGGCCCGGGACGGTGACGATTGTGTCGGCGCCTTCGGGATACATCTCCTCCGGTGTGGGCAGGAAAACGGCGCTCACGCCAGCGGTCTGAAACTTTGCCAGATCGCCCTCGATATCGGTGGGGTAATTGTCGAGATCTTCTTTCTCGCCGAACTGGGTCGGGTTCACGAAAATCGAGGTGACGACCTCGTCCACGTGGCGTTTGCATTCTTCGACGAGGGTCAGATGGCCGTCGTGGAGGAACCCCATGGTGAGTACGCAGCCCACTGTTTTCCCTTGCCTTTTCAGGCCGCGAACGTGGTCGCGGATGGCGTCTTTGGACTGAAACGTCTCCATGCCCCAAGCTATGGCGCAGGGGCACGGAGGGGGCAAGCGGTGCGTTGCGTTACGAGAGCGCGGCGGGGGAGAAAAGGACGCCGAAGGCTTCGCACCAGATGACGACAGAGTTGAATGTGGCGGGGTCCAGATCGGCGGGGAGGGTGTAGGATTGGTCGCCTACATTGCCTTTCAAAGTGCCCAGCGACACCCATTCGTTTCCGGTCACGTCAGAGGCGCTCGCCGGGTCGGCGTGGGCGGAGAGGTAGACTTTGAGGTCGGGGCCATTTGTGACCTCGAAATCAGTCAGTTGCAGCTCTACCGTGCCGTCGGGCTGGCGCACGAAAGCGGCCTGTCCTGCGCCCTGATGGACACGGTCGGCATCGGTGAACTGGCCGGTCTTAAGTACCTGGGATTCCTCGGAAACGACGACGACCTCGTCCACCACCTGGTCGATGAAGAGCGGCGAAAAGAGCCACCAGCCGAGGGCGCCAGCGACGGCGCCGATCACGAAGGAAGGCACGGCGATTTTAAGAGCGTTGAACATGGTCTGTCCCTTTCTGTGCGTTGCCCATCAGGTGGGCACCGGCACAGGTCACACAATGTTTGCAACAGAGCCGGCACGGGAAGGTGACGGATGTTTCAACGGGCCGGGCGGCGGTTTAACAATCGGCTAGAGCCGCCAAAGTGCTGGTTTTGAGGGGTGCCAGAACCCGTATGGAACCTGTACAGAACCTGTATGGCTGCGAATACGCACATGAATCGGCGAAAAATGATTAACTTGTGCCTCATCGCGCGAAGGGCCCTGGTTACGGCTCACAGTTCTGCTCAAACAGAAGGCAAAGCGATGTGGATGGGTGCGACGCGGCGGCATGAACCGCCTTCCGGTCCGATTACCCTGGTTAGTTCGGCGTCAGTTTGATAGTTTCTAAGGCGTTAATCCTTAGTGGGTGGGTAAAATGTATTTCAAACGTCCCAAAACAGCCCTAGCGGCTGCTCTGATCGCGATAAGCGGAACGGCCGCTTCTGCAGCGACTCTAAACTTTGACGACCTTTCAAATGGCGACTTCATCCTGAACGGCGCGTTCAACATCGACGGTATTACCGGCACGATCACAACGAATAATTTCAGAAACAACGGGCCAAACATTGCCCAGATATATGACACTACCCAAAGTGGCGGTAGCGACCCCGACCTGGAGTCGCCCACGAATGTGGACGATGACTCTGTCTATGAGGGCGGGAACGTCATTATTGTCGCCGAGAATACAGATGGGCTGCGGCCCGATCTGCAGGGCACCGACCCCGATGATGAAGCCCGCGGTGGAACGATTACGTTTTTGTTCGATAACTATGTTGTCTTCAAAGGCATTACACTTTTGGACGCCGAAGAGAATGGGAACGAAATTGATGTGGAGGTCGACGGTGGGGTCTCTGTTCTTGCGGACATAGTTACCGGCGATCACAAATGGGAATCCTTTGTCTTTGATGGGTACAAGACCAAAGAGATCAAAGTGACCCTTGGCGGGTCTGGCGCGTTTGATGCACTGCACCTCGCACCTGTTCCGCTACCGGCCTCTGCGCTGCTGCTTCTTGCCGGTTTGGGCGGGCTGTTCGGTTTGCGTCGCCGCAAAAGCGTCTAGGCGCCCGGGGCGAGCGGGGCCCTAGAACCCGTACCAGAGATTGGAGGGCGACTGCCGGATGCGGTCGCCCTTTTTGCTGCGCGGGAGGGCTGGGTGTTTTTGCTGCTCAGGCCAGAAGGAAGATCAGCGCGATGGCCACGCCACCCACGAGGAGGGCGGAGAAGAGTCCCACGGCGAGGGGGCGCAATCCGATGGCGCGGAGGCCGCGGATGCTGGTGCCCAGACCCACGGCGGCCATGGCAACGGCGAGGCAAAGCTCGGCGATGTGCTTGATTGTGCTTACCAGCCAGTCCCACTGATCGGCGGTGAGGATGCCAAAGGCCATTTCGGTGCTGTCACCCACCGTGCGGATCAGGCTCATGATCGCAAAGCCCACCACGAAGAGCGGGATCATTGTGTACCATTTTGGGGCCACGGCGGCCTCGGCCTCGGTCCGCACGTAGATGATCGCCATCACCGGGATCACAATCAGCATGCCGAGGTTGCGCACCAGTTTGGTAACAGTGGCGACGTCGAGCGCCGCGGGGCTGGAATAGTATTGCTGGTAGACAAGGCCTGCGCCCGCCACCTGCGCGGTTTCGTGCACCGACGTCCCGAGGAAGAGCCCCGCGCGTGTCGCGTCGCCGTCAAAGATCCAGTGGCCGACAAAGGGGTAGACCAGCATCGCCACAACGCCAAAGAGCGTGATGCAGGCGATGGCGTAGGCGACCTCGTCATCCTTGGCGCGCACGGCGGGCGCGGTGGCCACGATGGCGGTGGCGCCGCAGATGCTGGTGCCCACGGCGATGAGGGTCCCGAGACGTCCTGAGAGACCCATTTTCTTGCCAAAATACGTCACGAGCAGCAGGGCCGAGACCACGGCACCGATGATGATCGGCAGACTTTGCAGGCCGATGGCCCCGGCCTCTGCCAGGGACAGGCGGATCCCCAGCAGCACGATGCCGATGCGCAGAACCTTTTTGAGGCCAAAATCGATGCCGGGCCGGAAGCTGGCCGGCAGCGTGATGACATTGGCCACGAGGATGCCCAGAAGGATCGCCATCATGATCGCGCTGATCGGGCTTTTGGGCAGGCCCATGAGGGTGATGCCGATGAAGTCTGACAGGAATCCACCTGCGAAAGCCAAGAGTAGAGCCAGCAAAATTCCCGGAGCTATCTTAAGAGCCATCGTGCGATCCATCCCTTGACTGCTATCACCGCGTGACGCGGCCCCATTCCGGCTGTGCCGAAAATGAGAGATTTTGTCTCGTTAAGGGGCAAATCGGAACGAAATCAAGTCCTCATTCCGCTCAAGGGGGCGATTGTTCTGCGTTTACCAGAGGAGGTGGGACGGATTTCGCAGCGCTTTGGTGCGACCGTTGCCTGAAAGCGACTTTGCAGTTGGTCGCATTCGAACGCATTTGCGTCGGCTGGCCCCTGCGAAGTTTGGAATTACGGGGCATTGTCGCGCGCAACGGATAAGGGAGTCGGCATGATGAAAACCCATGTGAAAGCGCTTGTGATCGGCGGGGGCGCGGTGGGCACCTCGATCGCGTATCATCTGGGCAAGGCCGGGTGGGACACGATGCAGGTGGAGCGCGATGCGCTCACGGCCGGGTCCACGTGGCACGCGGCGGGTCTGCTGCCCTATTTCAACATGTCCTATGCCACGACCCACATCCACGACTATTCGATCAAGTTCTACAAGACCTTGAAGGAAGAGACCGGGCAGGATCCGGGGTTTTACGTGGTGGGCAACCTGCGCATGGCGCAAAGCCAGGAGCGCATGGATGAATACATGCTTTACGCCTCCACCGCAGAGACCTGCGGCGTGCCCTATGAGTGGATGACGCCGGACCAGATCAAGGAGCGGTGGCCGCTGGTTCGGACCGAGGATCTGGTGGGGGCGATCTATCACCCGACGGATGGCTACATTAACCCGGCGGATGTGACGAACGCCATGGCCGCCGGTGCGCGCCAGCTGGGCGTTACCATCGAGCAGCGCTGGCAGGCAGACGGGTTTGAGTGGACCGGGTCGGAATGGAAGGTCACGCTTACCAAGATGGTCGAAAAGGGCGGCAATCTGGTGCAGTCCGAAGAGCAGGTCGTCGTGACGGCCGAGCACGTGGTGACGGCGAGCGGAAACCATGCCCCGCGAACGGCGAAGATGCTGGGCATCAAGATGCCCGCCGTTGTCGTCGAGCATCAGTATATCGTCACCGAGCCTGATCCGATGCTGGTGGAGTATCGCAAGAACAACCCCCAGCACCCGGTGCTGCGCGACGCCGACGCCAAGTGGTATGTGCGCGAAGAGCGCGGCGGCTGGATTCTGGGCCCTTATGAGGAGGGCGCGCCAGCGCGGTTCGAATACGGGGTTCCCGAAAGCTTCCGCGCCGATCTCTACCCCCTAGATCTGGAGCGGATCGAAGAGGAATACATGTCGATGATCCACCGGATCCCGTCCTCTGAGACGGTGGGTCTGAAGGACGACTATAACGGGCCTATTTGCTACACGCCGGACGGCAATCCGCTGATCGGGCCTGCGCCGGGGCTGCGCAACATGTGGCTGGCGGAGGGGTTCTCCTTCGGGATCACGGCGGCGGGTGGCGCGGGCTATTACCTGGCGCAGATGATGACCGAGGGCGAGGCAGAGATCGACATGGCGTCGATCGACCCCAAACGCTACGGCCAGGACTGGATGACGACGGAATATGCCGCTCGCAAGAACGAGGAGTGCTATTCCCACGTCTACATCCTGCACCACCCCGACGAAGAGCGGGAGGCCTGCCGGCCCCTGCGCACGGCACCGGCCTATGACCGCCAGAAGGCGCTGGGCGCGCAGTTTGGTGTCGTGAACGGGTGGGAGCGACCGAATTACTATGGGCCGGTCGATGCCCCCGACAGCTTTGACCACGACGCGCGCTCGTTCCGGCGCGGCGGCTGGTGGGAATATGCCAAGGCAGAGGCCGAGGCGGTCCGCGAGGGCGTGGGCCTCATCGACGCCACCGCCTTTGCCAAGCACCGGCTCACCGGGGCGGGCGCCACGGCGTTCCTCGACTGGTTCACCTGCAACAAGCTGCCCAAGATTGGCCGCATCAACCTGACCTACGCACTGACATCGGCCGGCACGACGCGGACGGAATACACTATCGTGCGCAATGGCGAGAACGACTACTACCTCGTCAGCGCGGGCGGCTGGCACGCCTATGACGAGGATTTCCTCTACAAGGCCATCGCCGACAAGGAAGAGGAATTCGGTCGCATCAATGTCGAGGACGTGACCCAGAGATGGGGTGTCTTTGCCATTGCGGGCCCGAAATCGCGCGACGTGCTGGCCAAGCTGATCCGCGACCCGGATCCGGCGACGGCGCTCTCAAACAAGCGCTTCCCTTGGCTCAGTGCGCGCCAGATCGAGCTGAAGATGTGCCCGGTCAACGCGATCCGCGTGGCCTATACCGGCGAGCTCGGCTGGGAGCTGCATCACCCGATGGAGATGCAGAATTACCTCTGGGATCAGCTTATGGAAGCGGGCGCGGAATTCGGGATCAAACCGGTGGGCGCGCGGGCGCAGAACTGGCTGCGTCAGGAGAAATCATACCGCGCCTTCGGCACCGAGCTGGGCCGCGATGCCACGCCTCTGGAGGCCGGGCTAACCCGTTTCGTGGACCTCGAAAAAGACTACCACGGCAAGCAGGCGATGCTGGACAAGGGCATCCGGTCGATGTGCGTGACGCTGAAGATCGACGGGCCGGACGACGCGGATCCGTGGGGGCGCGAGGCGCTCTATCACGGGGATACCCGCGTGGGGCGTCTGACCTCGGGCGGTTACTCGGTGCATTTCGGCAGCTCCATCGGTATGGGCTATGTCAGCCCCGAGCTGGCGGAGCCGGGCACCAAGCTGCAGGTCAAAATGTTTGACCAGCTCTGGGACGCCGAGGTGACTGAAGACAGCCCGTACGATCCCAAGAACGCGGTGATCCGGGTAGACGGATAGGCATCTGCGTCTGATACTTTTGAAGAGGGCGGGCCTAGGCGGGCTCGCCTTTTTCGTGCAAGCGGGGTGGGCCTTTCGCAGATGGTAGGTTGGGCAGATGACGGAGCGCTTAAAAACACATTCCCGAAACTGGGCTCACGAACCTATCTCGGCGCCGTCTGAACGTCCGCGTCTGAACGTCCGCGTCTGAAAGTCCGCAAATCCTAAACTGCCCGCCGTGTCTTCACGGAATTGTTCGGCAGCGCCGATACTCATGCAAGACGTGGCAGCAGTGTTAGCCGAGGAGGCCGCGACGATATGCACTTCGCGAAGCAGGGTCTTGGCAAAAACTTCTGAGTCATCCCAGAGCGAACAGGCCGAAGTCCCGAGTTGCGGCGACTGGAAATATTGACCTACGCCTTAGGGTTGCGCGTGCCTGTTTGTGTTTACCAAGATCCGCAACGTCCGGTTGAAACAGACTGTTCAAAGTTCGTGAACGATTGCGGCGGGCTTGCGATATCTTTTGCATTATTTTCAGAGATTTACTAGATTTTCTGGGGGCTGCAGTGCCCTGTAGCCGCCATTTTATTTTGCTCGCAACGAGAAGAATTGTGTCATTCTTGGGGCAGGCATGATACGCGTTAACAACGTGTTAACGATTTGAAGGGGAAGGTGCTGTGCGCATCGCAAAGGCAGCATTGGCTGCGCTTGCCACGGTCGTGTCAGTTTCGACGGCATCCGCGGCAACAATTGTATACCAATTAGACGACCATCCTGACGGCGCCAATACGCCGCCCTATGAATATGGGCTGCGTCTGGACGATCTGGGAACTCACCACACTTTCCAAAATGGTGGTGCGTTCCTTTATTGGGACCAAGACAATGACAAAGCTGTTATCGCAGGTTCGATTAACCTGTCAGAAGCTGCAAACCCAAACGCCAATAACCTAGACGGAACGACCGTTGGCGGATCTTGGAATGTCTATTACGAAATGACGACCGAAGATGTTCTCATCGGCGGCGTCGACGGCTTCAAGAGCTCGAACGGTGTAGGTTCCCTGTGGAATGGCACCGAGCGGTTCGATTTCACCGGCAAGACGGACGACGACGGTGTCGAAGCTTATTTCCGCAATGACGGATACCGGGGTGCATCTGGCTGGGTGTTCGAAGGCTGGGTGATGGCAAATTCACGCGGCACGAGCTGCCTGAGCGAGTTCAACCATCTCGGTGACTACTTTGACAGCGGTCCTAGCGGAACCTGTGTCGGTGACGGTAGCCCAATGAGAGCAAACGACTTTTTGATCACCGCGACACCTGTGGTGCCGCTCCCAGCCGCGGGCTGGATGCTGCTGGCAGGGATCGGTGGTCTGATCGGCATGCGCCGGCGCAAGCAAGCGTAAGCACCTCAACATCCTGACTATTGGAAACGGCGGCCTTGGGGTCGCCGTTTCTATTTGCGCTCGGTGCTTGAGCTTCCTGCGCATTCGGGCATGCTCCATCCGAGTTCAACGGTTTGGAGACCGTCATGGCGGGGCTGATTGAGCCATCGCATTCTCGGTAAGGTCGTAGCTTTGGAGGGCACATGATCGACGCGCTTGTCATTGGCGGTGGTATTGCCGGGGTCTCTCTCGGGGCGCGGTTGGCGCCGCATATGGGGGTGACGCTGCTCGAGGCGGAGCCGGTTTTGGGCTACCACGCGTCGGGGCGGTCGGCGGCGATGTTCGAGGAGACCTATGGCCTGCCGTCGACGGTGGCGCTCAATCAGGCGTCGAAGGAGGAGCATTTTACGCTGGGCGACGGCGATCTGCTGAGCCCGCGCGGGCTGATGCTCCTCGACAGCGCAGACCCCGCGAATTTCGAGGCCGATATGGTCCAGATGAAGATGGAGGCGATCAGCGTCGAGGACGCGCGGGCGATGGTGCCGGTGCTCGATCCCGGCGTTGTGCGCCGCGCGGGGTATCACGCAGAAGCGTGGGATATCGATACCGATCGCTTGATCCAGACCTTTGCCAAGACCATCCGCAGCCATGGCGGCGAGGTACGCCCGGGCGCGCAGGTCACCGGCATCGAAAAGCTGCCGGGAGGCTGGCTCGTGAACACGGTGAAGGGCAATTTCGAGGCGCGGATGATCTGCAACGCGGCCGGGTCCTGGGTGGATCAGATCGCGCGGATGGCGAAGGTCGCGCCGCTGGGCTTTACGCCGTATCGCCGGTCCATGGCGCGGATCGCGGCGCCCGGGGGGCACGATGTGCAGGGCTGGCCGATGATGTTTGGACCCGGGGAGACCTGGTATGCCAAGCCTGACGCGGGCGCGCTGATCGTGAGCCCGGCGGAGGAGGACCCGTCCGAGCCCATGGATGCCTGGCCCGAGGATCACGTGCTGGCCGAGGGGCTGGCGCGGTATCAGGAGAATGTCACCGAAGAGGTGACGCGCCCAATTGCGAGCTGGGCGGGGCTGAGGACGTTTTCGCCTGACCGCAATCTGGTGATCGGGTTTGCGAAGGACGAGCCGGGCTTTTTCTGGCAGGCGGGGCAGGGCGGCTACGGGTTTCAGACGTCACCCGCCGCAAGCCGGTTCGGGGCGGATCTGATTTTGGGGCGCGCGTCAGAGCTGGATGCGGGGACGCAGGCGGCGTTGTCGCCTGATCGCTTTTAGGCAGCCCAGGGCGGGTTCTTCCCGATCCGCTCCAGCAGGAAGTCCATGAAGAGCCGAACCTTGGCCGAGAGCACATTGGTGTGCGGATAGAGCATCCAGAGCACTGAATCATCGGCGAAGTTCCAATCTGGGAGCACGCGTATCAGCGCGCCTGATTTCAGATCGGCGTGGACGCTCCAGAGCGAGTTGGCGGAGATGCCTGCGCCCGCGCGGGTGGCAGCGCGGTGGCTGGTACCGTCATCGGTGATTAGCCGGCAGCGAGCCGCGTCGGGGTCAAAGCTGGCGCTCAACCCATCGGGATGGGCGAGCGTGCGGGGACGGGTAGAGCCGAAGGCGATGAGACTGTGGCGGCTGAGGTCCTCTGGCGTTTCGGGCGTGCCGTGGCTGGCCAGATAGTCCGGCGAGGCGCACAGCACACGGGTATCGGCGGCGAGTTTGCGCCCTCGCAGGCTGCTGTCTTGCAGGGGTGCGTTGCGGAGGGCGAGGTCGAAGCTGCCTTCGATGAGGCTGAGCTGGCGGTCCGAGAGCCGCATGTCGAGCGTCAGATCGGGGTGGTCGGCCATGAAATCCGGCAGGATCGGCGCGATGTAGAGCTGGGCAAAGCTGGAGGGCGCGGTGAAGCGCAGGGTGCCTGAGACGGTGGCGCGTTGCTGGCCCAGTGCCGCGCGGGCGGCGTCCTCGCGGGCGACGATGTCGCGGGCATGAGGAAGGAATTCGGCCCCCTCGGTCGAGAGCGACACCTTGCGGGTGGAGCGATGCAGGAGGTCGGCGCCCACGTTCTTTTCCAGTTTCGACATCCAGGCACTGGCCACGGAGGGTGCCAGCCCCAGTTCGCGCCCGGCGGCGCTGATATTCAGCTTGTCGGCGGCGAGAACGAAAAGGCGGAGGGCTTCGGTATCCATATTATACGCAATATCCGAATTCTGATTGCCAAATAAAGCAGTTTTAACGGAATTCGTGGTGATCCACATGGGGCGCATACATCAATGCCAAAGAGGGAACCCCGCCATGGCTTATTACTCCGTACTCGCCGTCACCCCCACCAGCGAAGACTGGATTCCTGACTACCTGCCCACCGCCAACAAGCTGGTCGCGGCCCACGGGGGCAAGTACCTCGCGCGCACGTCCTCCCACGATCAGGTCGAGGGTGCCGACGCCCCGGCGGCGCTGCGCATTGTGATCGAGTGGCCGTCGAAAGAGGCCGCGATGAATTTCATGAACGACCAGGAATACAAACCGCATCTCGAGGCGCGCACCGGGGGTTCCGAGAGCTTCCACTTCCTCGTCGAAGGCAAAGACGATCTGGCCTAGGTGAAACGGGGCGGGGCGCTGGCAAGGTACTTGCAGGGCCCCGCCCGAACCCTGACAAGGGACTGACCGGGCCAAAGGGACGCATGCCGAGTTGGACGATACCGCCATCAACTTTCCTGATATGAACAGGGCCTATAACGCGGTCTTCCGACCGGGGGCGTTGTCGCTCGGGCTGGTGGTGCCGATTGAGGCCCACAACGGCCCGGTGCCGACGATGGAGCGTCATATCGAGCGCGCGCAGCTGGCAGATAGCCTGGGTTTTGGCGCGCTTTGGCTGCGGGATGTGCCGTTCAATGTGCCAACCTTCGGCGATGCTGGTCAGACGTTTGATCCGTTTGTCTATCTCGGCCTGCTCTCGGGCGTGACGCGCGATATCGCGCTGGGCGTGGCCAGCATCATCCTGCCCTTGAGACACCCGGCCCACGTGGCGAAGGCGGCGGCCTCGGCTGATCAGCTGTCGGGCGGGCGGCTCCTTCTCGGGGTGGCCTCGGGGGACCGGCCGGAGGAATATCCGGCGCTCAACATGTCCTTTCCCGATCGCGGCGAGCGGTTTCGCGAGAGCATGGCCTATATCCGCGCCGTGGCGGCGGATTATCCGGCCCATTCCGGGCCGCACGGGTCGCTGAATGGCGGGATGGATATGCTGCCCAAGCCCGTGGCGTCGCGGCTGCCTTTGATCATCACCGGCGGATCGCAACAGAGCCCGGATTGGGTGGCCGAGCACGGGGACGGCTGGATGACCTACCCGCGCGACGTGGCGGTCCAGACCCGCATGGTGAAGAGCTACCGCGCGAAATCGCTCGCGGCCGGGGTTGCGGCCAAGCCGGTGATGCAATCGCTCTATGTCGATCTGGTGGCCGATGACGAGGCGGAGCCGCGCCCGATCCATCTGGGCTTCCAGTCTGGGGTGACATTCCTGAAATCCTATCTCGAGGGGCTTGAGACGGGGGGCATCAACCACGTGGCGCTGAACCTGCGCTTTAGCGGGGGCGATGTCGAAGACACGATGAAGCGGCTGGCCGACGGGCTGCTGCCGCGCTTTCCAACGCAAAAGGTGACGTCATGACAAAGACCATTCTGATCACGGGATCCACGGACGGGATCGGGCTGTTGACGGCCAAGATGCTGGCCGGGCAGGGGCACATGGTACTGCTCCATGGCCGCAGCGAGGCCAAGCTGGCGGCGGCTGTCGCGGAGGTGGGTGACGAGACCCGGAGTTTCCGCGCCGATCTGTCGTCGCTGGAGGAGACCCGCGCGCTGGCCGAGGCGGTGCGCGCTGAGGTGCCGCAGCTCGATGTGCTGATAAACAATGCGGGCGTCTTCAAGGTGCCGGGTGCCGTGCTGCCCAATGGGCAGGACGTGCGGTTCGTAGTGAACACGCTGGCGCCCTATGCGCTGACGCGCGAGCTCTTGCCCATAATGCCGAAGGACGGGCGGGTGATTAACTTGTCATCGGCGGCGCAGGCCCCTGTCGATGTCGCCGCGATGGCCGGTGGCATCGCGATGGACGACATGAGCGCCTATGCCCAGAGCAAGCGGGCGATCACGCTCTGGTCCGCTGAGATGGCCGCCGAGCTGCCGGATGGGCCCGCGGTGCTGGCCGTCAATCCGGGGTCACTGCTGGCCTCGAAAATGGTGACCGAAGGGTTCGGTGTGGCGGGGAGCGATTTGCGCATCGGGGCCGATATTCTGTGCCGTTTGGCGCTGGAGCCCGGTTTTGCCGCCGAGAGCGGGCGCTATTGGGACAATGACGCGGGCGGGTTTGGTCGGGTCGACCCCTCCCAATCCCGCGCGGTTGTCGCCGCCATTGAGGCGCTGATCTAGCCTTTGGCCCCGTCGACGAAGGCCGCGAATGCGTCGGCGTAGTCCGGGTGCCAGCGGCTGAGCGCCGGGCGGTTTTCGATGATGTCGCCCACCGCCCAGGCGATGCGGCGTTCGTCCAGCGGGCGCGGGACGTCATTGTCGGGGCACAGGATGTAGAAGTCGCCGTTATTCACGCTGTCGACGAAGAACGCGGCGGTCTGGTCTGCCGTCCAGGCGGCGGCCGGTTTTTCCTTGGCCCCGATCATGGCGGTGTGGACGAAACCGGGGATCAAGAGATGCGCGGTGAGCTGTGCGTTCTCAGAGTTGCGCAGCTCGTGGGAAAGCGCCTCGGTGAAGGATTTCAGCGCGGCTTTGGACACGTTGTAGGCCGGGTTGCCCGGTGGTGTGGTGATGCCCTGTTTCGAGCCGGTGTTGACGATGAGGCCGGGGCGGCCGCGGGCGATCATGCCGGGCGCGAAGACCTGGGTGGCGTGGATCGGGCCCCAGAGATTTACGCCGAGTGTGGCTTCCCATGGGGCGAGGCCGCCCGTGGCCGACGAGCGCATGCCGATGCCGGCATTGTTCATCAGGATGTCTGCCCCGCCGAAGCGGTCTGTCACCTCGGTCTCGAGCGCCTCGACCTGGGCGCGGTCGGAGACGTCTGTGGCGGCGGTCATGACGTCGGCGGCCCCGGCGGCGCGCAGGGCGTCCTCAGCAGCGGTGTGGCGGTCCTGAGCGCGGTCGACGATGGCAACACGCATGCCCATGGCCGCGAATTTCGTGGCAGAGGCGAGGCCTATGCCCGAGGCCCCGCCGGTCACGACGGCAACAGAAGACGATGTGAAGGCGGGGTGGGTCATGGGGTCTCTCCCTGAGGGTGGAATTTGGGTCGGAGTTTGCTTTCGGAGGCTGCCCCGGCCGGTGGCGGCCGGGGCGTGGTTGTGGGCGGTGTCTTAGGCCGCCTGATCTTGGGTCGTCTTGAGCGTGAGCATGTCTGCCATGCCGAGATTTGTGAATAGGCCTTCGACGGCCTGGGCGAGCTGGTCGTTCATTGGCTGAACGAGATCGCCCATGCCCACTGTGTCCACCGCGGTGCGGAAGGGGCGCGTGCCCGGCGCGGCGTTGACCACCGAGACCACCGCGTCGGCCACCAGTTGCGGCGACTGCTGGGGGTTGGCTTCGAGGAAGTCGGCGAAACCGTTGAGCGCGGCCTCGGGGGCGGCGGCCATGGGGCCGTAGCCCGCGTCACGGTCCGTGGAGGACGGGCGCAGAAGGTTGCCGAAGAAGCGGGTCGGGAAGCCGCCCGGTTCGATCAGTGCGACGTCGACGCCAAAGCCGCTGAGTTCGACCTTGTAGTTCTCGGTCATCGCCTCGAGCGCCCATTTGGTCGCGTTGTAGGGGCCGTAGAACGGCAGGACCACGCGGCCCAGCAGGCTGGAAATGTTGAGGATCAGACCACTGCCGCGGCTGCGCATGGCGGGCAGGGCGGCACGGATCATGCGCTGGACGCCGAAGACGTTGATGTCAAAGAGGCGCTGGAAATCATCGGCCGAAAAGTTTTCCTGCAGGCCGTGGGCGCCGACGCCGGCATTGTTGATGAGGACGTCGATCTGGCCGAGGATTTCTTCGGCTTTGGCGACGCCGGCCTCGACGGAGGCCTCATCGGTGACGTCGATTTCAACGAGATCCGCGCCGAGCGCGCGGAGGCTGGCGGCGGCTTCGGCGTTGCGGCCGTTGGCGTCGCGCAGGCTGCCGACGACGCGGTGTCCTGCGCCGATGAGGTCGGCCACTATCAATTCGCCAAATCCGCTGGCAGCGCCGGTAATCAGGATATTCATGAGCTTTCTCCTTGTGGGGCCTTTGGTTGGGGCCCGTGTCATGAGCTTGGAGATACGGGTTGCGCGGATTTCAGAACAGTGGGATATAATTGAACTTATGGTTCAAGATTTTGGAACGTTAGGTCTGCCTGCCTTGCGCAGCTTTGCAACCGTTGCGCGGCTCGGCGGGATTAGCGCAGCGGCGGAGCGGCTGGGCATCGCGAAATCCGGGGTGAGCCGCCATGTGGCGCTGCTGGAGACGCATTTCGGGGTCAAACTGCTGGAGCGCGGGGCGCGGAGCGTCAAGCTGACCCCGGCGGGGGAGCGGCTGGTCCATCGGGTGCAGTCGATCTTGGCGGAAGTCGATCTGCTGGATGACATCGCGCTGGAGGAAAGCGGGGGGATTTCGGGGCAGGTGGGCATCGCGGCCACGCCGGAATTCGGGGGACTGATCGCGGATCGGTTTTTCCCGCTGGTGCAGGAGCGGCATCCCGAGCTGAGCCTCGTGATGCGCGCGGGCTATGCGTTTGAGGACATGCAGGACCCGGCCACGGATGTGGCGTTTCGGGTTGGGACGTTCAAGGATGACCGCCTTGTGGCTCGGTCCCTCGGAGGGTTTCGCGCGTGGCTGGTGGCCTCGCCAGATTTTCTGGCCGGGCAGCCGGTGGAGAAGCCGGAGGATCTGGCCGAGCGGCCCTGCCTGATATTCCGCCGGGATCAGGCGGCGAGCACCTGGACGCTGTTTGATATGGATGATGAGGGCGCGGCGCCCACGCCGGTGGATGTGTCTGGCACCCTCGGTGTGAACAGTTTCACCATCCTCAGAGAGCGGGCGATGGCGGGGCAGGGCGTGGCCTTTCTGCCGCAATTCGTGGTGACGGAGGCGCTGGTGTCAGGGGCACTGGTGCGGATCTTGCCGCGATACGCGTCACGGCGGTTCCCGGTGTTTTTGACCTACAGGCCCGGGGCGCGGCGGGTTGCGCGGCTCGACGCGTTTATCGCCATGGCAGAGGAACATGTGCCGGCGCTGGTGCCGGATTAGGTCGCGGTCGCGCTATTTCTTTTTGGGAACCGGTTTGGGCGTGGTCTTGGCCGTATCCGTCTTGGTGGCGGTGTCGGTCTTTTTGGCCGTATCGGTTTTAGTCGCCGTGTCGGTCTTTTTCGCGGGTTCCGTCTTTTTCGCCGGTTCAGTCTTCTTCTTTGGCGGATTTTTATGCGGATCGGGCGGCTCTGGTGGTTTTGGCGCGGGTTTCGTCGTGGGGGTCGTGATGACCTTGCCCGCGGCGGTCTGCGCCGGAGAGGGCGAGGATTTCGTCGTGCGCACAGGGGCCTGAGGGTTCAGGCTGGCGGCCTTGATGCGCGCCACGCTATCGGCGGCGGCGAGTTGGTTTAAAGGGATGTAGTCGGAGTGGAAATGCAGTTCCACATCCGCGTTCATGTTCACATTCGAGGACATATCCTCGCGGTTATGGGTCTGTTTCGTCTGCACAATCCCGATGGAGTTTGTCATCGAGGCGCTGACGCCCCAATTGCCCACGCCGAACTTCCCCGACGCGCTGGAGGAATGCGACATGTCAAAGCGGCGGGCCTTGTTTTCCTCGGCGGCGGAGTTTGCGTCGATGGCAAAATTCATGCCTGCCGTGATCTTGCCGTGGTCGATGACGATGCGGTTCATGCCGAGCGTGAGCAACGAGGCCAGCACCTTTTGTCTTTGGCGCGAGAGGTAGGCGCGGACCTTGGGGAGCAGGCCTTCTTCGGGTTCGTCGGGGTCGAGGCCCGAGGCGGCGTCGCCTTCAAGTTCGAGCATGGCGGCGATGTCTTCGGCTTTGGGCGCGTCCTTGCCGTCCTTGAGGCGGACCTGCACCGCGTCGTCGATGGCCTCGCCCCAGACATCTGTCGATGCGCCCAGTTCGTAGCTTTCGGGAAAATTCTGGATGAGCCAGACGCGGGCGGGGCCGGGGCCAGTGGCCTGAGCGCTATCGGCGGAGGCGGCGGTGACGCCCGAGATCATGTCTACATAAGCCTGCATTTGCTGAGCATTGGCGTCGATGAGGCCCTTGAAGACGCCGTTGACGAGTTCGGTCACGAAGCGGGGGAAGCCGATGCCATCGATGATGTCCTGCGCCTGTTGGCCGACCTGGCGGTTGGCTTGCGGGTTGAAGCCGTCGGTGTTCCTGGCCTGGGAGTGGGCGAGAGGTTCCCCTGGGGATGTTTCGGTCGGCGCCTCAGCCGCAGGTTCGGCGTCCTGTTCTTCGGCCATGAGGGCGAGCTGGGTTTCGGTCAGGCGCACGAGGTTGTGTGCCAGTGCCTGGCGGCGGTCTTGCGGCAGGTGCTGGAATTCCTGCGTGCTTTCCAGAAGGCCGCGCACGGCACCGCGAACCACGTCGCGCCGCGCAGGATTGTGGGCCGTTTCGGGGGCTGGATCCGGGGCGAGATCAGTATCCAAGGGCGGCCTCCTGCGCGGTGAGGAGCGAGAGTGTTGCCTCGAGCCAGGCGGTGCCTTGGCTGAGGATCGGGTCGCCGCGATCAAGCCGCAGTTGCCCGATGCCGAAGAGGTCGCTCGCACGGTCGGCGAGCCAGCCGACGACGGCCACCCCCGCGCGGCCCCGTTCGAGGTGGCGCTGGGCGGATGGTGACGGGACCATAAGTCCCGGCGGGCGGCCTGCCTGAAGCGCCTCCACCGCCGCCACGGCCTGCCAGATGGTGCGCGCGCCGAGCGCGGCCTTGACGTCGCCCGCGCTGAGGATCGCGATGACGTCGCGCAGCTGTTTCATCGTTTCCTCGGCAATAAAGGCCGTGGCCCCGCCGCCGCGCATGACGAGATCCGAGGCCAGTCGGCGCGCGGCAGAGCGGATCGCGTTGGTGGCGGATACCGGTTC
The DNA here is from genome assembly GCA_038747015.1 of Pseudomonadota bacterium. GTDB lineage: Bacteria > Pseudomonadota > Alphaproteobacteria > Rhodobacterales > Rhodobacteraceae > Shimia_B. The sequence continues at coordinate 25,973 of JBCDKE010000038.1, forward strand.
GAGCTGGAGTGGCGAGGTGTTCGCGTAGCGGTGCATGGCCTCGGAGAGGGCGAGCATGGCTTCTTCGAACCCGGTGTTTACCGCCCCGGGTGTGGCGTAGGGGGCTGCGCCCACGGGGGCGGAGCCGAAGAGGCGCAGGTAGGAGGCATGGCGGTCGTCGCTGGGCAGGCGGTTTTCGTAGCCCCGGTGGAAAGCCATGAGATTTTCTGCCGAGGGGCCACGTGCCAGCCGCAGCGCCCCGCTGGCGTAGAGCCCTGCGAGGGTGGAGCCTGCTCGCAGGAGCCCTGTCTGTTCGATTTCGAGCGCGAGATAGAGCGGCGCTATGGCGCGCAGGATCGCGGCGTCCTCGGGTCGCGACAGAGGCGCGTCGGGCAGTTCCGGCAGCGCGATGAGCGCCAGGCTAACTGCGCCCGCGCGGGCCTGCGACAGGGTCTCGACCGCGAGGTCCAGCGCCTCGGAAAGCGCCGCGCCCTGGTGGTCTGGCGCGCTCCAGGCCGGGGTGCCGTCAGGTTGGGGGGCTGGTGCGCCCATGGGTCAGGTCCCGCCGCCCGTGGTCTGGTCGGTCGAAGAGCCGGTGCTCGCCTGAGTGCCGCCGCTGCCTTGCAGGCCTTGCGGCGTGGTTGGCGTCGCGCGGCCCTGGATCGCGGCGATCATCTCCGGCGAGGCCAGGGAGGACATGGGCAGGAAGTCGCTTTTGAAATTCACGCGTACGTCGCCGGAGAGCTGCGCCTTGACCTCGGCGCTGCTGGCGGAGCGTTCGTCGAGGGAGGATCCAACCGTGGTGACGTGCTTTTTGGCGCTGGCACCGGCTGCGCCGAAGCCGAAGAGGCCAAAGATCCCGCCCGCGGCGGCGGCCTTGTAGGAGGACGACGACTGGCGGTCATAGGCCGAGGCGCGGGATTTGCGCTGGGCCACGTCGGAGGCGCGCATGCCAAAGACCACTTTGGCCTTGATCTGGCCGTCGGTCACCACGATCCGCGAGATGCCGAGCATGACCATGGAGGCCAGGAGCTGCATCCTGCTTTTGGCCATGGCCATGCGGGCCCCGCGCACGAGCGCAGCCTCGCCCTCACCGTCGGAGATGTCGGTGACCGGTTTGGTCAATTCCAGGTCCATGGAGATGCTTTTGAGCCGTGCCTCGGGATCCTCGGAGATCGGGGTGAGCATCGGGCCGCTCGAGCCGCCGCCGAAACCGAAATCGTCGCCTGCGCCGCTGCTGAGCGTGAAGTCGTCGGGGTAGCTTTCGACCAGCCAGTCGCGCGC
>JBCDKE010000039.1:0-27187 GCA_038747015.1 Pseudomonadota bacterium
AACCATCCAGCCGACACCAAGGCTCAGGCGCAGACCGGTAAAGATCAGCGGCAGGGCCGAGGGCAGAACCAGCTTGGTGATCTTGGTCCAGGTGGACATCTTGAGGACCTTCGAGACGTTTACCAGGTCTTTGTCGATGGAACTCACACCCAACGAGGTGTTGATCAGCGTCGGCCACAGCGAACAGAGCGTCACGGTGATCGCCGAGTTCAGGAATGATTTCGCGAACCACCCGTCATTGGTCACATAGACCGCCGAGACGACCATGGTCACGATGGGCAGCCAGGCGAGCGGCGAAACCGGTTTGAAGATCTGGATGATCGGGTTCAACGCCGCATTGGCCGTGGGGCTCAGCCCGGCCGCGATGCCCAGCGGGATCGCGATGATCGAGGCGATCAGGAAGCCAAAGAACACCGTTTTGATCGAGGTCCAGATTTGCTGGTAGTAACTCGGCGCGCCGGTATAGGCGCGTTCCACAGGCTCGCGGCCCTGTTCCACGCGGCGCTCGTTGAGCTGCGCAAGCTGTGCTTCGAATTTTGCTTTGCTCTCGCCCTTCGCAATGGCGTCTTCGTGCAGAACGACTGCCTGCGACCAGACCTGCGATGGGCCAGGGATTGCGCCCAGCGACGTCTGCACCGTGGGGGCGAGCATGGCCCAAAGCGACAGGAAGGCGATGATCGACAGCAACGGTACCCCGAGCAGGCGCCAGATTTCGGACATCTGCGCCTTGGGGTTGTCGCCGGCTGCGGCCTTGAGAACGGGTGTGAGCCACGACAGGCCCAAAACCTGGAACCATTTGTCGGCGGTGTTGATCTTGGTGAACAGCCGCTCCTTGCGCGCTTCGCGGGCTTCCTCGGGGCTTAGGCTGTCTGGATCGATGGCGGTCATAGAGGTGCCTTTCGGGGTGATTTCCGGCGCCGTTGCGGGCCGGTCGTGTCAAGCGTGCGTCGCGCTAAGAATGTCGATTTGCTGCGGTTGCGAGCCATACGGGTTCTGTACGGGTTCTGTACGGAATCTGGCTGGGCCGTCGTCGGCGTTAACCATTTTATCGCTGCATCGCGGCATGAGTTGAGAAACTGCTGGCGGGCAGAGCATTCGGTGCCCCGCCCGCCATCGGAATTATCCCTGAACCTCGGATCCGACGACCGTCTGGCCGGTTTTCAGGCCAATGGGCAGGCTTTCGAGATAGGCGTTCGGTGCTTTGCCATCGTAGGGGATGCCATCGATGATATCGGCGGCCGGGGTCGGCTCTTTGAAGCCGTCGCTATCCCATGGGAAGTCCGCTTCGTTGGCGAGACCTTCATCCACCAGAAGGCGTGCTGCTTCAAGGTAAATGTCTGGGCGATATACACTTTCTGCCACTTCGAAGTACCAATCATCGGTCTGCGTCTCGGCGATCTGACCCCAGCGGCGCATTTGGGTCAGGTACCAGATGGCGTCGGAATAGTAGGGGTAGGTCGCGTTGTAGCGGAAGAAGACGTTAAAGTCGGGGATGTCCCGCTTGTCGCCCTTTTCGAACTCGAAGAACCCGGTCATGGAGTTCGCGATCACGTCGTAATCCGCGCCCACATACTCAGGACGGGACAGGATTTCGACCGCTTCCGGACGGTTCGCGTTGTCGTTTTCATCGAGCCAGATCGCTGCCCGGATCAGCGCCTTTACAGCGGCTTTCGTCGTGTTCGGATACTGCTCAGAGAACTCTTTGGTGATGCCAAAAACCTTCTCGGGATTGTTCTTCCAGAGCTGGTAGTCGGTGATCACAGGGACACCAATCCCTTTGAAAACAGCCTGTTGGTTCCAGGGCTCGCCCACGCAGTAGCCGTGGATCGTACCTGCTTCCAGCGTGGCGGGCATCTGCGGCGGAGGCGTCACCGACAGGAACACATCGGCGCCAATCTGGCCCGAGATGTTTTCGGGCGAATAGAAGCCGGGCTCCAGCCCACCGGCGGCCAGCCAGTAGCGCAACTCGTAGTTATGCGTGGAGACCGGGAACACCATCCCCATGTTGAACGGTTCGCCGCGGGACTGGAAATCCTCGACGACGGGCTTGAGTGCCGAAGCCGAGATCGGGTGCACCGGACGACCGTCATCCATCGACGGGATATTCGGGCGCATCATCTCCCAGACTTCATTCGAAACGGTGATGCCGTTGCCGTTCAGGTCCATGGAAAATGGTGTAATAATATGGGCTTCCGTGCCGAAACCGATGGTCGCCGCCAGGGGCTGACCGGCCAGCATATGCGCGCCGTCTAGCGTCCCGTCGATCACGCCGTCGAGCAGAACTTTCCAGTTCGCTTGGGCTTCGAGCGTAACGAAAAGGCCCTCGTCGAGGAAGTATCCCTGTTCGTAAGCCACCGCGAGCGGGGCCATGTCGGTGAGTTTGATGAAACCGAAAGTCAGCTCGTCCTTTTCGAGGTCGAGCAGTTCGGCCGAAGCTGGGCCCGCGATCATCACTGATGTGGTGAGGGCGAGGAATGTCCTAGCAATCATACAAGTCTTCCTTTCGTCGTCCGGCGCGGGAGGGTGCGCCAAAAAAGTAAGCCGCTAACGATACTCGGAGGGAGGATCCGAGTTCACTAGCGGCTTCGCTTTGGTTGCTGCCCTGGCAGAGGGCGTATTCTGTTAGGGCGACATTGCCCTGTGCGATGATGGTGGCTCGATGAGGCGATTTAAGAAACATTTAATGGCGCCGATGCGCCAGTTTTCTGCAGTTGCAGCATGCGCTGGTGTACGGTTGCTTAATCCTTAATCACTCGTTCGCTAAGGGTTCAAAAACGCGCCCATCGAAGAACTCGTCGCGACCCAGAATCAGATGCCCACCAGACGAAGCGGCGCTTACCTCTTCGTGTACTGCGCCCTCTAAGCGGGCGGAGGCGAGGGGCAAATCTTGTGCGACGCCCCTTAATGCGCGGCGATAGAGGTCGGTTCTAAATGTGCCTCGCGCCTGCCTTGCAGCCAGGTCGGCATCTACCTTGGTACGCAACGACAGCTGGCGGGCAATCCATTCTGCTTGGCTTTTCCACGGAAAGCCGGAGGCGTTTCGGTGAAACTCGACAAACCGCTTTGTCTGTCGGGTTTCCCCGGTCGGCGTGATCGTGAAATTTCCAGTTAAGGCCGGTTCTAGGAGCTCGGGCGGAAGGTGCAAATAAGCGGGCTGAGCCAGAATTTCCGTCGTTAGTGTCGGCGACTCTGCTTGCGCCAACCAACGGGCAGCCCGCCATGTAGCCCGGATTAGGCGCGCCGATAGATCGGCCTGTACGTTGGCCCATTGGGACCGAACTGCTAGCACTTTTTCGGGTGCGTTGGCCCAAATCGCAGATCCGGGCAACAGAAGCTCTGCTATCCCTGAATCCACGGCGCGTGATCCCCAAGGTTCACCGACGCAGAAAGCGTCGATTTCACCTTCGTTCATCGCGTCTGCCATCAGTGGGGGCGGGACTGTGCGGATGTTGACGTCTTGGGGTGATGGAAGGCCAAGCGCCGAAAGCCAGTAAAGTACCAGTTCAGCGTGCATCGAAAAGGGAAACGGGACGCCAATGCGCAACTTACCTTTTGCAGCAGCGATGAGAGCGGTTCCGGCGGCTCTGGCATCCTGAAAATCGAAGCCATGGCCAGCATCGCGGAGCGTATCCGCGAGCCGTCTGTTCACGCCGATCACATTGCCGTTGACCGACAAAACAGACAGTGCATGAAGCGGTGCGCCCGCGCCCCCAAGTCCCAAGGCACCAGCTACAGGCACAGGCGACAGCATGTGAGCCGCATCCACCTGCCCAAAATAGAGTTTGTCGCGGAGGTGTGACCAACTGGGCGAACGCTCAAGGACGAGCTTCAGACCTTCTTCTTCGGCAAAGCCCATCTCTTCTGCGACAATGAGAGGTGCGGCGTCTATGAGTGGGATAAACCCAATGCGTAGGGGTTCTAACTTCATGACAGAAGGCTCGCAGAATTAACTAGCGCATTGGCCACATCCGCTAGGCGTTTGCCTTGGTCCATCGCAGCTTTGCGGAGCATGGAGTACGCTTCGTCTTCGTCGACGCCGCGCGCCTTCATGATCAGACCCTTGGCACGGTCAATAACCTTGCGTTCCTCCAAGGCACGTTTCGTTTCGGCCAGTTCTGTACGCATGCGTTGGATCATACGGAAACGGGCGATGGCGGCGTCCATGACTGGCTTGACCCGATCCGCGCGCATCCCATCCACCACGTAGGCCGAGACCCCGGCTTCGATGGCGGCCTGGGTCAACGCGTCATCCGATTGGTCAACAAACATGGCCACAGGACGTTCGAGTGGGCCAGAGGCAAGCGCCAATTCTTCGAGAGCATCGCGCGACGGGTTCGCCATATCGATGAGCACAAGGTCGGGTTCAAAACTGGCAATCTGACGCCGTAGCGAGGACGGTTCCGATATTGCCTGAATCCGGCTGTAGCCAGCTGCCGTGAGGCTATCAACGATCTGGAGCGCGCGGTCACGGTCTGGCTCCACTACGATTATGGAAAGATCATCTGTCACGAATGCCGCCGTAGGACGCTGCTTTGGCGGACAGTAGTGGCCCCACACCTCGCGCACGGCTTTACGCCACCCCAAAGCCGCTGGTGATGAATTCTTAGGCGCTTTGCCGCCTTGCGCGGCACGTTCAGTACACGTCCCGCTGATACCGGTGATTTGCGGCCATATCCTCGAGATAGGCTTTTGCACCCACTTCGTCTGTTGCTTTGCCTTTGGCGATGATGCGCAAAAGTGCTTTTTCTACATCGACGGCCATTCGCGAGGCATCTCCACAGATGTAAATCGCCGCGCCGTCTTCTAACCAAGAAAAGACTGCGTCCGAGGATTCCTCGAGCAGGGTCTGGACATAGACTTTTTCTGCGCCGTCGCGCGACCAGGCCAGCGACAACTCCGTGAGGCCAGCGTTACGCCAAGCTTCTAGTTCCTCGCGGTACAGATAGTCGGTTGCCTCGTGCTGATCCCCGAAAAAGAGCCAGTTTTTGCCGGTGGCACCGCGCGCCTCGCGTTCTTCCAGAAAGGCGCGAAACGGCGCGATCCCGGTGCCTGGCCCGATCATAATCAGGGGGACAGTATCGTCGGCCGGCGGGTGGAAATGCGGTGACCTTTGAACGTAGACGCCAATCATGCCGCCTTCTGCCAGTCGCTCGCCTAAAAACGTCGATGCAACACCCTTGCATGCGCGACCGTTCAGATCGTAGCGAACTTCGCCCACCGTGAGGTGAACCTCCCCAGGATGTGCTTTGGGGCTCGAGGAGATGGAATATAGGCGCGGTTGAAGAGGCCTCAACGCGCTGGCGAGCGTTTGCGCGTCGCATGGCTCCAGAATGTCGAGTAACTGAGCGCCCTTATGAGCTTCGGCAACACCTAGTGTTTCCAGGGTCTTTGGGGTCACCGTAACGATATCAAGCTGCGTCGATAGTGCCGCGTGCAGCCTTGCTGGCCCGGACTTTAATTCTATCGACTCGCGACCCGTCAGCCCGGCTGCCGTTAGCACTTCTGCCACGTCCTCCGGGCAGTTTACAGGTACCACCCCAAGTGCATCTCCGGCAGCGTAATCGAGATCTTCCCCGCCGCCTGCCAGAGAGATTTCTATGTGGTTCACGCACTTTGCGCTGTCCTGTGCCGATAGACGTTCGGACGAAATGAGCGAGGCCATAAAGGGTCGGCTTTTATCGAATGTCGCAAGCGTTTCTGCTTCGATTACAGTGGTGCCCGTAGCGACGGCACTGCCTGCTTCTGCAAAGGCAGGAGCTTCAAATACTGCATTTTTCCATCCGGCATAATCATCGTCGAAATCTACGTCACAGGACACAAGCTCTGCGACACGAGTCGCACCTAACTCTGCAAGACGTGCATCGATGTCGATAGCGCATTTGTTGAAGTCCGCGTAGCTCGTGTCACCCAATCCGCATACTGAGAAGTTCAGCGAGGCGGGCAGGGGTGGGCAGGCCGGATCCATGAGCGCCGCAAAGAACTTTGCCGCGTTATCGGGTGGTTCTCCTTCGCCAAATGTCGATACCACGATAGTTACGTGTTCCTGCGTCGCCAAGTCGGCCGGCGCTATGTCGTTCAGTGCTTTAATCTCAGCTTCGAAACCCTGGGTTGCCGCATGCTTGCGCAAATCCTTTGAGAGCGCTTCGCAATTGCCGGATTGCGAGCCGTAGAGGACCGACATTGCAGTCATCGGGGCGTCTTCGGGCTCACCGGCAGCTGCGGATGCTGCGACTGCGGAAAGCCCGGTCAGCAACCCATTGAGCCATTGTCTTTGGGCGTCGTCAAAGGGCGCGTCGGCGGGCACCAATTCTACCTGCGGAGAAGAAGCGGCCACGGCAGCTTCGATGGTCTTTTGAATGAGCGGAGCGTTCATATCGTACCTCAGGCTGCAGCTTGGCGGGCGTGTGGAAGTAGCGTAGGGAGATCGGCGTCGGCGAGACCACGCACGAATTCTAGGAAGTTCTGATTGCCGCTGCGCTGGGCCAAGTAAGTGGCGATAACGTGATCGACAATCGGAAGAATATCTGCGGCAGCAACGGGTCCAACCAGCGGGCGTGCTAGTCCTTGATCAAGGTCAGAACCGCCACCGACAACGATGTTGTATCCTTCACCTCCGCCTGGCGCAGCGGCACCAACTAGGCCGATGTCTCCGACATAGTGTTGGGCGCAGCTATTCGCACAGCCAGTAAGGTGAATATTGATGGGCTGGTCGAGTGTATAACGCTCTTCTAGGTGACGTGTGAGCGCCAATGCGTCTTCTTTGGTGTAGGCTGCTGCCATCTTGCAGGCCCACTTACCTGTGCATGCCACAACACCTGCGGCGAAAGCTGAGGCGCGTGTCGGCATTCCTGCAGCCTCCAGCTCCGCTGCAGCGTCGCGAACATGTTCGTTTGGAATCCAAGGGATGATCGGATTCTGCCAAACGGTTAGGCGAATGTCGCCCTCGCCATACTCTCGTGCTACCCTCGCCAAGACACGCATCTGCTCTGGGCTCAATCGCCCCAATTCAAGAGCAGCGCCAACGTAGCTCAGGGTCATCTGCTTTTGTGGATGGATCCCAATATGTGCCTGCCGGTCGATAGCTGTCCGCGGCTCATCATGGCAACGATCGACGCGATGGAGCGCAATCCCCTTTGGATCTAACTTTTCCTGGCTGCGTGCGACGAACCATTCCACACCCTCTTTTTCCAGAAGGTACTTAAGGCGTGCCTTTTTGCGATTGGTGCGATCGCCATGTTCAACAAAAACGCGCAGCATGGCCTCGGCGACATCGACAGTTTCGTCCGGACGACAAAGCAGGCCTGTATCGCGGGCAAAATCTTTGTGGCCCGTTATCCCGCCCAGCGCGATGCGGCACCAGAGGCCGTGCTGCACATCGGCGCCGTCACAGATATTCACGGCTTGAAAAGCGATGTCATTTGTGTCGCTCAGACAGGAAAGCCTCCCGGCGTTGTCGAAGGAAATGTTGAACTTGCGGGGGATGCCTTGAAGTTCCCGTGTGCGCATAATTCGCGTGGAAAGCCTCTTGGCACATTCGGTCATGTCTACAATTTCATCTGGGTCAAAACCTGCGGAAGGAGTGACAGTGAGATTGCGCGCGCTGTCTGCACCGGTTCCTTGTGCCGTTAGGCCACAGCTTTCGAGGGCTTCGATGAAATCAATGACGGAACGCGGACGGATTTCTCGAATTTGGATCGACCCGCGGGTGGTAACGTGGGCGTAGCCGCCACCAAAATCCTCAGCGCACCGTGCAAGCACATCCATCTGATCGGCACGCAGAACGCAAGCGGGCGCACGTAGGCGCATCATGTACCCTTGGCTGGCTGGCTCTACGTTGAAAAATCCCAGGTGGCGCAGAAGAAACTGATCCAGCCCTTCAGCCATCACATCCTCTTTAGTCCACCTTTCCAGCCGTTCCCAAATGTCTAAAGGGTGCTCGCGATGTTTTGCGACTTCTTCCTTGCAAAGATCTTCGATCTCAGTGCCGTAGACCGTTTCGACCGGTGCTTCTGCAACAGCGCTTGCCGCAGGCGCGAAAGCTCTATGCAGGTTCAGCCCCATGATGACGCGGGCCAAATACTCTTGCTGTTCCTTGGAAAATCCCGGGCCGGGTTGCGTCATGGTTTCGACCTTCATGGCGGCACAGCATCAAGAGATGCGTTGCTTGGCTTTGGAAGAACGAAGCTCGACGATGGGCTCCGGGCTGGGCAGCAGCGTTGCTCGTTGGTAAATTGAAGGCCCTATCGAAAAAGGCAATGCTGCAGTTGCAATGTTAACTCAGCATTTTGTGCGGGCAAAGAATGCGCCCACGATTTAGGCACCGATCCCCCAATTGCCGAGCATATGGGCACCCATGATTCAGCCACTTTGCATTTGAGGGAATTCCAGAGATCAAACTTTTGGGGCTTCTGCGGCGCAATGCCGTTGGCTAGCAACACCGCGTTCATAGGGGCGTTTGAGGCTGCAAATGCTTGCCAAGTGCACGCCAAACTGTTTGGCTGCCAAGAGCCAGCGCGGGAGACCAGGGGAGATCAATGGCCGACAAGCAGCAAAAGCCGATCCTAGAGATCAAGAACCTGTCCATTGAGTTGCCCAAGGGTGCCGATAGGAAATACGCCGTCGAGGACGTTTCAATTACACTGCACCGGGGGGAAATCCTGTGCGTAGTGGGTGAATCGGGGTCCGGCAAATCGGTGATGACTTCGGCAATCATGAATGATGTGCCGGGTCGTCTGACAATCTCAAACGGCGAGGTGATTTTTGACGGTATGGACATGCTGCGCATGCCAGACAAAGAACTCAATGAAATCCGCGGGGCGCGGATCTCGATGATTTATCAGGAGCCGATGGCCGCTCTGAATCCATCGATCAAGATCGGCAAGCAGGTTGACGAGGTATTCGAGCTCCACAGGCCTGAGATCAAGGCCGAAGACCGCAAGAAAGAGACGCTCCAGTTGCTGGAGCAGATGAAGCTACCGACGCCGCCGCGCATCTATGACAGCTATCCGCATCAGGTTTCCGGTGGTCAGTGTCAGCGTATCGTCATCGCGATGGCGCTGGCGTGTAAGCCAGACATTCTGATCGCCGACGAGCCGACGACCGCGCTAGACGTGACGACACAGGCCGAGATCCTGCGTCTGATCAACGACCTCAAAGAGGTCTATGACAACGCCACCATCTTTATCACGCACGACTTCGGCGTGGTGGCTGATGTTGCCGACCGCGTGGCGGTCATGTGCTGGGGCAAGCTGATCGAAGAGGGCGACAAGACCCGCGTCCTGATGGAGCCGGAAAAGCCCTACACGCAGCTGCTCGTGGACGCCATGCCGCTGCTCGAGACGACGCGCCGCCCAGACCTCGGCCGCAACGACGCACCGCTCGTCGAAGTGAAAAACATGCACAAGATCTATGGATCTGGCGACAAGCAGGTGCATGCGTTGAACGACGCATCCTTCGTGCTACGTGCCGGTGAAACGCTGGGTGTGGTAGGAGAATCCGGGTCGGGCAAGTCGACCTTGGCCAAGACGCTAATCCGCCTGCAGGAGCCCACAGAGGGTGCCGTCATCATCAAGGAATCAGATTTCCTCGGCAAAACCGGCGATGATCTCGTGCAGGCGCGCAAAGACATTCAGATGATCTTTCAGGATCCCTATGGATCGCTGAACCCGTCGCAAACGGTGGGGTATATGATTACCCGTGGGCTGGAGCTACAGGGTGTGACTAATGACGATGCCAAGAAGAAGGCGATCGAGCTCTTGGATCAGGTGGGACTAGGTGAGCCCGCACTGAAGCGTACACCGCGCAATTTCTCGGGCGGTCAGCGTCAGCGCATCGGCATTGCCCGCGCGCTCGCCATGGGACCGGACGTTGTGATCGCGGATGAATCCGTATCCGCACTCGACCTTTCCGTGCAGAAACAGGTGCTTCGCCTGATGAATGATCTCCAGGAAGAATACAAAATGGCGATCATCTTCATCACCCATGACCTCCGTGTCGCCGCGCAAATCTCGGATTACATTACGGTTATGGAAAAGGGCGTCATGGTCGAAATGGGCCCAGCGGATGAGGTGTTTAACAACCCGAAACACCCATATACCAAGAAGCTCCTCGACGCAGCGCCGGGCCGCGATTGGCATCCGCCCCGCCTGACCGCTGAAGAGGCGGCAGAAATCGCCGCTTCCATCCAACGAAACTAGGGGCACTACAATGGCGCATGGGGCGCGGCTCAACGTATCTTCTGAGCAGGCGTTCCCGGCGCTAAGTGCAATGGCGCAGGAATTCGGGCTGGCAGTCGAGACCGCTGAGGGATCGCTTGTCATCAACGCGCCTTTGGGGCGTGTATCGCTGCTAGCTGACGGGCAAATGACGGAGGTGGAGTTCACCTCCGATACTGCGCCGCAACTTCAGTTGCTCAAGGACCTCTACGCGCAACGGTTTGCAAAACTCGGCCTCGATGACGGGATCGAATGGCGCGCGCCCGAGCAGCGGGCGCCGCTGAACCAGCATCTGACTCGCATCGAAGGTTTCACGCGCATCAGCCCCAATTTCACGCGACTTCGCCTGTCAGGCGATTTCTCGGCGTTTCAAAAAACCGGTGCCGGGCTGCATTTTCGCCCGCTCTTTGGGCCTGAGGGCGCGCCTTGGCCCTATCTCGATGATCGCGGGCTGACGACCTGGCCCGAGGGGCCGGGCGCATGGCATCGCCCGCCCTATACCGTGCGCAAGCAGGCCGACGGGTGGATTGACGTAGACATTGTTCTCCATGCCGGTGGACGTGTCACCGAGTGGTGTGAACGCGCCGAAGTGGGCCAGGAATTGGCGATCATGGGGCCGTCGGGCGGGTCACAGCCGGAGGCTGGATGGCTCGGGCTTTTCGGGGACGAAACCGCGCTGCCGGTCATCATGCGAATGATCGAAGATGCAACGGCCGGGACACAAGGCATAGCCTATCTGGCATTGCGCGATGATGCTGATCTGCAGGCTTTGCCGGAAACTGACATCACTGTGCAGCGCGTGGACATGGCGGATGCAGATGCGCTGACCTGGGCGCTAGAGGCAACGGTACTGCCGGATAATGATCGCCACCTGTTTTTTGCTGCTGAGCGAAACCAGGCAAGTCGTGCCCGTGAAATCTACCGCGCCAAAGGACTGACCGCCGCTGAAAGCAAAGCCGCCTCCTACTGGACGCGGCATAGTTGAACCTCTTGAAAGAATGAGCAGCCACCGCGATGGGGCTGACCAAGACCTATCTACTAATCCCAAGGCACAGAGAATGAGCTTTCTGACAGAACGAATTTACAACAATACGGCGATCGCCGAGTGCTTTTCAGACACGGCGCTGGTTGGTTCAATGGTTCAGGTAGAAGCTGCTTTGGCCAGAGCACAAGAAACCGTGGATATGGTGCCCAAGGGGCTGGGTGAGGCTGTCGCAGGCGTCAAGATTGCCGGCGACACCTTGGCGGAGGGCATTGCCCAAGCGGGGGTCCCTGTTCCTGCACTGCTTGCAGAGATGCGTGCCGCACTAGACCCTGAAGCGGCGGATTGGTTGCACTACGGCGCAACAAGCCAGGACATTCTGGATACGGCTATGGTGCTTCGCGCACGCGATGCGCTCGACGGTCTGGAAGCAAAGCTTGGCGACGTGATCGGCGCGCTGAACGATGTCGCCACAAGCAATTTGGGGATACCCATGTTGGGGCGAACCCGGGGTCAGCTTGCTACGCCTATAAGCTTCGCATTGCGTGTCGGGTCTTGGGCATCTCCACTTATCGCATTGGAAGCGGAACTTCCCGCGCTGCGGCAATCGGCCTTGCGACTCCAGATGGGGGGCTCATCTGGTTCGCTCAGCACGATGGCTCCCCATGGGGCCGCGATTTGCGCTGCCATGGCCATGGAATTGCAATTGGCGAATACCCCACCTTGGCATGCGGATCGAGGTCCGTTCTTGGCTATGGCCTCTTGGCTGACGCGGCTTGTAACCGCGCTGGCCAAAATGGGGCGCGATGTAGCGATTTCGTCTCGGGGCGAGGTTGCTGAATTGCGGGCGGGTACTGGCGGTGGGAGTTCAACCATGCCGCATAAATCGAACCCTGTTACTGCCGAAGCACTGCAATCCGCCCACCCGGTGGCCATTGCCTGTCAGAACGGCTTGTCGTCTGCGGCGATCCACGCTGAAGAGAGGGATGGCGCTAGCTGGGCGGTGGAGTGGAAACTCCTCCCAGAACTATTCGAGATCACGGGCTCGGCGCTCGCGCACGCGCAAACGCTCGCAGAAACAATGGCACCCAATGCCGCTGCCATGCGCGCCCGCATTGACCGTACCCCGGATGTAATGGCCGAAGCGGCTGTTTTCGCGCTGGCCGCATCCATGGGGCGTCAGGCGGCCTCGGCGGCGGTGAAAGAGGCAATGGCTAACGGCACGTCTCTGTCAGAGCTTTCCGCCGATATCCCCGATGCAGACATGCTGGCAGACATCGCCGACAAAGCAGCCATACGTGTATTCGAAAGACGCAAATAGGGCTCGCGCGTCGCGCCCGGTGGCCCCATAGTGCTCGCCATGGGCCACGTCAAAGTCATGCATTACCAGCCGCCTCCCATCTGAACGCTCCACAGGAACATTCAGTCAATCAGGGAGGGCGCAATGCAGCCCAATATCGTTATCATCATGGCGGACCAACTCGCGCCTCATTTCACGGGCACATACGGGATGGCCGAGGCCATAACGCCAAACATGGACACGCTTGCGGCACGTGGCATGCGTTTTGACAGGGCCTACTGCAATTCGCCGCTCTGCGTGCCTTCCCGGGCATCCTTCATGGCGGGGCAGCATATCAGCCGCATCGCGGCCTGGGACAACGCGGCGGAGCTCCCCGCGTCGGTGCCGACATTTGCGCATTACCTCGGCGCCCTGGGTTACCGGTCTTGCCTCTCGGGCAAGATGCACTTCGTTGGTCCAGATCAGAAGCACGGCTTCAGTGATCGCGTGACGACTGACATCTACCCGTCGGATTTTGCCTGGACTCCTGACTGGACCAATAACGATGAGCGCATCGATATTTGGTACCACAATATGCAGACGGTGGCTGAAAGCGGCGTCGCTGTGGCGACCTACCAGACCGATTACGACGACGAAGCAGAATTCGCCGCGCGGCGCTGGCTCATAGATCGGGCACGGGACAAGGCGGTGGGGCAGGGGCAGCCATTCTGTCTGGTTGCGAGCTTCTTTCATCCGCATGACCCATACGTGGCCAAACCTGAATTCTGGGACCTTTATGAAGGCGTCGACATTCCCCTGCCTGAAACGGAGATGGCACCAGGGGATCTGGACCCGTTTTCGCGACGGGTTGCAGACGGGGTCGAAGCCACAACACAGCCGATGAACCGCGAAGAGATGATCCGCGCGCGCCGCGCTTACCTCGCCAATACCAGCTATTTCGACAGCAAGGTCGGCGCATTAATGCAGACCATCGAAGAGATGGGGGAGACGGAAAACACGATCTTTATCGTGACCTCGGATCACGGAGACATGCTGGGTGAACGCGGGATGTGGTTCAAGATGAGTTTTCTTGAACACTCCGCTCGGATTCCACTCATCATGGCGGGGCCGGGCATCAATAACGGTCGATCCGATACGCTGTGCTCGCTAATGGATATTCTGCCCACGTTGGTGGACATCGCAGGCGGTGATGACGCGATCTATGCGCAACCCGTGGACGGCCGGTCATTGTTGCCCCTTTGCAGAGGCGAAAGTTTCGACGGTGAGGTGATTGGCGAGTACTGCGCCGAATGTGCCGGCGCGCCGGTCGTCATGATACGGCGCGGCAATCTGAAGTATATTCACTGCGACCTGGACCCACCGCAACTCTACGATCTGGCGCGAGATCCTTGGGAACTGGCAAATGTTGCGGGCGACCCGGCATACACGGATGCTGCGGCGGCCTTTGCTGCGGAAGTACAGGAACGGTGGGACACTGGTGCGCTCAAAGCGCAAGTCATCGAGAGCCAGCAGACCCGGCTGAAACTTCATGCGATGATGGATACGACGGGCGATAACGCGTGGGATTTCAACCCACCTAGGGATGCGTCGAACGAGTATGTTCGAAATCACCATGACTGGGTGGCCACGGCCACGCGCGCGCGGTTCCCGCCGCTCAAATAGCAGATTCGAAGAAGGATTTGGTGACCTCATCGGCTGGGAAGTAGAGCTCTACCTTGAGGTCATCGAGCGTCAGGTCTTCGGGCGTACCGAGCTGCGCTATGGTCGCAAACATCGATAGTCGCATGTCGCCCAGGCGGATGATGGTCGGCACCACGGGTCCGTCGATCTGGCCGGGGGCGTCGGCGCCGCTAAGGGAGTCAATCGCGCGGTCTAGCTCCGCGATCCCGCCAGCGGCGGCACTTTCTACACGCAAACGGGCCGTCGCAGCCCGCGCTACAGCAGGCCAGTTTTCAACCATAGCGGAGAGCTGGCCTGACTGGAGTAGGTCCAGCAAACTATCCCCGATGCCAATTCCCAAACCGCCGTAGAGCCTAGCTCCAGCGGTGTTGAAGGCGACGATTTTCCACAGCCGGTTGAGGGCTAGGCCCGGATAGGGATCGTGCGATGCCAGCATGTAGTCCACCGCCTCGCGGATCGGCGCCAACTCCTCGTCCTCCCAATCGCGGGCGGAGTAGCGGGGCGCGAAACCTGCGTGGGACAAAAGTTCGTTCTTTGCAACTAGCGGCAGATCCATCGCCTCACCGAGACGGCCGATCATGTCGCGACTTGGACGCGCGCGCCCGGTCTCCAGGAACGAGATGTGGCGCGCGGACACATCCGCATCCAGGGCCAGCGCCAATTGGCTGAAGCGGCGGGTCTTGCGCCAATGGCGTAGTACGGCGGGAAAGTCAGACATGGGGTCACCTTAGTTCGGCGATGCTCACTTGTCCCTTACCTGCGAGGTAATTGCGACAATGATCTCTGGGTCGATATGCGGGGGAAAATGATTTGGAGGGTGATCATGTCCCGTAGAATAAGCACCCATAAAGCCTACCTGGCTGTCACATCTGTCCTGATCCTTGTTTACGCGCCGCTACTGCTGCTCGCGTCGATGGAGGTCACCGCAGAGCCCATGCGCTGGGCTGTTGATCTCCTGAGCTGGCCGCTCGACGGAAATGTGACGTGGGTCGCCCTCGAGACGCGCTTTTTGTCCGGGATCACAGCCGGAGTGCTGGTGGGGTGGGGCGTGATGGTTTGGTGCCTGCGGGTCTGGGTTTTCGATGACGCGCCCGAAGGTGTGCGGCGCACTGTGGTGGTGAGCGCGGTCCTGTGGTTCGTCGTCGACAGCGGCGGTTCGATCCTTGCAGGCGTCCCGCTGAACACGCTGGCGAATGCGATTTTCCTTGTGGTGGCGATCGGGCCGCTCTGGTGGCCTGCGGAGGTCGCGGCCGCGGCCTGACATCGGGATTAGCGACTCGGTGATGGCGGTCGCATCTAGATTGATGCCCCCGCATCATCCAAACGCTTGGAAAGGCAGTCACTGCGTAGGCGAGTGATTGCCCAATTCCACAAAATCTGGGCGTTCCCCCCATGATTGCGGCATGACCGCGCGGCAGGCCGGGCTTTTTGTCTTTAACTGCAAAGAGTCTTCACGCTAGCCTTCGCTATCCAATAAAAATTCAGGGAGTTCCCGAATGACAATGTTCCGCAAATCGCTCATCTCAGGGTTGTTGGCGACGACGATGCTTGCCGCGCCTGTTTTCGCTGGAGGCCACGTTCCGGCAGACGTGACTCTAGCAGACGACCAGACCTTTACCTATCGGGTGCTCGACGAGCACAGCTCGGTTGATCCGCAGATCGTTGAAGATGTGAGCGGCGCGGAAATCGTGCGTGACCTGTTCGAGGGCCTCATGAGTCAGGATGCCGAGGGTAACCTCGTCCCAGGCGTCGCCACAGGCTACACGACCAATGACGACAAAACCGTCTACACCTTTACGCTACGCGACGACGCGAAGTGGTCGAATGGCGATGCCGTTACTGCGCAGGACTTTGTGTATGCCTGGCAGCGCGCCGTCGATCCGGAAACCGCGTCGCCTTATTCCTGGTATATGGAGATCACCGCCATCGAAAACGCGGGATCCATTATTGCCGGTGAAAACGCCCCGGATACGCTGGGTGTGAAGGCTCTTGATGACCTAACCCTCGAAGTGTCGCTGTCCTCGCCACTGCCGTACTTCGCTCAGATGACGACGCATTCGACGCTCTTCCCGTCACACCGCCCCACCATCGAGGCCCATGGTGCGGAGTGGACGAAGCCTGAGAATATCGTGTCGAACGGCGCCTATGTTCTGACGGTACATGAACCTGCGGAACGCTCGGTGCGTGAACGCAACGCGATGTACTGGGACAACGACAACACGGTCATCGAAAAAGTAGTGGCGCTCGTGATCAACGATGAAAACGTTGCGCTGACGCGCTATCTTGCGGGCGAGCTCGACCGCACCGAGGTGCCTTCTGGTCAGTTCCCGCGTCTCCAGCAGGAATACCCCGAAGAGGCGATCTCGTTCCCGCGGCTCTGCAACTACTACTACACCTTCAACTTGACGGATGATGGCCCTGAGGCGTTCAAGGACGTGCGCGTGCGCAAGGCGCTGGCGTTGGCCGTTGATCGCGACATCATCACCAAGAATGTGCTCGCGGGCGGTCAGACCTCTGCCTACACGTTCACGCCGGTCTCCGTTGCTGATTTTGAGCCGCCGCTCCCCGAGTTTGCGGGCATGACCCAGGCCGAAAAGGACGCCATGGCGAAGGAACTGATGATGGAAGCGGGCTATGGCCCGGACAATCCACTGTCCTTCAACATGATCTACAACACCTCGGAATCGCACAAGAAAATCGCTGTTGCGATGTCGCAGATGTGGAAGCAAAAGCTGGGTGTCGAGGCCGAGCTGGGCAACATGGAATGGAAAGTGTTCCTGGAAACCCGTGGCAACCAGGACTTTGAACTGGCACGCGGTGCATGGTGCGGCGACTATAACGAAGCCTCGACCTTCCTCGACCTTGTCACGTCAGCCTCCGGCTACAACGACGGCAAGTATTCCAACGCTATGGTCGACGATCTCATGACCCAGGCCCGCACTGCGGACGATGCAGGCGCGCTCTATGCCAAGGTCGAAGGCGTGCTGGCCGAAGAAATGCCAGTGATCCCGGTCTACCACTATGCTGGCGTCTACATGATGGACAGCGACGTGGGGAACTGGCCTGTGAATAACGTCGAACAGAACTGGTACTCCAAGAACCTCTATAAGATCGCAGAGTAACTCCGCGACGTAACGAACACGCCCCCGGCCTTTCCAAGGGCCGGGGGTAATTTGTAAGAGGCTCCATGCTCGTTTACTCGCTCCGCCGCATTGTGGGATCGATCCCGACGATCCTGCTATTGATAATTGCGTCGTTCTTTTTGATGCAGGTCGCCCCGGGCGGCCCGTTCACGTCAGAACGCCCGCTGCCTCCGCAAGTCCTGGCAAATCTTGAAGCCCGGTACGGCCTCGATCAGCCGCTGTGGAAGCAGCTATGGGATTACCTGACCAACATCGTGCTGCACTTTGATTTCGGCCCGTCCTTCAAGTTCAAGGACCGCGATGTGAACGACATCATCGCCCAAGGCTTCCCGATTTCCTTGACATACGGCTTCCTATCCTTCCTGGCGGCAACCACTGTGGGCGTAAGCCTCGGGATTGCGGCGGCGCTACGGCATAACAGCTGGATCGACTACTTGGCCGTTTCGCTGGGCATCGCGGCGCAGGCGTTGCCAAACTTCATCATGGGCCCGATCCTGATTTTGACCTTCACGCTTTGGCTGGGTGTTTTGCCCGGCGGCGGCTGGAACGGGGGGCAATGGCAGTACCTGATCATGCCGGTTATCGCGTTGTCGACGAGCTACATGGGCTCTATCGCGCGCATCACGCGCTCGTCGATGCTGGAGGTTCTGAACTCCAACTACATCCGCACCGCGCGTGCAAAGGGGCTGCCTGATGGCCTCGTGATTTGGCGTCACGCGCTGAAACCGACGCTTTTGCCGGTCGTATCTTACCTTGGCCCCGTCTTTGTATATGTCCTGACCGGGTCGGTCTTCGTGGATATCTATTTTTCTACCGGTGGCCTCGGACAGAGCTACGTGAATTCCGCGCTTTCGCGCGATTATTCGGTGCTGCTGGGCGTCACGATTCTTTACGGCACGCTCACCGTGGCTGTGAACCTTCTCACTGACCTGGCCTATGCCTGGTTCGATCCCAAGATCCGGTACTGACATGTTTGGCAAATCCGCACGAATGGAAGCCCGCGCCGAAAAAATCGGGGACAGTCAGGTCGTCCAGGGCCGTTCGCTCATGCGCGACGCCTATGAGCGTTTTATCCAGAACCGCGCGGCAATGGCCTGCGTGTTCGTTTTGGGGGTGGTCGTGGCCTTCGTGATCTTTGGCCCGCTTTTTGCCCAATGGAACAACGAAGAGATCGACTGGACAGCCATGGGCGACGTTCGGGGCCTCGGCGCTCCATCGATTGAAAGCGGCCACTACTTCGGCGTCGATGATCTCGGGCGCGATCTCTATTCGCGCACGATCCAGGCGACGCAAACGTCGCTGATGGTGGGCCTGATCGGGGCGGCGATGGCGCTGGTTGTGGGCACGATTTACGGTATCGTGTCCGGCTATGTTGGCGGGCGCACCGATGCGATCATGATGCGCATCGTCGATATTCTGCTGTCGATCCCCTCCGTTCTGGTCATCATCCTCTTGCTCGTCATTGCCGGCCGATCGTTTCTGATGCTGTTCGTGGCGCTGGGCGCGGTGAGCTGGCTGACCATGGCACGCATCGTACGGGGGCAGACACTGAGCCTCAAAAACCGCGAATTTGTTGAGGCCGCGCGCGCGTCAGGGGTCAGCGAGGTTATGATCATGGTCCGTCACATCCTGCCAAACCTGGCGGGTGTGATCATTGTCTACGCGTCACTTCTGGTGCCGGATATGATCCTGGCGGAGAGTTTCGTGAGTTTTCTCGGTCTCGGGATCTCCGAACCCTACACCTCGCTCGGCGCGTTGATCGCCGAAGGGGCAGGTACCATGGCCTACGGCACGCTCTGGCAGCTTGCTTTCCCGCTTTTCTTCTACGTCACGATCATCATCACGATGTTTTTCATTGGCGATGGTCTGCGCGACGCACTCGATCCAAAGGACCGCTGACATGGACTTGTTTTCAGTCCGCGACCTGAAGGTCGGTTTCGAAACGCTCGACGGCCATGTGGAAGCCGTCAGAGGCGTTAGCTTTGACATCGCGCCGGGTGAATGCTTGGGGATCGTGGGTGAGTCCGGTTCCGGCAAATCCCAGACCTTCATGGCGGCCATGGGCCTGCTAGCGCAGAATGGTATGGCCACCGGTTCGGCCCTGCTGAAGGGCGAGGAAATGTTGAACCGCCCGATCCCTGAGCTGAACAAGATCCGGGGGTCCAAGGTCTCGATGATCTTTCAGGATCCGCTGACCGCGTTGACGCCGCATCTGCGGGTTGGTCAACAGATGAAAGAAGTCCTTCGCGCACATCAGCGTCTCAGCGGGTCCAAGGCTGATGCATTGTGCCTAGACTGGCTGCAGCGGGTGAAAATCCCTGAGGCGCGCCTGCGCTTGGGCCAGTTCCCGCATGAGCTGTCCGGTGGGATGCGTCAGCGGGTGATGATTGCTATGGCAATGCTTTGCGGTCCGGAACTCTTGATCGCCGACGAGCCTACGACCGCGCTCGACGTGACTGTGCAGGCCGATATCCTTGATTTGATGGCGACGCTCCAGCGCGAGGAGAATACAGCGATTGCGCTCATTACCCACGACATGGGTGTTGTCGCGCGGATGTGCGATCACGTGCAGGTCATGCGCCATGGCGAATATGTGGAGTCGGGGACGACGGCCGAAATATTCGCCAACCCGCGCGAGAGCTATACGAAGGATTTGCTCAAGGCCATGCCGCGGCTCGATGGCGATGACTTGCGTGATGACATCTCGGACACCGCGGAAACCGTTCTCGATGTTGAGGAAGTGGCGGTGACTTTCCAAGTGCCGGGCGGACGGGGGTTCTTTAACCGGACGCAGCCGCTGAAAGCGGTAAAAGGTGTCAGCTTTACTTTGGCCCAAGGCGAAACATTGGGGATCGTCGGGGAATCCGGTTGCGGCAAGTCCACACTGGCCCGCGCTGTCCTGCAGTTGATCCCACCCACGGACGGGCAGGTGACGTGGCTCGGAAAACCCATAACGGGGTTGAGTGGCCAGGCGATGAAGCCTTACCGCCAGGATCTGCAGATTGTGTTTCAGGACCCTCTCGCCTCGCTCGATCCCCGGATGACGATTGCGACCTCCATCGCGGAGCCTCTCAAAGTAGCCGAGCCTGGCCTGTCCAAAGCAGAGGTGCGCACTCGTGTCGGCGAAATGATGGATCGCGTGGGGCTGCCGCCCACGATGATCAATCGATACCCGCACGAATTGTCCGGCGGCCAGAACCAGCGCGTGGGCATCGCGCGGGCAATGATCAATAGGCCAAAGCTCCTGATTTGCGACGAGGCCGTTTCGGCTCTCGACGTTTCGATTCAAGCGCAAATCCTGACACTCCTTAAGGAGTTGCAGGCAGAATTTGGCATGTCGATGCTCTTTATCTCTCACGACCTATCCGTCGTGCGTTCGGTGTCGAATAGGATCATGGTCCTTTACTTAGGACGCGTGGTCGAGATGGCGGGGCGCGACGCGATTTTCGACAACCCCGAACATCCCTACACGCAAAGCCTGATTTCAGCGGTGCCTATCCCGGATCCGTCAGTCGAAACTGAAAGGCAGCGCCTGAAGCTGCCGGGAGAGTTGCCCAGCCCGCTCGATCCTCTAGCAGGCTTACGCTTCCTGCCTAGCCGGGCCGGACAAGTGGACTACGAACCGCGGCTCAATCAGGTGACGCCCGGCCACTGGGTGCAGGAACATGACGGTCTCGAGGCAATCATGAGAGGTGCGGCCTGAGAGCGCCTCAGTAGTATTGCGGAGTGACAGGGTAGTGCCCAATCGGGCATATGGCCCCCATGACGAATGATGCGCTTATCGACCGTTTCCGCGCCATTTGTGGCCGCAAGCATGTCCTGACGAACCCCAAAAGCATGGAGCGCTTTTGCAAAGGGTTCCGTTCCGGTGGCGGCAATGCGCTGGCAGTCGTTCGGCCCGGCTCCCTGCTCGAACAATGGAAACTGCTCGAGGCCTGCGTAGCGGCAGACAAGATCGTCATCATGCAGGGGGCCAATACGGGCTTGACCGAAGGCTCGACGCCCTCTGACACCTACGACCGCGATGCTGTCATCCTGTCCACCGGTCGGATGGACGCCATTCATCTGCTAGGAGGCGGTGAGCAGGTGATCAGCTTTCCGGGCGCGTCGCTTTTCAAGCTCGAAAAGTTGCTGGCACCTTTGGGTCGCCAGCCGCATTCGGTCATCGGATCGAGCAGTATCGGCGCCTCCATTGTGGGTGGCGTGTGCAACAACTCGGGCGGATCACTGTGCGAGCGCGGGCCAAGCTACACCGAGCTCGCTCTATATGCGCAGATCACCGCCAACGGAGACCTCAAACTTGTGAACGAGCTGGGCCTTGATCTGGGGGACTCGCCCGAAGAAATCCTCACTCGACTCGAGAACGGCGATTACAATAAGGACAGCCCTCCACCAGAGGGACGTAACGCTTCAGACCCGGACTACACGACCATCTTGCGCGATGTAGAGTCCGATATTCCGTCCCGCTACAACAATGACAAACGGTTGCTGCACGGTGTATCCGGCTGCGCGGGCAAGCTCGTGGTATTTGCGGTTAGGCTGGACACTTTCGCGAACTACCCGCGCGAAAAGGTATTCTATATCGGGACGAATGACCCAGCGCATCTGACCGATCTGCGGCGTCATATTCTCAAGGAGTTTGAAACGCTCCCGGTGTCTGCTGAGTATGTGCATCGAGAGTGCTTCGACATCGCTGCGAAATACGGAAAAGACACGTTGGTGATGATCGACAAATTGGGCACAGACCGGTTGCCGATGTTCTTTGCGCTAAAGGGCGCCATCGATGCGCGGCTCAACAAGTTTCGTTTTACGAAGGGTTTCACGGACAAGTTCATGCAAGTCGTGGCTGGGCTGTGGCCCGAGCATCTCCCCGCCTTTCTCCGGGAATTCAGGGATCGCTATGAACATCACCTGATCCTGAAAATGCACGATAGCGGCATCGAAGAGGCCGAGGAGTTTCTTCCGGTCTTTTTCGATGGGAAGGAGGCTGCATTCCGTGCATGCGCCCCTCGAGAGGCCAAGATCGCAGGGCTACATCGCTTTGCGGCGGCGGGTGCCGCCGTGCGCTACGGCCACGTCCACGCGGACGATGTCGAAGACATTCTGGCCTTGGATATCGCGCTTAGGCGGAATGATCGCGATTGGTTCGAGGAACTGCCCGCAGAGATTACCGACAAGCTCGTCGGAAAAGTCTACTACGGGCACATGATGTGCCACGTCATGCATCAGGATTACATCGTGAAAAAAGGAGAGGACCCGAAGGCGTTGAAGGCAGCGATGCTGAAAATCCTCGACGCGCGCGGTGCGGAGTATCCGGCGGAACATAATGTCGGGCATCTCTACAAAGCGAAGCCCGATCTAGCTGATTTCTACAGAGAGATAGATCCCACGAATTCGCTCAATCCGGGTCTGGGTAAAATGAGCAAGGCGAAGAACTACGCGTAACAGGCCTTTGGCGATATGGTGTCACAGCCACGGCGCTAATGTCGCCCGTAAGTTCACTTCTGCCTGAAGACGGCTTGCCAACAGAAACATCCCGGCGAGCTTTCGTTGCACATAGAGCGTGTCGAATGGCGGGATATGCAAGAAGTTCTGATCCTCCGCCAGGCGCATCCCCTCGTCTGCAAGTTGTCGTCGCAACGCCGCATCACCAAAGTCGAAGGACCCTGACGCGGTTATTCCGGTTGCGCCTTTGTCTATTAGATCGAGGATGGCTGCTTTGTGGATTTGCGCAGTGTCGGAGGCATAGATGCCGAGAGATAGGCACCCCTCGTCGATTGCATGTCGATTCCCGTTCAGGACCGCCCGAGCAATAGCGCGATAGGCTTCGCGCGTTGCACGTGGGACCGCTCTCGCAGCGCCAAAATCCAGGAGTAGAACGCGCTTCGTATCTCGATTGTACCGATAGTTCGCAAAGTTCGGATCGGATTGCATATGACCGATTTCAAAAAGTTCTTTCAGTGTTAGGTCAAATAGAGCGGTCATCACGACGTTGCGCTCTGCCTGATCAACCTGGTCCAAACCCTCCACTGGCTCGCCGGCCAAGAAGTCCATTGCAAGTACTGAGGGCGTAGAGAACTCCTCGACAAACCCCGGCACGGCAAAGCGGGAGTCTTCTTGTAGCCAATCGCCAAACCGCTGCAGTTCGCGCGCCTCGCGCGCATAATCCGCTTCTTCGCGAAGTTGCCGTTTTGCCTCTTTTAGCAGCGGCGCCAGATCCAGCCCTTTTGGTACGATGCCGGACATGCCTATCAGCGCGCCAACGTTTGAGACGTCGCTATCGATGCTTTCGCGCACCCCGGGGTATTGCACTTTAATGGCCATGTGCCGACCGTCATGGCCAACGGCCTCATGGACCTGCCCAATGGAGGCAGCTGCAATAGGCCGGACGTTGAAGCGGCTGAAACGCCTGATCCACCCGCTGCCCCACTCCCGATCCAAAACGTTGCGAAGTTGCTTGGGCGGCATGAAATCGGCATCGGCGCGCAGCCGAGAGATTATGGTGGCGAGTTCCTGCGGCAGGACATCACCGGCATCCAGCGAAACCAGTTGCCCGACCTTCATCGCGGCACCGCGCATGCGAGCAAGCTCGTTAGTGATGCGTTGGATGTTTCCCGGCGTGAGCACGAGGCCGCGTAGGTTAGGAGATTTGCCACGCAAAAGTTCACGTGCGCCGTCTGCGGCGACGTGGCCTGCGATGCTTAGCCCAACGCCACCGAGCCGCGCCGCCCGTGCCGCACGTCCAACGGGTATTGCCCGTGCCTTTGCCTCAGATGTCTGGCCTGCCATGGTGGGCATCTATGTCGCGCAAGGCGTTTGTCACTCGGCGGCGAGGTCAAATTGGCTCGAGGCGGCGAGAAGCTCCGCGTTACCACCAGACGCAGTAGTGTCGACACAGACAGTTTTTTCCGTGGTGAGCCAGCGTTGCAGGTCACGCGAAGTGACGAGCGGAACAATGGAGCCACTGCGTTCAGCGCATGCCTCGGCCCAGGAGCGATCTGGATGTCCCCAATGGAGTACGGCGCTTACCTGAGCGGTCCGAGCGTGTTCCGGCGTCGCTTCACCGTTCTCAATGACGCCCGTACAACCCAGTTTCCTAGCGAGGGCAGCTTGCTCCGACGCCAGGTCGCTACCCGGGCCTGCGCATAGGACGCCGTGGCGTGGATGAATACTGTATGTATTTGCCTCGCCCGTGGGCCCGGGGAGGCGTAGTCCACCTGGTAAGTCTGCGCGATCCGTTTCCCGCGTGAACGCCATTAGATACCGCGGGCCACCAGCCTTGGGGCCAGTGCCGCTGAGGCCGTGGCCGCCGAATGGCTGCGATCCTACGACTGCCCCGATTTGGTTGCGATTTACGTAGATGTTGCCGACATCGACGCGGTCGATGATGTGCTGCACGCGACCATCAATCCGCGTGTGAACGCCGAAGGTCAGCCCGTATCCGGTCGCGTTTACGGCATCGATAACCTCGTCCAATTCTGCAGCCTTGTAGGTTGCGATGTGAAGAATGGGTCCAAAGACCTCTTCGGTGACGTCTTCGATCCCCGCGACGCGGATCGCGGTTGGCGCAACAAAGGTGCCATGTGTAGGTGCCGTTAGTTCTTTGAGGACACGCCCGTCGGCGCGCGCGTTTGCGACATAGGTATCGATGCGTTCTTTCGCCGATATGTCGATAACCGGTCCGACATCGGTCGCAAAGTTGGCCGGATCGCCGATCCGAAGAGAATCCATAGCCCCAAACAGCATCTCCTCGAGATGCGGTGCAATGTCCTCCTGAACGTAGAGTACGCGAAGGGCGGAGCATCGTTGCCCCGCGGACTGAAATGCAGACGCAATAACGTCGCGCACGGCTTGTTCAGGCAGGGCAGTGGTATCGACGATCATCGCATTGATGCCGCCCGTTTCTGCAATGACCGGGGTTCCTGGGGCATGGTGTTGCGCCACAACCCGGTTGATTGCTTTCCCTGTGGCAGTAGACCCCGTGAAACAGACCCCAGCAGTCGCTGGATGACTGCACAAGACCGGACCGATTTCTCGTCCTTCACCTGGTACCAGCGTCAATGATTGGGTTGGCACACCTGCACTGTGGAGCAACGCCATAGCACGCTCTGCGATCAGGCTCGTCGTCTCCGCGGGTTTTGCAACGACGCCGTTTCCGGCAGCAAGAGCCGCCGCGATTTGCCCGGTAAAGATCGCCAGGGGAAAATTCCACGGCGAGATGCAGACCACGTTTCCGAGCGCTGGTGGCGCCAGACATCGCGCGCCTTGGCCATAGTAGCGCAGGAAATCCACCGCTTCCCGTACCTCGCCAATGCAATCGCGGAGCGTTTTGCCAGCTTCGTCAATGAGCAACGCGTACAGCTCTGGCGCTGCGGCTTCGTAGAGGTCCGCAGCGCGATACAGAGCTTCTGCGCGCGCGCTCGAGGGGGCGTCCCAAATGGTTACCGCGTCTGCCGCTTTCGCCGCCTGACTGGCGTCCAAGAAGGTGACCCGACCAATGAGTTCGCCTGAGGCTGGGTTGTTAACCGCATGACCCGATCCAAGCGTTCGAGCAGTGCGAACGGCCTCTATTTCTGATCGAAGCCACGACAGCTCCATCGGCTCTCCCAAAAAACGGCCGCGCGAGTTGATGCGCTCCGGGGCAAAAAGGTGTGTCGGTGGTATGACTGCCGGATTTCGTCCACTTACCGCCCCGAAGGGATCAGTAGCTACTACTTCTGGGGGCACATCCTCGTCTACGATTTGGTTGACGAAAGAACTGTTTGCTCCGTTCTCAAGGAGTCTCCTTACAAGGTAAGCGAGAAGGTCGCGATGCGCGCCCACAGGGGCGTATATCCGGCATCTTGTGCCATGAGCATCCATCACGCGGGCATGGAGGGATTCCCCCATTCCATGAAGGCGTTGAAACTCAAACTCAGCACCCTCAGGGGCCATGTCGAGGACCGCAGCAACTGTATGCGCGTTATGGGTCGCGAATTGCGGGTAGATACGGCGGCATCTAAACAACTTGCGCGCGCAAGCGGCGTAGCTCACGTCGGTCGCGGCTTTTTCAGTGAAGACCGGAAAACCAGGCCACCCTTCGACTTGGGCAAGCTTTATCTCAGTGTCCCAATACGCGCCTTTCACAAGGCGGACCATGATCCGTCGATCGAGATCATCGGCGCGGGCCTGTAGCCAGTCGATAACGTAGGGTGCCCGTTTGGAATACGCTTGGACCACAACACCGAAGCCGTCCCATCCGTCCAGTGCCTTGTCGGATAAAACGCGATCTATGACGTCCAGTGACAGATCCAGTCGCTCTGCTTCTTCGGCGTCTATATTGAGACCGATACCAGCAGACTTTGCCAGAGACGCCAGCGACAGAACGCGTGGTGTGAGCTCTTCCATCACACGCTCTGTTTGGAGTGGCTCATAGCGTGGGTGTAGCGCTGAAAGCTTGATCGATATGCCAGGATTTTCTGCGATGACGTCCGAAGTTGCCGCTTTGGCAATCTCAGCAATCGCATCGGCATACGCCATATGATACCGCCGAGCATCCGCTTCGGTTCGGGCAGCTTCGCCAAGCATATCGTAGCTATAGGTGAAGCCTGTGGCCTCTTGGCCTGCCGCGCGCGCAATTGCGCTTTCAATGGTTTCACCCAGAACGAACTGGCTCCCCATTTCGCGCATCGCTCGGCCCACTGCGGTTCTTATAACGGGCTCCCCAAGACGCTTCACGACCCCGCGCAGGGCTGCTGACACGCCATCCCCTCGGTCGTCCAAAACGCGACCAGTGAGCATGAGTGCCCACGTGGAGGCGTTGATCAGAGGCGAGTGCGATTGCCCCAAATGGGAAGACCAGGCCGAAGGGAGGATCTTGTCAGCGATG
>JBCDKE010000040.1:0-27166 GCA_038747015.1 Pseudomonadota bacterium
CGCGATGGCAGTCAGTCCGGCGGGTAAGAACCCGGGATGGAGCTGCACGTCAAATACGTCTTTCTGAGCGATGGCGTGCTCGGAAGCCTGTCTAAAGAGGTTATCGCAAAGTTTGGCCTCGATGCCGATTGTGATGTTCCGAAGTTCGGCATCGGCATGAAAGAAATCTGGGAAGTCGACCCCGCCAAGCACAAGGAGGGCACCGTCACCCACACCATGGGCTGGCCGCTGGGTTCCAATGCGGGCGGTGGCTCCTTCGTTTACCACCTGGACAACAATCAGGTGTATGTGGGCTTCGTGGTGCACCTGAATTACGCCAACCCCCACGTTTTCCCCTACATGGAATTCCAGCGCTTCAAGCATCACCCGATGATGAAAGAGCTGCTCGAAGGCGGCAAACGCGTGGCCTACGGCGCGCGTGCCATCAGCGAAGGCGGCTGGCAGTCGATCCCGCAAATGGCGTTCCCGGGCGGCTGCCTTCTGGGCTGCTCCGCCGGGCTCGTGAACGTGCCTCGGATCAAGGGCAACCACAACGCGATGCTGTCGGGTATCCATGCTGCAGAAGCTGCGCATGAGGCCATCGGCGCGGGCCGCGCAGGCGACACGCTTCAGGAATACGACGACGCCGTGAAATCCGGCCCGATCGCCCAAGATCTCAAGCCCGTGCGCAACGTCAAACCGCTCTGGTCCAAATACGGCCTTCTCGCCTCACTGATGGGCGGCGCGGCGGACATGTGGACGGCCACGCTCACCGGGTTCAACCTCTTCGGAACGCTCAAGCACGGCAAAACTGACGCGCAGTCGACCGAGAGCGTGTTCAAGCACAAGCCCATCGATTACCCGAAACCTGATGGCAAACTCAGCTTTGACCGACTGACGAACGTGTCGTTCGCCATGACGAATCATGAGGAAAGCCAGCCGTCGCACCTTCAACTGTCCAATCAGTTGACGCCGACGCTCGATAACCTCGGAATTTACGCGGAACCCGCGCAGCGCTATTGCCCTGCCGGCGTCTACGAAGTGGTGCAAGAGCCTGAAAAACCAGCGCGTTTTGTGGTTAACTTCCAGAACTGCGTGCACTGCAAGACCTGCGATATCAAGGATCCCGCCCAGAATATCACCTGGCGCACGCCCCAGGGCGGTGACGGGCCGAACTACCCGAACATGTAAATTGTGATCGAAAAGGGCGTTGTTCGAGCATCAAATGTGCGTTTGTCGCATTGAAATCGAAATAATCGCTCCGTAGCCTCCACTTGATCGGGCGCGGGGATGCCCTGAGGAGAGTGAATGAGGTTTGTGGCAGTAGGCGCTTTGGCGCTTTCGATTTTTGCTAGCAACGCAACCAGTCAACAAGCAGCCTACGGCACCTCGGGTGCCTACCTCGCTGCACGGCAAGCTGCTACGCAGAATGACTATGCCAGCGCCGCGGCGTTTTATGTCGAGGCACTGGCGCGCGATCCAAGCAATCACGCACACATGGAGAACGCGCTATCAGCCTATTTGGCGCTGGGCGACCTGCCGCCTGCTCTGACGCTAGGCCAGCGCATGCTGGATACCGGATCGAATTCGCAGATCGCGCACATGGCGATGGTTACAGCTCACGCTTTGGACTCCGAGTACCCCACCCTTGTAGAGAGCTTCTCCACCGGAACACGCATTGGTCCCCTTGTGGATGGGCTACTGATTGGGTGGGCGCATATCGGGGCAGGGAATTTCGAGGAGGGTATCTCCAGCTTTGATGCCATGGGCGAACGTCCGGGCCTGCTTCCCTTTGCCCTCCACCATAAGGCGCTCGCGCTGGCCTATGCTGGTGACTTTGTTGGCGCGGATGACATTCTGTCGGGTCGCGCGGCGGGAGAGCTTCCTGCCAATCGCCGTGGCCTGATTGCCCATGCGATGGTTCTTAGCCAGCTTGGGCGCAATGACGAGGCACGCGCCGAAATCGCCCGGGTCATGGGGCCAGACCTCGATGCTACCATTGGCAGCCTCGATATGGCGTTGGCAGGGACAGAAACCGTGCCATTTTCAGCCGTCCGTGATCCCGCTAACGGGATGGCCGAAGTGTTCTACACCGTCGCTGCCGCGCTCGATGGTGAGGCCGCTGACAGCTATGCGCTGCTCTATTCTCGTTTGGCAGAACAGCTTGACACTCAGCACATTGACGCGTTGCTTTTGTCGGCAGAGTTCCTCGAACGGCTGGGCCGTCCCAACCTTGCTAACTTGACCTACGATCGCGTCCCTCGCGACGCACCAGAGTTCATCGCGGCAGAGCTTGGGCGCGCCGACGCCCTTCGCGCCGCAGATCGTTCAGACGCCGCCGTCGAGGTGCTAAGCCAACTTGCTGAGTCCCATCCCGAGGTTGCCTTGGTTCATTCCAAGCTCGGCGACACGCTGCGCCGTATGGAACGCTACGGCGAGGCCGTTTCGGCCTATGACGCCGCGCTGGGCCTGCATGCGACTGTCGAACCGGAACACTGGTTCACCTATTTTGCGCGCGGCATAAGCTATGAGCGCGAGGACAACTGGGACGCAGCCGAGGCAGACTTCCGCACCGCGCTCGATCTTCGCCCGAACCAGCCGCAGGTGATGAACTACCTCGGCTATTCCCTCGTCGAAAAGAAAATGAAGCTGGGCGAGGCACTGCAACTGATCGAGGCCGCCGCCACCGCGCGCCCTGACAATGGGCACATCCTCGACAGCCTCGGCTGGGTCCTCTACCGTCTAGGCCGTTTTGACGAGGCCGTGGGCCCGATGGAAACCGCAGTAGAGCTGATGGCGACGGACCCGATCATCAATGATCACCTTGGCGACGTCTACTGGGCCGTGGGCCGACACACCGAGGCCAAATTCCAATGGCACCGCGCGCTGTCCTTCGACCCCGATCCAGAAGAGGCCACGCGCATCCGCCGTAAGTTAGAAGTAGGCCTTGATGTTGTGTTGGCCGAAGAGGGTGAGGAGCCCATAGAGGTTGCAAACGACGACCGTTAGGGCATTCGCGCCAGCGCGCGTCTGCCTGCACACTTGGGTCTCTGATACAGGCGCACCCATTGCGGCTCTCTGGGCTTATGCTGATGTCGGCGACGAAATTCGCCTGTCCCAGGGTCTGTCTACTGTCGTCACCGTCAGTGGCGAAATGGCCGATGATTTCCCTCCTGCTGAACGGTCCGCAATTTTGGATGCCGTGGGCCGCCTCGGCTCTGGCTGCAGGATCAAGATCGATATGACGGTGCGTACGGCCGCCAGTTTCAGCGGCATCACCACCCGCGTTGCAGCGGCCTTGCGCGGTGCGGGTCGCTTGGTCGGCAAGGAACCTTACGACACCGCACATGATTTGGGTTTTGACTATTCTTCTGCGCTCCAACCAGAAGCGAAGCTTCGAACGGAACGAGGCGTCGAAAGCGTAAAACTGCCCCCACTTCACGCGGTGCTCGTCGATCCAACAAGCGATGTCGCTGATCCTACCGAAGCAGACTTGGCAAATGGACACGTCGGCTCACTACCATTGTGGAATAGCCCCGCCGAGTTTGTGGCTTGGCTTTCTACGCAAGAAGGCCCCAACGCGGAAACAGCACCCGAAAATCGACCTGACATAGAAGAAGCCCTGGATGAGCTGGATCTGCTTCCAGACTGCCTGATCGCGCGCGTTTCTGGTCCGGGACCAGGTTGCTTTGCGCTGTTCCCGGATCGTTTCACGGCGGATGCGGCCGCGATGAATATGGCAGCGCTGAAACCAATGTGGTGGGTGCGTTCCGCTGCGCTGGGTTAGTCCGCGTCAGGCGACGCGCGCGACCACGTAATCTGCCAAATCGGAGAGCATGTCGCGGATCTCGTGTTCTGGTACCGCCGCCAGCGCCGCCTTGGCCTTCGCCGCGTATTCCAGCGCTGTGTCACGGGTGCTTTCGAGGGCCCCATGACGGGTCATTGCCGCCATGGCCTCTTCGAGATCACCGTCCCGCTGATCACCCTTGCCAATCGTGCGCTCCCAAAAGGCGCGGTCTTCGTCGCCGCCTGAGGCAACGGCCCGAATGATCGGCAGCGTCAGTTTCCGCTCCCGGAAATCATCGCCGACATTCTTGCCAATGACCCCCTCGGTGCCGCCGAAATCCAACAGGTCATCAACCATCTGGAACGCGATCCCCAGCGCATCGCCATAGTCAAAGAGCGCTCGCACCACATCGTCCGACTGTTTGGCAATGACGCCACCCACCTCAGTCGCCGCTGAAAAGAGGGCCGCGGTCTTGCCGCGCACGACCTTCAAATAGGTCTCCTCACTGGTCGCAATGTTCTGCGCCACAGACAGCTGCAAAACCTCGCCCTCGGCAATCGTCGCCGCCGCATTGGCCAGAATATCGAGCACCCGCAGGGACCCGGTCTCGACCATCAATTGGAACGAACGCGCAAAAAGGTAATCCCCCACCAGCACCGAGGACTGGTTGTCCCACAGCAGGTTTGCTGTGGGCCGCCCGCGCCGCTGTTCGCTCTCATCAACCACGTCATCATGGAGCAGCGTCGCCGTATGGATGAACTCCACCGTCGCCGCCAGGTGCACGTGATAGGGGCCGTCATAGCCGCACATCCGTGCTGAGGCTAACGTCAGCATCGGGCGCAACCGCTTGCCACCCGCGTCCACCAGATGGGCTGTAACTTCGGGGATGCGGGGCGCATGTTCCGACGCCATCCGGTCCCGGATCAGCGCATCGACAGCGCTCAAATCATCGGCAAGGGCGACCGCCATGCGCTCATGTGGTTTTGTGGCGGCGTGATCGAGGCCCATGCCTTGCTCCGTTCATCTCGACAGCGCCGGTTAGGGCGCTTAAGTCTCGGGATATGAAGGAACTCCTGCGCAGCAACGACCCCACGATCATCGCCTTTGCCCAAGCGCTTCTTCAGGGCGAAGACATAGCGGTTTTCACGATGGACGCAAACATGAGCGTGCTGGAAGGAAGCATAGGCATTTTGCCGCGCCGCCTGATGGTCGCAGACCGGGATTTCTTCATGGCCGAGGCCATTTTGCGCGACAATGATGTCGACCTCGGCAGATGATCTGACACGCGACGCGTTCCTCGGCGGGCGCGTTCAGGCGTGGCAGCCGAAAACCGGCTACCGCGCCGGTGTGGATGCCGTTTTCCTCGCTGCCGCCTGTCCCGCACGTGCGGGCGAAACGGTGCTCGAACTCGGCTGCGGCGTGGGTGTCGCGTCGCTCTGCCTCGCCGCGCGGACGGGTGCGAAAGTTACCGGGATCGAGAGACAGTCAGCCTATGCCGATCTGGCCGCTCAAAACGGCGTCGACGTGATCGAGGCGGACCTCGCCGATCTGCCTGCCGACTTGCGCCAACGCCAGTTCCACCACGTGATCATGAACCCACCCTATTTCGACCCCGGCGCGGGCGCGCTCGCACCTGATGCAGGCCGCGCCATGGCTCGGGCCGAGGAAACGCCGCTCTCCACCTGGATCGACGCAGCAACGAAAAGGCTCCGCGCCAAGGGCACGCTCACCGTCATCCACCGCGCCGCGCGGCTGCCTGATCTGATGTCTGCGCTTGGCCCGACGCTCGGTGCAGTGGAACTTCTCCCGCTTCAGCCTCGCGCGGGTCGTGAGGCGCATCTGATCCTGCTCCGCGCGCGCAAGGACGCCAAAACGCCCTTCAGGCTCCACGCCCCGGTGAAAATCCACGCCGCCCCCCAGCACGAGGCCGACAGGCCCGACTACACGCCGCAAATGCACGGCATTCTCCACAACGGGGACGCGCTTCCCTTCCCGGATTAACGTTTCGCTAAGGAGCGCGGGGTCATGCTCAGCGACGCAAAAGATGCGCGCGCAGCGTGACAGACGGCCTGATCTGTGCTGTCATCCAAGGACATTCAAAAAAGGAGATGCCGTATGAGCTTGAATTCCCACGTGTCGGAACTGAAGCGGAAACATGCAACTCTTGCCGAGGCGGTCGAGACCGCCCAGCGAGCTCCGGGGGCCGACAACCTCGAGATCGCGAAAATGAAGAAAGAAAAACTGCAACTTAAGGAAGAGATCGAGCGACTTAGTAGCTAGCCGTTCGACGGCGCGGAGGCCCGCGCAGCCATGACCGCCCCTCCCGTAATGAGGAGTGTGGCAATCAGTAGCGAAAGCGTGGGCGCCGCCAGCCCAAAGAGAATCAGCACACAGGTGGACAGGACCGGCGCGGCGTAGCTCAGCACGCCCAGCAGTTGGATGTCCCCGTGTTTGACGCCGATATCCCAGACAAAGAATGCCAGCCCCACCGGGCCTAGACCCAGCGCCGCGATAGCCGCCCAGGTGGTGGTGTCCGGCGGCGTCACCGTGTCCTCAAAGACCAGATGCGCAACCGCCGACAGCGCCGCCGTGGCGAGGCAGAACACTGTCACCGCCCCGGTGGGCACCCCGGCGAACCGGCGCGATAGCACCGAATAGCCCGACCATGTAAGCGCACAGGCCAAGGCCAGCAGGTATCCAGGCAACGCTGCCGCGCCTCCTGAGAGCCCCGTCCCGATCAGCGTCGCGGCCCCCGCAAATCCCAGCACCGCGCCCAGCAGATGCCCCAAACGCAGCCTCTCTCCCGGCAGCAGTCCGGAAAAGAGCACAATCAGCAGCGGCCAGAGATAGGCGATCAGCCCCGCCTCGGCGGGCGGCGCCGCGCGCAGGGCCGAAAAGTAGAGCAGGTGATACCCCGCCAGCCCCGCGATCCCCAGCGCATAGGCCGCAACCGGCACGCCCTTCAGCTGATGCCATCCACCCGTCACGGTGAGCCAAACAGCCCCCAGCGCGCCCCCCAGCGTAAAACACATCGCGTTCAGCTGGAGCGGCGGCACTGGACTCGCCCCCACGGTAAAGAGCGCCAAAAGCGCCCATAGCAAAACGGCCACCGCGCCAAGGGCTGTCGCTCGGTTCATCGCGTGATATCGCGCACGTCGAACCCGTCTGCGAGGGTCTTGGTCTTTTCGATCTCTGCGAGGATCCAGTCGCGAAAGGCGCGGATCTGCGGCCGCTTTTCCAGCCCCTCCGGGCAAAGAAACCGGAACCGCGCCCCGGTATTCAGCGCCACGTTGAACGGCGCAACCAACCGCCCTTCGGCCACGTCCTTGATCACGAGCGCCCGCCGCCCCAGCACCACGCCCACGCCTGCCAGCGCCGCGTCCACGGCGTGGTCGGCCTGACTGAAAGTAGGGCCATGGAGCTCTTCCGGCGGGGCCACATCCATGGCGCGGAACCACGCGGCCCAGTCCACGGGTGGATCAAGGAAATCGATACTTTGATCGGTGATCAGTGGCGCGGTCCTCATGGCTTCCGGTGTCGAATATTTCGCCGCCAGTTCCGGCACCATCACCGGTGTTACCCATTCCGAGGCCAGCGGCAGGGAATAGAGCCCCTCATCCGGGCCGTGGCCGAACCGGATCGCGACATCCACGCCGTCCCGGTTGAAATCCATCTGCCGC
The DNA here is from genome assembly GCA_038747015.1 of Pseudomonadota bacterium. Lineage (GTDB taxonomy): Bacteria > Pseudomonadota > Alphaproteobacteria > Rhodobacterales > Rhodobacteraceae > Shimia_B. The sequence continues at coordinate 7,447 of JBCDKE010000040.1, forward strand.
AGGCTCGCCGAAAAGCGCAGCTCGATCTCCGGATGCGCCTGCGCAAACTCAAAAAGCCGGGGTGCCAGCCATTTGGCGGTAAAAGCCGGGCCCGCCGTAACTGTCAGATTTGTCTGGTCCGTAATCCGGCGCACAGCCCGCCACGCGCCCTGAAGCGCCGCAAACCCGTCTGACGTGCCGGGAGCCAGCGCGCGACCTGCCTCGGTCAGCTCCACCGCGCGGTTAAGGCGGCGAAAAACGGGCTCCCCCAAATGCTCTTCAAGGGATTTGATCTGAAACGACAGTGCCGCAGGCGTCACGTTCAACTCATCCGCCGCTTTGGCAAAGGACATATGGCGCGCGGCGGCTTCAAAGGCGCGGAGCGCCGTCAGAGGAGGGAGGCGATCAGACATGTCAGTTAAGTACATCTTAAGTGAAGCAGGGACAAGTCTCGTTTGTTAAGCGCCTAGATAAGGACCATATCAGTGACAACACAAGACACACCGCCACGAGATCAGGAGGCACCCATGTTTGAAGTTGCTACGAATAACACGCACCGCGAAGCCATCGCCCGCGCCCATTCCGAGCGTGCCGCCGTATTTGCCGAAGGCATCGCCTGGCTGAAGTCTGTTTTCACCAAGCGTCCGGAATTTGCTGCTCCGGTAGCCTCAGCTTCTTAAGAAGCCGCGCAACCGAACAGCAAAAAGGGCCGCCTCTCAGGGCGGCCCTTTTCGTTTCTCGGGGCTGCAATCAGACGAAGAACTGCGCGCCGTTAGCCGAAATCGTGGACCCGTTGATAAAGCCTGAATCCTCGCGCGCCAGGAAAGCCACGCATTTGGCAATCTCTTCCGGCTCGCCAAGACGGCCTGCAGGGATGCCTGCGACGATCTTGTCGCGGATTGCTTCGTCGATGGCCATGACCATCTCGGTGGCGATGTAGCCGGGGCAGATGGCGTTAGCGGTGATGCCCGCGCGCGCGCCTTCCTGCGCCAGCGATTTCACGATGCCCAGATCGCCCGCCTTGGTGGCGGCATAGTTTACCTGACCGAACTGGCCCTTCTGACCGTTGATCGAGGAAATCACGATGACGCGGCCGAATTTGCGCTCGCGCATGCCGGGCCAGACCGGGTGCACGGTGTTGAAGACGCCGGTGAGGTTCGTGTCGATGACCTCGTGCCACTTCTCGGGCGTCATCTTGTGGAATGGGGCGTCGCGTGTGATGCCCGCATTGGCCACGACCGTGTCGATGGGGCCGAGATCGGCCTCGACCTGTTCGATGCCCGCTTTGGAACTGTCGTAGTCGGCCACGTTCCACTTGTAGGTCTTGATGCCGGTTTCCGCGGTAAAGGCCGCAGCGGCTTCGTCATTGCCAGCGTAGGTGGCTGCGACGGCGTAGCCTTGGGATTTCAGTTCTTTCGAGATGGCTGCGCCGATACCGCGGCTTCCGCCGGTGACGAGGGCTATGCGGGACATTGATTTCCTCCGAATCTTTCTTGTCGGTAATGTTGTTACTGATGGAAAAAGATATGCGCAACATTATTGCGCGGATGTGACGTAGGGTGCGCACTGCGCACCCTACCGCTTGCCGCTTAGGGGCGTTCGAGGCACATGGCCACGCCCATGCCGCCGCCGATGCAGAGCGTGGCGAGACCTTTCTTGGCGTCGCGGCGCTTCATTTCAAAGAGCAGCGTGTTCAGGATCCGCGCGCCCGAGGCACCGATCGGGTGACCGATGGCGATGGCGCCGCCGTTCACGTTCACGATCTCTGGGTCCCAACCCATGTCCTTGTTCACGGCGCAGGCCTGCGCGGCGAAGGCTTCGTTGGCTTCCACGAGGTCCAGATCGCTCACCGACCAGCCGGCTTTGTCCAGCGCCTTGCGCGACGCGTAGATCGGGCCCACGCCCATGATCGACGGGTCGAGGCCCGCTGTGGCGTAGGACGCGATACGCGCGAGCGGCTCGATGCCGCGCTTTTCTGCCTCGTCCGCCGACATCAGCAGCGCACCCGCCGCACCGTCGTTGAGGCCCGACGCGTTTGCCGCCGTCACCGTGCCGCCGTCGCGCACGAAGGCCGGGCGCAGTTTTTGCATGGCTTCCATGGTTGCGCCGTGGCGGATGTATTCATCCTTGTCGACGACGATGTCGCCCTTGCGGGTCTTCACGGTGAAGGCCACCACTTCGTCGTCGAACTTGCCGGCCTTCTGGGCGGCTTCGGCCTTGTTCTGCGAGGCGACCGCGAATTCGTCCTGCGCGTCGCGGCTGATCTGCCACTGCTCGGCGACGTTTTCGGCGGTCTGGCCCATGTGATAGCCGTTGAAGGCATCCCACAGACCGTCGCGGATCATCGTGTCGATGTATTTCAGGTCGCCCATCTTGTGGCCCGCACGCAGATGCGCGGCATGGGGCGAGAGCGTCATGTTCTCCTGACCACCCGCGGCGACGATATCGGCGTCACCCAGCTGGATGTGTTGAGCGGCCAGCGCAACGGCGCGCAGACCCGAGCCACAAACCTGGTTGATGCCCCAGGCGGCGGATTCTTTCGCAAAGCCCGCGTTGATATGTGCCTGGCGCGCCGGGTTTTGACCTTGGGCGGCAGTGAGTACCTGACCGAGGATCGTCTCGCTCACAGCTTCCTTTTCGACGCCGGCGCGGGCGACCAGTTCTTCGAGAACTGCGGCGCCGAGGTCGTGGGCCGGGGTATTTGCAAAGCTGCCACTGAATGAGCCCACGGCAGTACGGGCGGCTGATGCGATGACGACGTTTGTCATGGGGTGACTCCTCCTAGGTCCGTCAGGTCGGATGGAGCCACGGGCCCGGGTGGTCACGCGGGCTGGGCTCCGTCGTTAGCGGCGGCCTTAAGTGACTATGGGTCATTTAGCAATGTGAGGAGGGGATTTAAGGCATGCTCTGGGCGAATTGCCGTGATGCAATGCGGTCGATGACCAAGAACTACGCGCGTTTTCGCTGCTTTTCCTTCCACGGCGGTTGCAGCGAGGGCGCCGCAAAGTGGAACCCTTGCAAACAATCTACCCCCATGGCCGTAAGCAGTTTGGCGTCACGGGCGCTTTCAACGCCGCCTGCAACAGTGAACATATCAAATTGCCGACCCACCGCCTGTATCGCGCCAATTACCACCTGGTTATCGGCATTGCGCGAAACGTTGCGCGTAAATCGGCCATCGATCTTGAGAATGTCGAAGAAGAAATCTCTGAGATGGCGGAAAGACGTAAAGCCCGCGCCAAAGTCATCGAGGGCAAAGGAAATGCCCTTTCTCTGTAAATCGCGCATAAAGCTGATAACAAGTTCGGGCGTTGTCATCGCGCTCTTTTCTTCAATTTCAAGGATCAGACGCTCTGCGCCCGTGGGATTGTCTTCCAACCCTCTTTCCAGCGTTTTCATCCAACGTCCGTAACCAATAGAGCGCGCAGACATGTTAATCGACAGCCGCACATCGGGTTCCTGCGCGAGTGTCTTCAGACCCAGTTCCAGCGAAAGGCAATCAATCAGTCGCCCCGTTTCAGTATCCTCCACCTCGCCCATGAAGTCGCGTGCCGGGATGGGGCGCCCTGTACCGTCCAGGATGCGCACCAGTCCTTCATAAAAGGCTGCCTTACCGGGCGCGGCGGCCTGCATCACCGGCTGATAGGCTAACACCGCTCGCTTTGATCTGAGCGCCTCTTGAACCATGTCCAACGTGCTTTTGTCCCGCTCTGTTACAGCCGCGCTCAGCGGGTCGACATCCCCGTGGCCAAGCCGCTTTATGGGTTTCTTGCGGGTCTTCATGTCGCGCCTCCTGCCTCTCCCGTGCTTTATCGCTAAAAGGAGCTAACGGTGCGTAAACAGGAGTGTGCGAAATGGAACGGTGCGGATGGGTCGGCAAGGAACAGATTTACATCGATTACCACGACACCGAATGGGGCGTTCCCGAATATGACGCCCGCGCGCTGTGGGAAAAACTCGTCCTGGACGGCTTTCAAGCGGGGCTCAGCTGGATAACCATCCTAAAGAAGCGCGAGGGATTTCGTGAGGCCTTCGAAGGGTTTGATCCGGAACGCGTTGCGCGTATGAACGATACAGATGTCGAACGTCTTCTGCAAAATCCGGAAATCGTGCGCCATCGCGGCAAGATTGCATCCGCAATAAAGGGCGCTCGGGTGTTCCTGGAACTCGAAGATTTTAGCAAAATGATGTGGGATTACGTGGATGGGGTCCCAATTCAAAAAAACTACGTGGCCTTGGGCGATGTGCCGGCAAAGACCGAACTAAGCACACAAGTCTCAAAGGATCTGAAAAAGATTGGGTTCAATTTCTGCGGCCCCACCATCGTCTATGCATGGATGCAAGCGTGCGGATTGTACAATGATCACTTGGTAAGCTGCCATCGCCATGGTGTCGTCACGGCGATGGCGCGCTGAGCGGAAAATTCGCGATCAGATGGCGAAAGCGCCGATGTCCTGACCGGCCTTGATCGCGTCCTTGATCCAGCCTGGCTGGCGACCGCGACCTGTCCAAGTCTGATCTGCATTACTCGGATTGCGATACTTCGGCGGGTTGATTGATTTTGTTTTCTTTCCGCCGGTGAGTTCAGCCAACGAATAGCCTAGCTCTTTTGCTTTGTTTTCGAGAGCCGCAAGTGCATCTTGCCGCGCGCGTGTGTCGTAGTTCTCAATCGCTTTAGCTACGTCCTTTTGAAGCTTGGTTAGCTCCTCTTTGGACATCGAGCTTAGATCGATGTTTGTCATAGTTTCACCTGTGCCGTTAATTCGGAGAAATTCCCGATTGGTAATTTTGGTGTTCTAAGCCTATTCCTGACTGAAACAAAGAGGAATTTCCGATCATCCTATCCGGCAGTTGCTAAAGTCAGGTAAACCTAGTCATGTGACTGTATTAATGCTGAAATAATCGCCTTTGCGTTGTCACTCGCCCAATCCGCATCGCCTCTAAGGCGCGCGATTTCCTGCCCAGCGGGATTGAGAATGACTGTAATTGGCAACCCGAGAACGGCCATGTCACGAGCTACGGCTTGTTTCGGGTCGCGATACATTGGCAAATTGTCGACGCCAATTTCATCAAAGAACTTTCGCATCCCCTCAACTTTATTGCGTCCGGTTGCGATCGTAACTACCTCGAATTCATCACCGCTGAATTCCTCTTGTAGTTCCGCAAGCATCGGCATCTCTTTGCGGCATGGCGCGCACCACGTGGCCCAGAAGTTCACCAGCACGTATTTGCCTTCATAGGCGGCTAGGGTTTGCTCACTTTCGTCGGGCATGAAAAACGCCTGCTCCGAGGCCACCTGCGCGTCGCTGTGGAACACGAGTTTCTTCATGTCGCCCTCACGCATGTCGGAGATCGCGGAATAGTCTCCGGCGTTTGCGCTGAGCGCAGCGGCGAGATAGAGCAGGGCGGCAGAGATCAGACGCATGGAAGCCTCTTCGTAAATGACCAAATCCGCGAACAAGATGTGGGGCGGGCGCTTTGCCGCCGGTCCCGATGCAATCATGGAAGCCATCAATGCCTCCATCAGCTTTGACCAACGGTTAGCGGCCCAGGACATCGCAGGCTCGCGCGCCCATGCGGCAATGCTCGCCGCCACAGGCATCATTACGGATAAGGATGCCGAAGCGATCCGGGAAGGCCTTCTCACGGTCTTGTCAGAGATTGAAACCGGGGAATTCGCTTTTTCGACCGCTCTCGAAGACATCCACATGAATGTGGAGGCCCGCTTGCGCGAGATTGTGGGCGAACCGGCGGGTCGTTTGCACACGGCGCGCTCGCGCAACGACCAGGTGGCGCTCGATTTCCGGATGTGGGTGCGCGATCAGTGCGATGCGCTCGATGGGGCGCTCATGGCCCTCATCAAGGCGCTCCTGTCGCAGGCCGAGGCTGGCGCTAACTGGGTCATGCCCGGTTTCACCCACCTGCAGACCGCGCAGCCAGTGACATGGGGACATCACATGCTGGCCTATGTCGAAATGCTCTCCCGCGATCTGACGCGCTGCCGGGATGCGCGCAAACGGATGAATGAATCGCCTCTGGGGGCCGCCGCGCTGGCGGGCACGTCCTTCCCCATCGATCGTCAGATGACGGCCGAGGCGCTGGGCTTTGACCGGCCCGCCGCGAACTCTCTCGATGCCGTCGCTGACCGCGACTTCGCGCTCGAGTTCCTGAGCACCGCGTCGATCTGCGCCATGCACCTGTCGCGCCTCTCCGAAGAACTGGTGATCTGGTCCTCGGCTCAGTTTCGCTTTGTGAAGCTCTCCGACCGGTTCTCCACCGGCTCCTCGATCATGCCGCAAAAGAAAAACCCCGACGCGGCCGAGCTGATCCGCGCCAAGATCGGGCGCATCTTCGGTGCTAACGTGGCGCTGATGACGGTGATGAAAGGCCTCGCGCTGACCTATTCCAAGGACATGCAGGAAGACAAAGAACAGGTCTTTGACGCCGCCGATAACCTGATGCTGGCGCTCGCCGCCATGGAGGGCATGGTGCGCGACATGGAACCCCAGCGCGACGCGCTCCGCGCCGCTGCCGCAAGCGGGTTTTCCACGGCCACCGATCTGGCCGATTGGCTCGTGCGCGTTCTTGGCATGCCGTTCCGCGATGCGCACCACGTCACCGGGTCCCTCGTGGCCAAGGCCGAGGCAGCAGGCGTCGACCTCCCCGAGCTGAGTTTGGCTCAAATGCAAGAGGTCCATGGCGCGATCACCGAGGACGTCTATACTGTACTGACAGTTGAGGCCTCTGTGGCCTCCCGGACATCCTATGGCGGAACGTCGCCCGAACAAGTGCGCGTGCAAGTTGCCCGTTGGAAAAAGATTTTGGAGGAAGTGTGATGCGTATCGTGGCGATATTGTCTTTGGTGGTCCTGATCTCCTGCGGGACGGACGGCGAACCCATCAAACCTTTCGGGGGCGTGGGCATCGGCATCGGGACCGACGGCATTTCCGCAGGCGCGTCCGTTGGTGCGTCCAAAGGCCCGATCTCGGTAGGCGTCGGCTTCTGATGCGTTGGGTTTTTCTTGCCCTGGCGGTCTGGGGCACGATCCACCCAATGAGCTACTTCATCGCCTGGTTTCAGGAAAACGGCTGGTCGCTCGCAGCCATGGTCGACGCGTGGCACGTCAACGATGCGACCAGCGGGCTTGTCTGGGATCTGACGGTGGCCGCCGTGGCCCTCACCATCTGGGTGATTTGGGAGGCCGTGACGACCCGTGACTGGCTCCGCCTAATTGCGATCCCGGCAACCTACTGCATCGGCGTCAGCTGCGGTCTACCACTCTATATTTTCCTGCGGATGCGTCGCGTCGCCTAGGCGCGCGGAGGCGTCTCACTAGGCGGCGTGTGTGTGGCTCCCCTTTACCAAAGGAGAGCCACGTAACCTCACTTCAGGGGCATGCAGATATCCGTCAGCAACCCGTCTGGCGCCGTATCCATCGGGCTGTTGACGTAGAGCTCAAAGGACGGTGCATCCGCAGGTTCCTCGCCCGAGGCCTGCAACCATTCACCGTAGAAATAGTCATAGGCCGCTGCTAGCCCGGAATAGGGGCCCTTGAGTCGCAGTTTAGCCAATCTGCCCGGCGCAATCGCGATCTCGTCCATATCGCCCGGTATTTCCATCTCGGCCGTCACGACGGCCCCCGCATGGCTCCGCAGCTCCTCTTCGGGGGTCGTTGATGGATCGTCATAGAAAATTCCCACCATGCCGCGCGTGTGTGGCCACAGGTTGCGCGAGGTCATCGTCGCGCCGAACTGCTCAAAGGCGCGGGCAATTTCGGGGTAGGGCCCCTTGTGGCCTTGCGCCGCCACGCGAAAGCCGGGGGTGTCATCAATGGTCACGTCATACATGGGTAGGTCCTCATAGGATTTGCGAAGCGCGAGCGGCGGCAGAGTGCCCCGCTCACGGAAACGCGCCGGTGAAATGCCGTAGGCCTCGGTAAAGGCGCGGGTAAACGCCGCGCGCCCGCCCAGACCGCAAGTCTTGGCCACCACGTCGATGGGTGTCGCCGTCTGCGCGAGCAAAAAGCCCGCCCGCTGCAGCCGGACTCGCCGCACCGCCTGCGCGCAGGTTTCGCCCGTCATGGCACGAAACACCCGATGCCAGTGAAACCGGCTCATCGCCGCCACATCGGCCAGGGTGTCCAGCGACAGGTCTTCGCCGGCGTGATCATAGATGTAGTCGATCACCCTGCGCAGACGGTTTTCGTAAGTGGTCGCCATATCCTCTCCGTTCGTTTCGACCTTGGTGTGACACGGCCCCGTTTTGCAAATCTTGCGGAGTTGCATCGCCCGCCGCACAGCGCCATATACGCGCCAAAGGCTTAGTGGAGTGGCCCATGACCAATTACCTCGATTTCGAAAAGCCCTTGGCGGAGATCGAAGGCAAGGCGAGCGAGTTACGCGCCCTGGCGCGCGACAACGCCGAAATGGATGTTGAGAAAGAGGCCGCCGCGCTCGACAAGAAGGCCAAACAGCTCCTCAAGGATCTCTACAAGGATCTGACGCCCTGGCGTAAATGTCAGGTCGCGCGTCACGCCGACCGACCCCACTGCCAGGACTACATCGACGCGCTCTTTACCGAGTACACGCCGCTCGCCGGGGACCGGAACTTTGCCGATGACCATGCGGTCATGGGCGGCCTCGCGCGTTTTGAAGACAAGCCGGTCGTGGTGATCGGCCACGAAAAAGGCAACGACACCAAAAGCCGTATCGAACGCAATTTCGGCATGGCGCGCCCCGAAGGCTACCGCAAGGCGATCCGCCTCATGGACCTCGCTGACCGCTTCGGCCTACCCGTGGTGACCCTCGTCGACACGCCCGGAGCCTATCCCGGCAAAGGTGCCGAAGAACGCGGCCAGTCCGAGGCCATCGCGCGCTCGACTGAAAAATGCCTGCAGGTAAAAGTCCCGTTGGTGTCGATCATCATCGGCGAGGGCGGCTCCGGCGGGGCGGTGGCCTTTGCCACGGCCAACCGTGTCGCGATGCTCGAACATTCCGTCTACTCGGTGATTTCCCCCGAGGGCTGTGCGTCGATCCTCTGGAAAGACGCCGAAAAGATGCGCGAGGCCGCAGAGGCGCTGCGCCTGACGGCTCAGGACCTGCGCGAGCTCGGCGTTTGCGACCAGATCATCCCGGAACCGCTGGGCGGCGCCCATCGCGACCGGCCCAAGTCGATCCAGGATGTAGGGGCGGCGATCTCCAAGCTCCTCGGTGAACTGACGCCGCAGAGTGCTGACGACCTCGTGTCGAACCGGCGCAAGAAATATCTTGCCATCGGTTCCACCGGTCTGGCGGCGTAAGAGCGCAATCGACGGGCCGCGGTGCGTCGAACCTCTGACATTTCATGGCACTTTATGGTTGCAGCTTTGGCTACGCCGAACGAACGGCGCGCCAGCGGCTACCCATCGACGTGCCGGGGGGCGGCCCGTCGATTGCGCGGCGGCTTCGCCTTGATTCCGCGCAGGGCGCGGTGAGCTACCCCCCCTGATACGCCAATGCCGCCCAGATATGGATCGCCAACAGAGGCACTAAAATCGCCGACAGGCACATGTGCATCCCGAGCCATGCCAGATACATCCATTGCTTGCGGTACTTCACCACCTCCCGGTTCAAAAGCCCGGTCACCGCGATCCCGATGAACACCACCGCCAGCGCCGTCATCCACGCGTGGCCCGGCCGCACGGCATGAATGGCAAAAAGCAGCGTCGCCCCGACGCCCACCCAACGGTGGGCATTGTAGTGCTGCCGCGCGTTCTTGGTGTCTTTGGTGAAGCGCTGCGCGAACACCGTCCACTGGTAGATCATGCACACCGTCAGCGCCGAACCGGTCACAACCTGCCAGGAGAAACTTCGCGTCAACGCGCCCATTTCCTCGGGCCCGGCAATCGCGGCCAGAAGGGCAAAAAAGACCGCTGCGATCCCCCAGCCGAGATAGCGAACCTTCCGTAGCTTGAGGACCAACGCGCTCATTCAACAACCTCAGTCAGCGCCTCAGCTTTGTCCTCTTCGACTGCGCCGTGCAGCGAACTGAGCACGAGCTCGTTCATCACCGTTTCAGCCGCCGCCGCGCGGACCTCGGCCATGAATGTGTCGAGGTCAGGCACCATCAAATTTCCTGGTTCCGGCCAACCCGGGCCAATGGGCACTGGCTCGGCAAAGGTCGCGATCTTGCTCAGATAATCCGAATAGGCCTCGGACACCGCTTCCATGAAGGCATCGGTCGTCGTCAGATAGTCATCCGGTCCGAGCCTGTCGCGCGGGAAGGTCCACGTCGTCGCGCCCATGACATCGTTCAGAACCCAGTCTGTTTTGGGGCTGTCAGTATGCTCGTTGTGGCACGTGACACAGGGCCCAGCCCCTGCGAAATCAGGATACATTGCCACGAAACCTACACCGTCGGCCGATGAAAACACCGGCGCCCTGGTGGTTTTTACTTCCTGGAAGGCCACCGCCTGCTCGTCGCTAAAGAGGTTCGATTTGTTAATCGGCTCGTCAGACCCGAGGTAAAGCCCCAGCTGCGGCGGTTTTGCCTCTATTTTGGCTGCCGCGATCCGCAAGAACAGCGCCGGCAACGGCCCCTTGTCGACGCCGGGCTCGCCCCAGTCCTCCCCGAACTTCAACCCGGATTTCAGCCCCGGCCCGACGATACGTCCCGTATAGATGGTGCGCGCCGCGTCATTGATGGCATTGACCGAATTGAACATACGCCTGACCTCCAACGACCTTTCTCCACTAGAAGAAATCCCCTGATCCGGGAGCTCGGGCGGCGCAGACGCAAAGAGCCAGACACCGACCAGTGTAAAGATTGCAGCAAGGGCAAAGCGCACATTTCTCATTCTTTGGCCTCATAGATTTTCTTGTCGCCAAACGGGCTCGGCCCGTCAGCGAGATAGTCGATAATGTCTTCAGGCGCGTAAGCCGTGGCCAATGTCACCTGAGGTTCGACAGGATGGTTTCCGTGAAAGTCGTGGCAGCCCATGCAGGTGTCCCAGCGGGCGTCTGCAATCAGCGTCACATGGGGCACATCCACCGGATCGTTCTTGAGTTCGAGGTCTTCGTGACAGGCCACGCAGAATGTTGGTTCGATGAACGACCGTTCTGCGGCGTGCTCGGAATGGCAGCCTAGGCAAGTCGTTGCTTCCACGGTCTCCCGCGCTTCCAGAAACCGAGGTTCATTAAAGCGGTAGATCGGATGCCTCTCATTGGGGCGCTCGTGGCAGTCCAGACATGTGTCAGACGTGACCTTGGCATAGCCAAAATCCACCGGGTGATTGCGCAGCCCAAGTGCGTATTTCACATTTGCTTGGGCCTGCTGGCGCAGCGAGCCAGCGCTGGACACGTGACATCCCGCGCAATCCACATCTGCATGCCCGTGTTGGATCGGCCCAGCAGAGATCACCACTTTCGCCTCCGGAACGGTGAGCACGACCGCACCCAGAACTGCCATCGGCAACAGAGTGATCAAGGCCAGCCAACGTAGTTCTGCCGGTTTCAAAGCGCGTGATTTAACATGCTGCGCCATAGGTTTACCTGGCTCCTCTTCGCAAAGGGCTCGGGCGCGCGCAGGAAGGGTCGTGTCGAAAACAGACACGTTAAACGGTGCTCAAAAAGAGGGGGTAGGTCCGCGCCCCCCTGCGCGCAATTCAAAGTTAGCAAAGCGTGAACGCCCAGGAACCTCGCGGGCTTGGACTAGCTAGAATTGGCGGATTTATTGAACTCTAAGCTGTTGATTTTTCTAGCTATCGGCAGACCACATGGTCTTTGCGGCCCGCGCGGCCCAATTTGCGTCATAGCTGTCGCCATCCACGGCGCCCTTGGTCTGGGCCTTGAGGATCTCGCCCATGGTGGGCAGTTCGCGCCCGGCCTCGTCCCGCGACCACAGCGCCGAACGCACCAGCGCCCGCGCGCATTGGCTGTAGATTTCGCCCACGGTGATACGGATCACCAGTCGCGGCTCCCGGTTCTTGATGCGGAAAACCGACATCAGCTCCGGGTCCTGTGTCAGCACGGCGGTGCCGTTCACGCGGATCACATTGGTCTTGCCCGGCACCATGAACATCAGCGACACGCGCCCGTCCTCGATGATGTTACGCAGACTGTCTGCGCGGTTGTTTCCGCGCCAGTCGGGCATGAGCAGCGTCTGCGTGTCATGAATGCGCACCACAGGGCCATCATCGCCCCGCGGGCTGCCATCGGTGCCTTCAGGCCCCACAGTGGACAAAACGGCAAAGCGCGACGCCTCGATCCATGCGCCGTATTCCGGCGTCACCTCCTGCGCCACCTTGGCGATGGAGTTCGGGTCGGGCACCCCATAGAGCGCCTCGAGCTGTTCGATGGTGGTAATATCGCTCATCGCTGAAACCCCGCCTCGTCGAGCAGCGCCTCGGACCGCTCTTCGACCCGTGTCTCAAGCTCGGTCATGAATTCCTTTTGTTCGACGCCTTTCGGGATGGTCCCCAGAAACTCCACGACGGCGACGCCCGGCGTCTTCATGATCCCCTTGCGCGGCCAGAATACCCCGGCATTGGTGGCCACCGGAACGCAAGGCTGCTGCAGCTCACGGTAAAGAGCATAGGTCCCGATCTTGTAGGGTGCTTTCACCCCCGGCTTGATCCGCGTGCCCTGCGGATAGATGCACAGCTGCCCGGGATTGGCCTGACCGGCTTTGACGTCGGCGACCATCTTCTTGATCGCTTCGGCGCGCCGCCCGCGTTTCACCGGCACGCAACCCAGCCGATAGGCATACTGCCCGATTATCGGCGTATAAAGCAGCTCGTTTTTCATGATGAACTTCGCCGACGGCACCGCGTTAAAGATCATGATGATGTCGAGGAAACTCTGGTGCTTGGCCGCGACCAAGACCTCGTCTGTGGGCGGAGTGCCCCGGATTTCGGTCTTGATCCCCACCATCCAGCGCGCGCACCACATGGCGTAGCTCGCATAGGTGCCACAGGCGAACCGTGCGCCACTGGGCGAGATCAGCGCCCAGGGCAGGAATACGATCCCCATGATCAACATCACCACGTAGATGTTGATCATATAGAGAAGTGAGATCACCCAGCGGAATGCTGTCATGCCATAGTCCTCAACGTGCGTAGCGCCGCCATCCGCGTCGCCCAAAAGGCAACGGCAGCTGCGAGAAAGGGGATAGTCGCTGGCAACAGCCAACCCAACCCGCGAAAGCCCAGATCGGTCAAAAAGCCACCCGTTCCCCCCGTGGCGGGAAGCAGTGCGACAGCAATCATCCCGAGAATTGCGCCAATGGCCGCGCCGGTCAGCGCGCGCAACGTGAAACGCCTCACGAAAGCCTTGGCAATATAGCTGTCCCGCGCGCCCACTTGGCGTAGCACCTCGATCACCTGCCTGTTGGCCGCTAGCGCCGCGCTCGCCGCCAGCGTCACCATGGCCCCCATTGCCCCGGCGATCAGGGTCAGGGACAGCCACGACAAGGCGCGCAACCGGTTTGAGGCGGCGATCAGCGGTTCGCGCCAGCGGGAATGATCGTCAATGACCGCTCCCGGTGCCTCGGCCTGCAGCCGCAGGCGCAGACCGTTGACGTCCAATGTGCCATCGCCCTCGATCACATCGATCAACTGCGGAATTGCGAGGTCTTCCACAGGCAGCTCGGTGCCGAACCACGGAGCAAGCAGCGCGCGTTGTTCTTCGTCGGTCAACGCCCGGGCTTCGGCGATGCCGGGTGTTGTTGCAAGCACGTCCATCGTGGCCTGAGTTTGAATGTCCAGTTGATCCGCCGGGGCGGAAATTCGGATCGTAAGGGACTGCGCGAGTTCCGACGACCAGCGCTCTGCCAAACGTCCGGTAGACACCGACAGCGCGAGAGCAAAGCAGGCCAAAAAGGCCATCGCCCCGGCCACAAAACTAGTAAGCCGTGCGGTGAAACCCGTTGGTGGTACGACGCGGTCCGCCTGCGGATCCCCAACAATAAGGGAGATCAGGCGCGAAAAATTGTTCACAGGTCTGCCCCCGCCAGTTGCAGCCGCCGCTTGGCGATCCTGAGAACCCGTGCCTGAACTTGGGCCTTTGAAGCGCGGATCAAGGCGAGATCATGCGTGGCGATAACCACTGTTTTGCCCATCCTGTTCAACTCAACCAGCAACTTCAGCAATCGCTGCGACATCTCCCAGTCGACATTCCCGGTGGGTTCATCGGCTAAAATCACATCCGGGGACGTGATCACGGCACGGGCCAGTGCCGCCCGTTGCCTTTCGCCGCCTGAAAGCTGCGGGGGCTTAGCGTCTTGCTGCTGGGTCAGACCCACCCAGCTCAGCAACTGGTCGAGATTATCTGCGGCGTCCCCGGCATCTCGGCCGGACACCATCAGGGGTAGCTTCACGTTTTCGGACATGGTCAGATGGTCGAGGAACTGCGCCTGTTGCGGAACAACCCCGATCCGTCGCCGGATCGTCGCAATATCGTCGCGCGACATCGTCCGGGCATCGGCACCATCAATCCGCACACGGCCCGCCGTGGCCAGCAGATCCCCGTACAGCAGTCGCAGAAAGGTGGTTTTGCCGGCGCCAGAGGGACCGGTCAAAAAGTGAAATGAGCCCGGTTGAAGCGTTAACGAGATATCCGACAACAGCTCTCCGCCACCGTAGGAATAGGCCACCTTGTCCAGCTCGATCACTAAATTTAGCCCCTCGTTCGCGCGCAGACCCTGCCGCAACAAGGTCACGGTTGCAATGCGCCGTGACGCGCGGAACCTCAAGCGACTTGTTTTTGAGCGAGGTCCATAGGACAACAGTGGGAACGGGCCGGGGACAATGGCCCAAAAACGAGGCAATGAACAAGCAGAGGCGGGCGCGTAAATGCGACTGGAATGCCCCAATTGTGATGCGACCTACGAGGTGCCAGATAGCGTGATCCCTCCCGAAGGGCGCGATGTGCAATGCTCGAATTGCGGGAAAGCGTGGTTCTTTGACCCCAATCCCCAGCCAACACCGGAACCGCTGCCCGAGACACTGGATCGGTTTGACAAAGCTCTGGCGTCCGAACCTGAACCCGGAGCCGCTGCCGACGGCAATCAGGCCGCCGACCAGGCCGTCGGGGATGCGGATACCGTCGCTGCCGACGGTGCCTATAATTATGACGAGACGTATGAGGACGATAGACCGGGCGATGTGCCGCCAATGGTCACTGAGCGCCCACGCCGTCCGCTAGAAGCTTCGGTTACAGATGTGCTACGCGAAGAAGCAGAGTTCGAGGCACAGGCGCGAGCAGAAGAAGGCGGGCTAGAATATCAAGACGACCTGCCGCTTGATGCACCACAGACATTTGATGTCGAAGAGGATGAAGAAGGCCTTACCGGTGCAACGGCAGCCTCGCGCCGTGACCTGTTGCCGGACATCGACGAGATAAACTCGACACTGCGGTCCTCGTCTGAGCGCGGCGAAGAGGCTACTCCTGCAGAGGCGGCGGCTATTTCAGCCAAGGCGCATCGCAGCGGGTTCCGCATCGGGTTTATTGCCGTTTTGGTGATCCTGTTGATTGCTGCAGGACTCTATTCCTATGCCGATCCTATCGGCGAGGCTGTCCCGGCTCTCGCTGGCGTTCTCGACGCCTATTCGGGGGTCATTGGTTCTCTGCGCTTACAGCTGCAGAATGCTGTGGCGGGGCTGGCAGCGATCATTTCCTAAGCAATGATTGCCACGCAGAACTGATCAGCAACCAAAATAAACACGGAAAAAGCCGCCTAGAACCGGTCCAAGAGCCGTTTTAGGTAATCGAGCTCTGCTTCCGGTCGCTCGGCTTCGGCAGAACGGCGGCGGATTTCGTCCAACAGCTCCTCGGCGCGGCGGTAAACGTCCTCGCCACCCAGCAATTCCTCATCCGACCCCAGCTGTCCCCGCGATCCCGGCTCGCGACCCAGCGGGTCGCGCTGCTGCGGATTGGCGTTGCCAGCCTGTTGGTTCTGCTGGCCTTGACCTGGCTGTTGTTGCGCCTGCTGCTGCATCTGGTCGGCCAGGTTCTGCATCCCCTCGCGGAGCGCATCCATCGCCTCGGATTGGTCATCAATGGCCTCAGCCAGTTCGTCACGGCGCAGCGCGTCTTCGGCGTTATCCATGGCGCGTCCCGCCCGGTCCAACGCATCGCGCGCCGCGTCTCCTTCGGGTGTGCCCGCTCCGGGCATTGAATTGCGCTGCTGTTCGAGCTGCTGCCGCAATGCTTGCTGACGGTCCGCCAGCCCCTCGCGCAAGTCGCCGGGCGATTGTTGCCCCTGCTGCTGTCCGCCTTGCGAGTTGCCCTGTTGCTGCTGGCCCTGCTGGTTGCCGCCTTGCTGACCTTGCTGGTCGCTGGGACGCCCCTGCTGGCCTTGCTGGCCTTCGGAATGCTGCTGACCCTGACCCTGATTGCCGTCACGGCCTCGGTTTTCAGAGTTGTCGCCTTGCTGGGCGTTCGGGTTGAACTGCTCCTGCAGATCGCGGAACGCCTCGTCGCTCAGGCCCTGCTGCTCGCGCAGGGTCTCGGCGAGCCCCTCCATCGCCTGCTGGCCTTCGGATTGTTGCCCTTCCTGACCCTGCTGGCCCTGCGTGACCTGCATGTTCTCCATCATCTGCTGAAGCTGCTGCAACAACTCTTCGGCCTCGGCCATCCGGCCCTCTTCCATAAGGCGCTGGATCTCGTCGAGCATGTCTTGCAGGTCCTGCTGGGTCATCTCCTGCATGTTCTCGGGGTTCTGCGGCTGGCTCTGCTGTCCCTCGGGCTGGCTCTCGGCGAGCTGCTGCATGTAGTCCTGCATCGCCTCGCGCAATTCCTGCATCAGCTCGGCGATTTCTTCGTTCGACGCACCGTTTTCGATGGCTTCCTGCAAACGCTCCTGCGCCCGTTCCAGCCGCTCGCGCGCGTCGTTCAGGTCGCCTTCTTCCAGTTGGATCGCGAGGTCCCAGAGAACTTCGGCAATCTCGGCCTGCTGTTCGTCATTCATCCCGCGCTCTGACAGCGCCTCGATCCGCCGCAAAACGGCCTCAACGCGCAACTTGGTGACTTCCTGCCGGAACAGCCCGTCCGCGTCATAGGTGATCGTCCGCAAGATCTGCGCGATGCGCGCTGCATTCTCGCGGTTCCAGAGCAGATCGCGCCGCTGTTCGATCACCGCCTTGGCCACAGGGTCAAAGAAACGGCGCCCCGGCAACAGCATTTCCTTGCTTTCCGACCGGCCCACCTGCTCCAGCTCGTCGATGACCTCGAGGTTCAGCGACACTGGCAGATTTGCCCAGGGATGCTTGCTCAGGTCCTCAGTCAGCACCTCTGAGAAGGCAGAGCGATCGCCAGCGATCGTCATCGGCAGCGGAAGTTCCAGCAACGCGCGCGGCTCCGGCGCGATGGTCAGCCCGTGGCGGCGGTCCACATTCTCGAGCGCGAGGTCAAACAGCGCCTTGCCCGCAACGACCGCATAGTCATCACGCGCTGAAAACCCTTCTTCCAGCATCGCAGTACGGTCGGCCAGCTCCCGCTGGGCCAGCCCTTCGGAAAACTCCACCGTGGGCGGCTGATCGGGCCGGATGGCGATATCCCAGACGCGACCTCCATCGCCATTCACCGCCAGCGTGCCGGGTTGTTCGACGTCGAAATTCTGCACCGGGTCCGAGGCTGCGGGCACGTCGGACGCCGCCCGGCCAGATACGTTTTCGCCCACCGTCAGCGCGCCGACCTCACCATAGAGCCGCAGCGTGATGTTCGATCCCTGCGGTACTTCGAATTCGGGGTCCGTGACATCCGGCAGGTAAACCGTGGGCAGCCCCGTGTAACGCGGCGGCTCTACCCAGCCTTCCCAGGAGGGACCCAAAGAGGCCTGCGCCGAGCCCGGCGCGAGGTCGCCCACCTGCCCAACCCGCAGGATCGATCCAAACAGCAGCCCCACGGCCAGAACCAGCACCGCCACATAGCGCAGCGCGTAAGGATCGGCATTGGCCACGCGCAGCCCGGGCTTCACCGCCTTGGCCGTCTTGGCGCGGTCGGTCATGCGGGCGCGGTGGGCCTTCCAAACGGCCTCTGCGGCGTCATCACCGCCGCCAATGGCCAGATGGTCCTGCAGCGTCTTGATCGGCCTGCCGGGCAGCGTGGCGTCGAGTTTCTCCTCCGCCTGAATGCGCGAAGGCCATCGGAAACGACGGATACCGCGGTAAAGCGAGACAATCGCCGCGATCCCGAGGCTGACAATGGCAACCCAGGCGGCCTCCAAAGGCAGCGTCCAGGGAAACCCCAGCATGATCGCGCCGAGGCCCGCAAAAACACAGGACCACAGCGGCCAAAAGCACTGCGTGATCCGTTCCGCGACCATGCCCGCGCGGGTCCAGCCGATGGCTCGGGTCGCGCGTTTCGGCAGGTCAGCCTTGCGGGTCTTTGCGGTCATCCATTTCCTCCGGCACCGGTAATTGGGGCCTTGGCATCATAGCCACTCTGGAATGGTATCTCGATTGATGATCTCGTCAAAGGTCGGACGTGGGCGGATAACCGCGAATTGATCCCCATGCACGAGGACCTCTGGGATCAATGGCCGCGTATTGTACTCGCTCGACATGACCGCGCCATAGGCACCGGCAGATCGAAAGAGGACCAGCTCGCCCGCCTGAACGGGGGCCATGGTGCGGTGCTTTGCAAATGTGTCACCGGATTCGCAGACCGGACCCACGATGTCGTAGGTGGCAGGATCGGTGCCGGGGCTGGGCTCGATCACCGGGACGATGTCGTGATGCGCACCATACATGGCGGGACGGATCAGGTCGTTCATGGCGGCGTCGAGGATCAGGAATTTCCGGTCCTCACCTTCCTTGACGTAGATCGTCTGCGCCACCAGCGCGCCCGCATTGCCGGAAATCAGCCGCCCGGGCTCGATCTCGATCTCACAGCCCAGATGGCCGACCTCTTCGCGGATCAGCTGACCGTATTCGGCAGGGACGGGTGGGGCCGCGTTGGACCGCTCATAGGGGATGCCCAGCCCGCCGCCTAGATCGAGGCGGGTGATCTCATGCCCCTCGGCGCGCAGCTGCTCTGTCAGCTCCGCGACCTTGCGGTAGGCCAGACGGAAGGGCTCCAGATCGACAAGCTGCGATCCGATATGCACGTCGATGCCGATGACCTTGAGCCCCGGCAGGCTGGCGGCCATGGCGTAGACTTCAGAGGCGCGCGAGATCGGGATGCCGAACTTGTCGCCCTTGCGGCCTGTGGCGATCTTTTCATTGGTCTTGGCGTCCACGTCCGGGTTCACCCGCACGGTGATCGGCGCGGTGAGGCCGAGGCTTGTGGCGACCTCGGAAAGAACCAGCATCTCGGGTTCGGATTCTACATTGAACTGGCGGATACCGCCGGTGAGTGCCGCCCTCATTTCCTCGCGCGTCTTGCCGACGCCGGAAAAGACGATGCGCTCGCCGGGGACGCCCGCGGCGCGCGCGCGGGCGTATTCGCCGCCAGAGACGACATCCATGCCCGCCCCGGCATCGCCCAAAAGCTTGAGGATCGCCTGGTTCGAGGCGCTCTTCATCGCAAAGCAGACTAGATGTTCGTCCGCCCAGGACAGCGCATCGTCAAAGAGTCTGTAGTGGCGCAGGAGCGTCGCGGCAGAATAGACGTAAAACGGTGTGCCCACCTGCGCGGCGATCTCCGCCAGGGGCACGTCTTCGGCGTGGAGCGCGCCGTCTCTGTAAAGGAAATGATCCATCCCGCGCCGTTACAATGCTGCGGGGCGTGGGGCAAGCAGTGGGCCGCCCTTTTCGAGGGCTCCC
>JBCDKE010000041.1:0-26937 GCA_038747015.1 Pseudomonadota bacterium
GAGGGAGGCCAAGGTGATCATTGAGCGATGGCGGATGCATTATAACACCGTCCGACCTCACACCTCATTGGGTTATCGACCGCCGGCACCAGAAACAACGGTGAAGGGTGAACTGGCCTCCGCCATGCCGTGGCTACGACCAGATCACCCTTCACCACCAGGCGCAACAATGGTTACATAACGACTGGCTGCATCATCGGGGTCCGGTCACCAGACGCTGACTGAATAGCCGATGCGCGTGACAAATGACCAAACACCAAAACGACGCCGAGATCTCAAAACGGCCCTAAGCTGCCGTTGGCGTTAGGCCGCAAATCTGCACTGTAATTCCCCAAAGCCGACATCGGCTTCAGCTATGACATGTCGAGGGCCTGAAGTCCGAAAAGCGGACATGCCATCGTTCGGTAGGTGCGACCCAAGGTTGGCTTGATGCGTTTCGTTGCAGCAACGCGAAGCAACAGCGGCGATGGAGGATATCAGGGGTGGGCGGAATTATTCCGCTCCCGGTTGGATGAGCAGATCTTGAGAAAGTTGTCCGGCACTGATCGACGCTTGGAACATACCACGCCATTTTTGACAGCGAGGGACTGCGCAATAGTCAGTGAAAATTCGCTATTTGCATGCGTGTAAGTTAGACGCCGTAGTGCAAGCCATAGGCCGAGATTCCTGGCAGGTCTGCAATGGAAGGGCAAACGAGTATCGAGTTTAGCTGTTTTCTAACCCTGAGCCTGTTTCAGGCCAAGATACTCAACTTGCTGGCTCTTGATGCGCTTAGAAAAGCCCAAACCATTAGTCCGAGCTGAGGCGCTCTAGTCTACCGGTTTGCCTCACGTGCAAATACACGAGAAAACTTAGGGTGGCGCAGACGGACAGCTCGGGCATGAAACTCATGCTTTGGTGCGAATACCCGTGGTCGACTTCAAGGAGGTTGACTGTCCCAAGGACGTTTCCCCCTACAAAAACCGGAATGTTGATTGCGGCGCCTAAGCCCAGTGCCTCGATCTTGTCGTTGTCGGGAAAGACGTCGCGCAACTCCTCAATGCTATCGGCAAGGAAGGGTTTGCGCCCGTCGAGAACAATCGCCGTCCAACGATTTGGCACGATGTCTTTCAATCCCGTCAGTGGGTAGGCCTGTTGATCGCTGGTGTGAATCCGTTCCGCCTGCATCGCCGTCATATCAAAGCGTGAGCAGGTAAAGAGCTTAACACCTACAGTCTCGTCGCATAGCTGGTGCAAGGCCGTAAAAACCTCGTCCGGCTGTGCATCCGCAATGCGGGCGGCGAAGGGCGTGATCAGGTCAGCCAAAACAACGGACCTCACGCGGGAAATGGCTGAGGCATTCGCAGCCCACATCGGTGATCAACACGTTGTCCTCGATGCGCACCCCCAATTGGTCGGGATCGTAGAGGCCGGGTTCGATGGTGATGACCATCCCTGGCTCCAAGGCTGTGTCATTGCCGAGCATGACTTGCGGGGCCTCATGGACGTCGAGGCCGAGCCCGTGCCCTGTTTTATGCACGATCATCTCGGCATAGGGCGATGCCTGCAAGATACCTGTCGTCTCCCGATCGAGTGCATCACAGGTCACACCAGGCGCTGCAATGGCTTTGCCGCGGGCATTGGCGGCTTGGACTGTCTCATAGATCGAGCGCGCCGTATTGGAAACGTGATCGCAGAAAAAGGTGCGGGTGATGTCGGCATTCATCCCTTCGAACTGGGCGCCAAAATCGATGAGCAAAGGCTCCCCCGGCGCGACTGGCCTGTCGCCCGACGTGCCATGGCAATCGGCGGCATTTGGACCAGACAGGATCAGCGGATCAAAAGAGAACCCGTCGGCCCCGTGGTGCAGCATTGCCATCTTTAGCCTGGCGACGAGCGCGGCTTCGGTATCGCCCGCCCGGGCACTGTCGATCAAATCGCCCAAGGCGGCCTCACTGATCGCGATGGCTTTGCGCAAAGACGCTACCTCGCTTGGGTCCTTGGAAATGCGCAAAGCAGCGATCTGGGCATTGGCGTTCAGAACCTCTCCGTCGGGCAAATGCGCCTCTAGCGCCGCAGCCTCGAACATCCGCATCCGCATCCCCTCCACCCCGACGGAGCCATTGCAGAGCGCGGCGCAAGCAGCAAAGGCGGCGTCATACCCGTTGCTGTCCTGCCAGTAGAAGGTCCGCGCCTCAGGGTAGGCTGCGCACCACTTGCTTCGTTCGAGCTCTGGCATGATTGCGGCGATCTCGCCTGATGCCATGATCAACATCAGTGTCGGCCGCTCCATCAGGTGAAAATGAAGCCCACTGAGGTAAAAAAAATTCGCGCCCGGGACAAAGGCCAGTGCGCTTAGGTTGGCTGCGCGGGCCAGATCGGCGGCGCGGCGCTGTCGCGCGATGTAATCGGTCATGACACTTCCACCAGTTCCGCGATATCCATGAGATCTCCATAGGTTGGGCGCTGGGATCTGAGGATCACCTCTATCTCGTGCTTGAGGAGGGTGCGGATGGCGGCGTCGCTTTGTTCCGCATCACCAGAGGCGACCGCGCCGATCAGCGCTTCGTGCATATCGCCCGCCTCAGCCAGCTCATCCGGGGTCGTGTTTGGGAAGTAGTGGATGATCTTGGTGCGAATTGCACTGTCGAGGCTGTGGCTGAGATAGCGTTCGAGAAAGATGTTCTGGCTGAGCCCGGTCAGCGCGCGGGTCAGCGCCAGACTTGCTCGCAACGAGGCCCGATGGTCTCCGCCCTCCACAGCAGCGCGAAAGGCACTGACATATGGCAGCAGTGTGTCATTGTCCGCTCGTCCTGACAGCGCCGCCTCACGCGCCGCCATGCGCGCAAGCATGAGGTGGCTGTCGAAATACTGGCCCAGATTGTTCAATGTCAACGGCGCAACGATGCTCGTCCTGTTGGGTAGAAACTGCACCAGCCACTCACCCTGTAGCAGCAAAAGCGCCTCTCGAATTGGCGTTCGGGAGAGCGAGAACCGCTCGGCCAACGCTACCTCATCAATGGCTGTGCCGGGTGCTATGTCGAGCCATAGAATTTCCTCGCGCAGCATTTCGTAGACAAGAACGGCACCCCTACGCTTCTGTTTTTCAACAGATTTCTCAGGCTCACCTCTTATCTCATGCGGACCGACATGTTTCTTCATCACGTTCTATCTCTTGGGCGTGTCGCCTGAATTTTTCTTGCATTATGTTTGCATAATGGCTTTCATTTCTGTCAATAACCAAAACCATAGGGATGAGATCATGACTCGTTTCGGAATGTTTTTGTCATCAGCAGGATTGGCGGTCCTTGCGGCATCGAGCGCCGCTTCGGCGGAGGGCAAAATCGCGTATTTCGCTGCGGCCTCTCAGAACGGCTTCAACCAAGCGACCTATGAAGGCGTGCAGGAGATGGCCGCCAAGCTGGGCTACGAGACCGAGATCTTCGACGGTCAGTTCGACGCCGCGCTGCAGTACAGCCAGATCGAGGATGTGCTCGCCAGTGGTCAGTTTGCGGGCATGATCGTGGCGCCTAATGATAGCGTCGGCATTGCTGGCGCCTTTGAACAAGTGATCGCGGCAGGCATTCCGATCGGCACGGTGCTGTTCCCGGTTGGCCCCGACCTAAACACCCTGGAGCCGCAGGTGGATGGGATCACCGTGACCGCTGCCTCCCCGCCCGTCGATGGGGCAACGGTGCAGGCGGAACAGGTCGTGACCTTTTGCGCCGACAAGGACCCGTGCAACGTCGTGATCATCATTGGCGCCAAAGTTTTCCCCTTCGACAATTTGCGGCTTGAGACATTCGAGTCCGTGCTCGGCCAGCATGACAACATCAAAGTCGTTGCTACGGGCGAAGGTTGGTACGCGCCTGATCCAAGCCTGCAGGCGATGACAGACATCTTGCAGGCCAACCCGGAGGTGGATGTTGTCTTGTCCAACGCGGACCAGCATCTGGTCGGTGTTGAGATCGCGCTGGACGCGGCGGGCATCAATTTTGCCGACCTTTACCTATCGGGCGGCGGCGCGGCGCAGATCTCCATCGACGCGATCCAGGAAGGTCGTTGGGACGCAACGCTTGCTTATTTCCCAAAAACCATGGGCGCGCTCGCGATGGAGCAGATTGCTAATGCCCTTGAAGGCAAGCCGGTGACTAACGCGATCAACATGGACACTGCGGGTCCGATCGAGGCGATGATCACCGCCGAAACGCTGGCCGCGAACCCCGACTTCGTGGCCGAGTGGGAACAGTAGGCAAAAGAGCGGCGCGCCTACCCGGGCGCGCCCTACGATCTTAAGATAATGGGGTGTGGCGTGGGCGCTTCCTACCGCGTGTCCGCCGATATTGGCGGAACCTTTACCGACATCGTCTATCAGGATGTCAAAACCGGCGCCTGCAGCGCGACCAAGGTTATATCAACGCCAGAGAATCCCGCACTTGCCGTCCTGTCGGGCATCGAGCAGGTGGTGGGCGACGACAATGATATCGTGTTTTTTGTCCACGGCACGACCGTTGGCCTCAATGCGCTTCTAACCCGGCGCGGCGCCAAGGTTGCGCTCGTGACCAACGAGAACTTCCGCGATATCTACACGATTCAGGGCAATGACCGTGGCGAGATTTTCTCGATCCGCTGGGACAAGCCAGCCCCGCTGACACAGGTGGAGCATACCTACGAAGCCGCGGGCCGCATGGCCGCCACGGGCGAGGAGGTCGAACCGCTCCGCCTCAGTGATCTCGACAATCTGGTCCAGGCCGTCGCGACAGAGGGCTACGAGGCCATCGCCGTCGCGCTGCTCTTCAGTTTCAACAACCCGGCCCACGAGCTTGCGGTCCGAGACTATCTGCAAGCGCGTCTGCCGGACATGCCCATTGGTCTGTCCCATCAGATAAGCCCGGAATGGCGCGAGTTTGAACGGACCTCCACCACCGTCATGGACGCCTATCTGGCCCCTGTAGTGCGCAAATATATCGACACGCTTGTGACCTCTCTTGAGGGACAGCTGCCCGAGGCTGGGCTCCATGTGATGGAATCCAATGGTGGTGTGATGAGCGCGAAGTCGGCGACGGAAACACCGTTGCAAACGCTCCTTTCTGGCCCCGTTGGCGGTGCCACTGGTGGGCGCGCGCTCGCCACTGCTACCGGGCGGGCAAACTTGATCTGCGTTGATATGGGCGGGACGTCTTTTGACGCGAGCCTGATTATCGACGGCCAGCCCTCCACGTCGAACGAGACCAAGCTCGAAGGGCTACCCGTGCAGATGTCGGTCGTCGACATCCACGTGATTGGCGCCGGCGGCGGCTCCATCGCCTGGGAAGAGGCGGGCGCGATGCGCGTTGGGCCGCAATCGGCGGGGTCGAGCCCCGGGCCGGTTTGCTATGGCAAGGGCGGGACGGAGCCGACCGTGTCGGATGCAAACCTGGTGCTTGGCCGCTTAGATGGCGCGAATTTCGCAGGCGGGACAATGGCGCTCGACAGCGATAGTGCGGCACGGGAACTGGCCCGGATGGGCGAAAGCTTTGGGATGAGTGCCGAGGCCATGGCCCAGGGCGTCATCGACATCGTCAACGCCAAGATGGCTGACGCAATCCGCACCATCACCATCCAGCGCGGCATCGACCCGCGGGACTTCGTGCTTGTGGCCTTTGGCGGCGCTGGTCCGGCTCAGGCCGTGGCCTTGGCTGAAGAGCTGCGCATCGCCGAGGTTATCATCCCCGTCCATCCCGGCGCTTTCTCCGCATGGGGCATGCTGCAAACGGATGTGCGTCACGACTTCAAAGAAACGCTCTACAGCTTTTGGGACCTCATGGAGCTTCAACGGCTGGAGGCCGCCTTTGACGGGCTCGCGGCGGAGGGGCGCGGTTATCTTTTGGGCGAAGGTATCGCGGAGGGGGATATCAGTTTCGAACGGGCCATCGATTTCCGCTACTACGGACAGGAATACGTGCTGACGATCCCGTTGCCGGACGGCCCCATTAACATGGAAGCTGTGCGCGCCAGTTTTGATGCGGCTTACGAGCGGCAATACGGCCATAACAGCCCTGAAAACCGGGTGGAGATGGCGAATATCCGCCTTGCCGCGCTGGGCCATCTACCCCGCCCGGAGAATGCGCCGCCCGCGCCCGGCATGCCTAAACCCACCCGCACCCGCGACGTCTTTTTTGATGGCACCGCGCAAGACACCCAGATCCTTGACCGCAACGGGATGGCACCGGGCACACCCGTCAGCGGTCCGGCGATCATCGAAGAAGAGACCGCCACCACCCTTCTGCCACCAGGCTGGCGCGCCGACATCATCGCCGGCGGGCACATGTCTCTGACCAAAGCGGGCGAAACATGACCCAAGCGGATCCGATTACCACAGAAGTCGTGCGCAACTTCGTCATCTCCTGCGCTGAGGACATGAACGCGTCGCTCTGGCGCTCCGCACATTCGGCGGTGATTTATGAGGGTAAGGACAGCGCTGTAGCGCTGATGGATGAGCATGGCAATATGCTGGGCCAATCCACCGGCGTGCCGCTTTTCATCGGGGCCATCGACGTTTGCGTGCACTGTGTGAAGGACTATTACGGCGACGATATTCACGAAGGCGATATCTTCGTAATGAATGACAGCTACATGCAGGGCACGCATCTGCATGATGTCACCGCTGTGGGGCCGATTTTCTTTGATGGGGAACTGGTGGGCTTTGGCGCGGCGCGGGCCCATTGGAACGATATAGGCGGGATGGATCCCGGCTCGGTCATGGGCTCGCAGAACATCTTCCAAGAGGGGCTGCGCCTCGGGCCGACGCGGATCATGAGCCAGGGCAATCCAATCCGCGAATGGTATGACCATTTCCGCCTAAACACACGGTTCAAGGACGCGACCATCGGCGATCTCGGCGCGCAGATCGCGGCCATCCGGACCGGAGAGCGGCGCCTTGCGCAGCTTCTCGACCGGATCGGCGCCGAGACCTACCGTGCCTCCTGCCAGGATATCTTTGACCAGGCACGCCGCATGGACCGTGCGGCTATATCTGCCATTCCGGACGGGTCGTGGTCGCGACACGGCTATCTCGATGACGACGGCGTGGGCGACACACCGATCAAGGTCGCGCTGACGCTGACGATCAAGGGGGAGGAGCTAATCGTCGACCTGGGCGGCACCTCCGGCCCGGTCCCCGGATCGGTCAATTGCGGGGCGAGCCAAACGGCAAGCCTTTTGCGGCTCGCCTACAAAACAATGATTAGCCCAGATCGTGCGATCACTGGCGGCTCGTTTGAGACGATGCGTATCAAGTTCCCCGATGAGTGCCTCTTCAACGCCCAGGAGCCCGCAGCCTGCGAGTGGTATTTCACCGGACTGGGACTCCTTGCAGATCTTTTCATCTCTTGCCTGAGCGAGGCAATGCCAGAGCGGTCCACTGCCGCGCATTACGGCGACTCCATGGTCGCAGGCTTCTTCTCGGTCGATGAAAAGCGCGGGCAATGGATGTCGCTTGAGCCCACCGCCGGCGGCTGGGGCGGACGCGCCGACAGCGATGGAGAGAATGCGCTGATCAACCTCGTCAATGGCGGCTTCCGTAACATCCCCGGCGAGGTGATGGAGACGAAGTTCCCGATCCGGCTGGAGGAGTTCTCGATCCGCCCTGACAGCGGTGGGCCTGGCAATCGCCGGGGCGGCTGCGGCGTCGTGCGGCGCTATAAAATGCTGGAGGATTGCTTTGGCGCTATCTGGTTCGAACGATCGCGCACCCCGGCCTGGGGGCTAAACGGGGGCGGTGATGGTGCAGGGCCAGAGGTCTCTGTCACTCGGCCGGATGGCCAGGTGGACAGGCTTTTGAAGATGCGCGCCAGCCCGATTGCGGCAGGCACGGTGGTTGAGACCAAGACGGGCGGCGGAGGCGGCAATGGCGATCCGATGAAGCGGGCCTTCGACGATGTCGCGCGCGATGTCGTCAAGGGCTACCTGTCGCCTGAGGCCGCCTTGCGCGACTACGGCGTTGCGGTCTCCGTGGACGGGCAGGTAGACGAAGCGGCTTCGGCCCCGCGATGACGGTCGCGCTCTCTGCGCGGGGCATGACTGTCCGGTTCGGCGACGTCGAGGTGCTGTCATCGGTCGATGTCGAGATTGCTTCGGGCTCGATCCACGGTCTGATTGGAGAGAACGGCGCGGGTAAGTCCACGCTTGGCAAGGTGCTAGGAGGCTACTACCGCGCCAGCGCGGGCACGCTGTCGGTCTTTGGAAAAGCCGTCGTGCGTTGGGACCCGCCAAGTGCGCTCGCGCACGGCGTGGCGATCATGCACCAAGAGCTGCAACTCGTCCCCTACCTCACCGTAGCGCAGAACGTCTTCATGGGGCTTGAAGAGCACCGCTTTGGGGTCTTGCGCCGAAACGAGGCCGCGCGGCTGGAGGCGCTGATGGAGACGAGCGGGCTGTCGCTCGACCCCAATGCCGTGACGGCGGACCTGTCCATTGCCGATCAGCAAAAGATTGAGATCCTGCGCGCACTCGCCCGGGAGGCGCGCGTGATCGTGATGGACGAGCCGACCTCGTCCCTATCGAATGCCGAGGTAGCGCAGTTGCACCGGATCATGGAGCGCCTGCGCGACGAAGGGCGGACAGTCATCTACGTCACCCATTTCCTCGACCATATCCTTGAGACCTGCGACACCGTCACCGTGCTGCGCGATGGGGAACTTGTGCGAACGCGCGGCGCCAAAGGGCTTACCAAAGGCGATCTGGTCAGTGATATGCTCGGCGGCGACAAGGCGGAAACGCCCTTTCCTGCAAAAGTCCGCCCCCGGGAGATCAAACCCCTCTTTGAAGTCCGCAACCTCAAGGGCGCGGGCGTTTCCGTGCGAAGTCTCACCGTCGGCGTCGGCGAGATTGTCGGTCTCATCGGCCTTGTCGGGTCGGGCCGGACCGAGATTGCGCGTGCCATTGTTGGCGCCGACCCTGTGGCGGGCGACGTGCTGCTTGACGGCGTGCCTGTCCCGCGCGACATCGCGAGCGCAACTGCGGCGGGTCTTGTGATGGTGCCTGAGGACCGGCGTAACGAGGGGCTCGTGATGACGCTGCCCGTCCGGCCCAACATCACTCTTCCGCATCTCCGACGCTTTTCCCAATCTGGTGTCATGGCCCAAGGCTGCGAGCGCTCGCAAACCCAAGCCGCCATAGAGCGGTTCAACGTCCGTCCGAGCGCCGTGGACGGCGACGTATCGCGCTATTCGGGCGGCAACCAGCAGAAAGTCTTGCTCGCCAAATGGCTTCAAGGCGACCCGCGCATCGTGGTACTGGATGAGCCCTCACGCGGCGTCGATGTCGGTGCCCGCGAGGCGATCCACCGGGCGATCGCCGCTCTCGCCGCCTCGGGCGCCGGCGTGCTTTTGATTTCATCGGAGATCGAAGAAGTATTGGGCCTTGCTCACCGCGCCTACCTCGTCGACCGAGGGTCGCTCATCGAAGAGATCAACCCCGATGAGGCGTGCGAGGCGGAAATTATGCACGCTCTGTTCCGACATCAGTCTTTGCAGGAGCGCACCGCGTGATCCAAGCCCAGATTTTCCGGTTCGCGCAGTCTTATGCCGTCCTGGTCCTGATCGTCGCGCTAATGGTCGTTTTGGCCTTGCTGTCGGACAGCTTCCTGACGGGGCGTAACCTTCTAAATATCCTCAACCAAAACGCTCCCCTCGCGATCATGGCCGCCGCGATGACGCTAGTGATCATCGCCGGTGGCTTCGATCTGTCTGTTGGGGCAATTTTTGCGATGGGGTCCGTGTCTTCGGCTTGGATCGCCGTGACGGTTGACCCATATTTGGGGCTCTTTCTTGCGCCATTCATTGGGCTCGCGTTTGGCATCATCAACGGTATCGCGATCACGCGGCTCAATGTGCATTCCTTCCTAGCGACCATTGCCACAAGCCTGATTTTCAAAGGCATAGCGGTCGTGATCTCCGACGGCCGACTGATCTCTGCCCGGATTGACGAGTTTATCTGGCTGGGGCGCGGGCGTTTTCTGGGTGTGTTCAACTCGATATGGATCATGGTGATCTTCGCACTCTTGCTGACCTTCCTGCTGACGCGGACGACCTTTGGGCGCCGCGTCTTTTCCGTCGGCGGCAATGAGGAAGCAGCGATCCTCTCCGGAATCCGCACCGACCGGATCAAGGTCGCAACCTTCGCCATCGCGGGTTTCGCAGCTGGGCTCGCCTCCATCATCACAACAAGCCGCGTGGCGCTTGGCCAAGCCTCGGCAGGTCAGGGGATGGAGCTTCAAGCCATTGCCGCAGTTATCCTAGGCGGGACAAGTATCTATGGGGGACAAGGTGCGGTCTGGCGGTCACTCGCGGGCGTGTTTTTGTTGGCGCTGATCAACAACGGGTTCAACATTTTGAACGCTGATCCGTTCTTCCGTGACCTGACAACAGGTCTTGTCATACTCGCAGCAATCGGCGTCAGCGCGATTGGTCAGACACGTCGATAAACCCGAGGTTTTTGGCAGATCTAATGAGTATTCTCTGCGCCGGGTCGGCGACGTGCTTCAACCCGGTTTAACGGGTCTCTAGATTGTATCTGCGTGTTCCGGAGTTATTGGCGTGACGGTGCGTGCGCTCTAGCCGAAGGAGGCGTGGCGTCGAACCGAGAAAATGTCGTGAGATAATTCAATGGCGATGCTCAGGGTCAATCACCGGTCAAATTGATGACCTTTCCTATTGGCTGCTTTTGAGGAACCGCACCTCAGCGCATGTCCTCCGCACGCAAGTTCGGCAATGGGCAGGCCCTCTACTCGAAAGGCTTTGGCTCCATTCGTTTCAGATGTAGCCCGTTTCATTGAATTCCGACCCACAGGGCCTCGCAATCTGATAACCATACGTGAATGGTCCGTACCCTTATCGTTCTTCTGCTAACAACTGCGCCAGCGCTGGCCTGGGAAGCTAAATCAGGTCGTGTCTGCGAGCTGGTCTACGACGGTGAGAACGCCTCTGTCCGCGTAACCTACGATCCAGAGATCTTGGAATATTCAATTGCCATCACGCCGGACCGCCCTTGGTCGCAAGGCTCGGTCTTCGCCATTCGTTTTGATGGGCCATACGGCAATACGATCACAACCAACCGGCATGTGATGTCGAGTGATGGCTCAACGGTGACGGTCACCGACAGCGGGTTCGGCAATGTTCTCAACGGGCTTGAGTTCAACCACACGGCTACTGCGCTGCTCAATGACCGGGCTGTCGCCGTGCGACTTGACGGAGCTGGCCCGGCCGTCCGTGACTTTCGCGCCTGCGCGTCCGGCCTAAGCGCCTGAGGAGGGCGCGCGGACAGCAAGTGTCAGCTAAGTGCCGGCGTTGGCGAACGTAGCGAAAGTCCTGTTCGACGTGCTGTGTCGCAGCATTTAGAATGTGACCAAATGTCCGCGAAGGGCCAGGAGCGAATATCGAGTCTAAGGGCGGGGGGCGGACTTTCGCTGCACTAGGCACCGACTTCAGCAATGGGGGACCAACCTGCAATTCCGAATTTGGAGCCGAAGATCTGCTTTTGCGCTGGCGTCCCAGGCTAATTTGCTTGGTCAGAGGTCCTAATTCTCTCAATTGCAATAATCGCGCGATGCCGACCGCCCACAGCTATGATGGCAAGTGCGATCGCAGCAAGTCCTGCGCCTGCAAGGACGGCAGAGCGGAAATCGTATCCTTGTGCGATCAGTCCAGCAGCAGGGCCGGCGAGAACGCTCGTGGTCATCGTCGCGTTCCAGTAAACGGCTGTCGCCTGTGCCGGACGCTCTGGAGCAAGGGATTGAACCCAGCCGATCGCAAGGGTTGAGAAGAGACCATAGTAAAGCCCTTCCAGTGCGGCACCTACAATCATCTGCCCATAGGTTTCGACAGAAGCCAGGTAAAGGATGGCCCCGACAGCAAGAACGGCTGTCCCCGTCAATGACTGACGAATGCCGAAGCGAGCTATCAAAGTCGGCGTGCATGCTATGGCGACGATTTCGACGGCGGTCTTCACCGAAAAGGCGTTCCCAGGCGCGTAGCCTGGAAGCCCGACCTCGCGCACGAAAAAGAGCGGCAGTGCCGTAAAGGTCAGAAAGTGCGCCGCGGCGAGGCAGCCGATGAACCCACCTGCGATCCAGAGAGCCATATCAGAAATGCTTGCTTGGGAGACGGCGGCGGCGTCTTTCTTGTCCATACCTGCGGTTTTCCGTGCTGGCGACGCGCCACGCGGCGTAACCGTCAACCAGAGCGCTATCCACACAAGCACCACGACGGCGACGGCGTCGAACACCACCGTTGCCGCGAACCAGTCAGCGATCAAAAACGAGGCCGCAGGGCCGATCATCCAGGCCGTCGAGGTTGTCGCTCGCATGTAGGCATTAAAAGTCGTTGCTTTGAGACCGCTGCGACCAGCGACGACGGTCCCGAGCGAGAACATAGTCGACAATGCACTGGACCCGGCTCCGAACCCGAGAACGCCTAGTGACAGAACGACAGGAAGGATCGGCGCTGCTGCCAGCGACGCCGCGGCGACGAGTGATCCGACAGCTGCAACGCCGACCATCCGAAAGGCGGGCACTCCGGCATCCATCGCCTTGGCGAAACCCTTGTTCAGCACCACTACGATTACCGCGACTGCACCCGCGTAAACACTGATGACCCACGGATCGAACCCCAGTCCCTCAACGAGGAAGAAGCCCATGAACGGCACGACCATCGAAATCGAGAGCGTCCCTGTGAAAAGGAGGATGAGGAAAGGAAGGTAGCGAGGCATGGGGCGAGTCCGTCCAGTTGACCTCAACGTACTCAGCGGACAGTGTTCACAAAACACTCAATGCTGAACGGATCAGTTCATGAATGAATCGAAAAACGTTGGAACTGCAACCAGCCTTGGGACCGCCTCATGGAACGACCTCGCTGCATTCCTCGCCGTCGCTCGCGCTGGTGGGCTGGCTGGGGCAGCGCGTCGCTTGGAGGTAAGTGGTCCCACTCTCGGCCGCCGCATGCGTGCTCTCGAGAGGGCACTGGGGCGCGACCTTTTTCACCGACGCACCCACGGCTACGACCTGACCGAGGGTGGTCTGCGCTTATTGGATGATCTCACCGTGATCGAGGCCAACATCTTGCGTGCCACTCAACCTTCTCCGGGCGAAGCTTTGCCCTTGGTGCGCATTACGGCCGGCACGTTCACTATGATGGCGTTAGCGCCGCACGCTGCGGCGATTGTGGGCGATCCGCCCGAATTCCGCCTGAGGCTACTTTCGGGCGACAAGGTCCTGTCCATCGCACGCCGCGAAGCTGACATCGGATTTCGCGCCCGCAGGCCCATCGAGGCCGGGCTTGCCGGTCGCAAGCTGCGCAACGTCAACTTCGCTCCTTACGCGGCAGACGGAGCCTGCGACCGGTGGATCGTGGTGGCAACTGACACGCCATCCGCACGATGGGTCAATGAACGCGCAGCTCGTGACGCCGTGATACAGACGGATGCACCTCGAGTGGCCCTCGACCTCGCGCTCTCAGGACACGGGCGTTTGATGTTGCCAGACTTCCTTGGCAATACACGCACCGAACTGAGGCGTGTCGGCAATACGGTTCCTGAACTTGGCCACGAACAGTGGCTTGTCACACATGCCGACAGGCGCGCGCAGCCCGAACTCCGACTTGCACTGGACCGTATTAAACAGGTTTTCGCATAGAGTTCGCTTCTCCGATGCTCCTTACCAGAGCTTCATGCCCGCTGAAAAGGCTTAGCCGAAGCGGCCATTCGTGCACTGCACAGCATTAGCTGCCTCTCGGCTCAAAACAGTCAAACCGGTATCGGCACAGATGCGGCATATCAGGTTGCTCTAATGTCTGGAGTGATGCGGCGTGGAGGGATCCGTTCAAAGGAACCGCTATGTCCATTTCAAATCTACCGATGGTAATCCCTTCAAAGAAAGCCTGGAACGATGGCCGCATCATTGGTCAGAAAAGACCTTTGTTGCCAAAGCATGTGTGGGCAACTCGCGTTCGGCTGGACCTGGCCACGGCGATACCAATCCGGCGCGTCAGGGTGTTACGCCTTCTGACTATTCTGCTGGTGGTGGCGCGGTTGACCCACGGGCAATGAATTCGACAGGCAGCGTCACATTTTGAGGCGTGTTGTCCTCGATGGCGTCTAGCAGCATAACGGCGGCGCCACTGCCCAGACGTCGCCATGGCGCCCGGATAGTACTGAGCGAGATTAACGGGTGGCCGGTCACTTCGATTCCGTCAAAGCCGGTGACGGAAAGCTGACGCGGGACGGCGATGCCCCTCTCCTGTGCCCGGGCGAGGGCCGACAGCGCCAGGGCATCGTTGCCGCACACCATGGCAGTCGGCGGCACCGGTACATCCATCAACCCATCGAACCCAGCCTTCGCCTCTGCCTCTTCATGGCCGCAGCGGATCACGCGGTGGTCAGGCAGATCCAGCCCATGGTGGCGGAGCCTTGCGGCAAGGCCATTGACTCGTGCGGCGCCATTCAGCTGTGCGCGGCTGTCGCCCAGCATTGAGATCCGGCGGTGACCCAAACCGACAAGGTGATCGGCCACTTCCCCCATCGCCGCCGCATCGTCATAACCGATCTTGCGGATGGCCCGTGGTGTCCCCGGGCTTGCCATCATCACCGTCGGAACGCCGCGCGCCTCCATCAGATCATAGATCTGGTCCGGCTCTTCGAGGTGGGTCAGAAGGATCGCATCAACGCCACGGGCCAGAAAGGCCTCGATCACCTCTTTTTCGGCAACGGCGTCATAGTTGGAGGCCGAGATCAACAGGGAGATGTTGCGAGCGCGAAGCTCAGCCTCGAAGGTCTGAAGCTGATGGCGCAGCATGATGTGATCAAGGGATGGGACCTGGACGCCCACGGTGCCCCACCGGCTGCCGGCCAGGACCCGGGCTGCCGTATTGGCCTGATAACCCAGCTGAGAAACCGCATCGAAAACCCGTTGCCGGGTTTCGCCATTGACCAGGTCGGGTAAGTTCAGCGCACGGGAGACGGTCACGGGGGCAACGCCGGAAAGGCGGGCGACATCCGCAATGGTCGGGCGGCGTCCCCGCGGCGTCTTGCTTGCCTCATCCATGACTAACCTTTCCCTCTGCCCCCAGCGGCCACAGCCGGACCGCCGACCCTTGCCACCGCTTTAATCCGGTCAGAGCGAAATCTGCCTTGACTCACAGTTCAACTCAAGTCGTTATGAAAGGCCTTTCATGAAAGCGCTGTCATCACCTGTCGAGCGATAGTCGGTGGCGCATAAGGCGCAACAGAAGGGAGGACGTGTGTGATCCGTCACACCGAAAAAGGCGCGGCCAGCACGTGTTGGCGAGCGGGGGCCGCGGCATGACCTCGATAACCGACGCCGGCACCGTCACGTCTGCACCGCATCGGATGTCTTTCTACCGCCGGCACAAGGACGTGGTGGACGGCTACCTGTTCCTGGCGCCGTTTCTGGCGGTTTACATCGTTTTCTTGGTTTATCCCTTCCTCAAGGGCGTCTGGATCAGCCTGCATAACTGGAACCTTATGGCTGTCGCGTTCAACCCGGACGCGAAGGAATTCGTCGGTATCAAGAACTACGTCCGGTTCCTCTGGGGACGAGATATGACCTGGGACTTGACCGCGGCCTGGATGCCCCGGCTCATCGTCCTTTTGACGGGCTGCGCCGCCGCCTACATGGCGATGAAGGGACAGATCACGCGGCGAATGGCTTTCGTCATCGGCATTGGCGTTACCGTGGTCTGGGTCCTACTGGGCTTTCATCCCGGCGAAGGTGGGCGCTGGTATGATCGGCGGTTCTGGCCGGCCGTAAGCAACACCTTCGTTTTTGTCATTCTTACCGTGCCCGGGGTCACGGCTATCGGCCTTGCGCTGGCGATCGCTCTCAATCGCGAAACGCGGATGATGACGGTCTACAGGACCGTCTTCTTTCTCAGTCACGTTCTGTCCGTCTCGGTCGTCACGCTGATCTGGGCTTTCTTGTTCAACTCCCAAAGGGGCCTCCTGGCGGAGGTGACCGAGAGGCTGGGGGCAGAGCCCATCGTTTGGCTGACCAACCCAGACCTGGCGATGGTCTCCATCGTCATCGCCACGGTCTGGTGGTCCATGGGCATCGCGATGGTGCTTTTCCTAGCCGGCCTTCAAGGTATTCCCTCAGAACGCTATGAGGCGGCGCGGCTTGACGGTGCCGGAGGGTGGGCCCTTTTCCGGCATATCACGCTGCCGGGACTGACCCGAACCACAACGCTAGTGGTCGTGCTTCAGACCATCGCGCATTTCCAAGTATTCGGCCAATCGCACCTGATGACCCAGGGTGGACCCAACGATGCCACTCAGACCGTCGTCCGGCACATCTACCAGGCCGGGTTCCGCGACAGTGAGCTGGGCGAAGCGGCGGCCATGTCGATGTTCCTGTTTGTCATCATGATGATCTTCGCCCTTTTGCAATTGCGCATCAGCCGGGTGGAGGACTGAGGCAATGAGGAACCGACGGCAATACTGGACCTTAGTCGGTGGCCTTGGCATCGCCGCCTTCCTATGGTCGATTCCGACCCTGTGGATGTTGTCTTTGTCGCTGCAGCCGAATGAGATTTTGGCCCGCACCACGACCTATACCGGCTTCGGCCTGATCCCCTATCCGTTCACGATTGAGAACTACGTCAATCTTCTGAGCCTGGGGAATACACCGCGCTGGTTCTTCAACAGCTTGGTCGTGGCCACCGGCATGACGGCCGTCACGCTCGTCCTGTCCACCACGGCCGGTTACGCGCTGGCGCGTATTCCGTTCCGGGGGCGGGGACTGGTCTTTGTGCTGATCCTTGGCGGGCTGATGGTGCCAGAGCAGGTGATCTTCATTCCGCTCTACACAATGTTCGCCGATTGGGATCTGCATAACACCTACACCGCGATGATCATCCCCCGGCTGGCGGTGCCGCTTGGTGTCTTCCTGATGATGCAGTTCTTCCGCTCCATCCCCGAGGAGGTGGAGGAAGCCGCCGTGCTCGACGGGGCGGGGCGCTGGGCGATTTTCACCCGGATCATGCTGCCGCTGTCAATCCCGGCAATCACCACGTTGGCGATCATCACGTTCCTCTATGCCTGGAACGACTATCTCTGGCCGCTTGTGTCCGCCCAGCGGCAGGAAATGTACACGATCACTGTCGGCCTGGGCTCGATCCAGTCGAACTTTGCCCAGACCGAAGGCCTCGGCCGGCTCATGGCCTCCGGCGTCATGGCCAGCCTGCCGGTGATCGCCCTTTTCATCATTTTTCAGCGTTTCGTGATCCGCGGGATCGCGATGGGGCCCACGAAATGAGTGTGCCCGGCCACGACCAACCCAAATCCAGAACCCGAAGGGAGGAAAGACCGATGAAATACTTACTGATGGCCGCGGGCGCCGCAGCTGTGATTACCCAGGCAGCGCCAGCCATGGCGGATACCGAGCTGGTCCTTGGGCGGTTCTTCGGAAATTGCGAAGCCGCAGGCAACGATCCAACGGTCGAAGTCGGTGAGGCCTGCATCATCACGTCGATCATCAATGGCTTCTCCGCCGCCGACAACGGCATCACCGTCGAAACCCTGCCCACCGAGTGGAACAACTATTACGACCAGATCAAAGCGGCCTATGCCGGCGGCAATGCCCCGGACGTGCATGTCATGCACCGCCACCGGGTGATGGAATTCGCCTCTCTTGGTGCCATCGCGCCACTAACAGAGGATGAATTGGCCGGTGCCGGCATCGATACCGCCGACTGGGATCCGGCGGCTCTGGAGGCGGTCAGCTTCGATGGCCAGATCTATGCGGTGCCGATGGATTTCCATGCCCTGCTTTGGCACGTCAACACCGACATCATGGCCGAGGCGGGCCTTTTGGACGATGGCGGCAACCCGGTCGTACCGACCTCGGTTGAGGAATTGATGGCCCAAGCCGACGCCGTTGAGGCAGCAACCGGTAAGGACTACCTCGCCCAGCAATTCCAGGCCGGTGTCTTTGGCATGCGCACCGCCATTGCCTTTGCCATGCAGCAAGGGGCAAGCGTGATCGAAGCCGATAGCGCCGATATCGAGAGCCCGGAAATGATGGAGGCGGCCAAGCTGATCGATACGCTGATCCAAGAGGGCCATGTCAACGTGCAGAACGATTACGCCAATGCACAACAGGCCTTCCTGGACGGTGAGGTTGCGGTCCTCGTCAACGGCACCTGGGTTGTCGATTTCTACGATTCCCAGGCCTCGGACAAGAGCGTGCCTCTGGCCAATTACCACGTCACCGACTTCCCCACGCTGTTCAGCCAGCCTGCCGTTTGGGCTGACACGCACATGTGGGCGATCCCGGCCGCGCTGAAAGAAAACGATCCGGAGAAATTCCAGGCCGCGTTGCAGCTGCTTGCGCATATCAACGAGAACAATGCCAGCTGGGCCAAAACCGGGCACATGGCGGTGCGCAGCTCCGTTTTAGAGAGCGATGCCTATAACAACCTGCCGCACCGGGCCAACTATGCGGAAACCGCCGCGAACAGCCGCGATATTCCGCCGTCGGTCCGCTACGGCGCGATCCAAGACACGCTGACCCGCGAACTTCTCGCCTTCTGGATGGGAGAGAAATCGCTCGAGAACGCCCTCTCGGACGCTCAGCTGGATATCGAGGATCTCCTCTAGGCAGTTCCTCCCAACTCGGCTCCGGCGCACTTTTGTTTGCGCCGGAGCCTCCCTTTCCCCTTGCTAGCGATGAAACTGCTCTGATGCCTCACAACCCTATCCCCCGTGCCGAGTTGCCCCGGCCCCAGTTTTGGCGCTCTCGCTGGCAGACGCTGAACGGTCAATGGGACTTCATCATCGACCCGGAAGGTGCCTCGGAAGATCGCCGAGAAGGTGCCGGGTTCGACCGGCAGATCACCGTGCCGTTCGCGCCGGAAAGCCAGCTTTCTGGCATCGGCAAGACGGATTTCATGGAAAGCGTCTGGTATGCCCGCGATATCGATCTGCCCGACGGTTGGGACGGATCGCGGGTGCTTATCCATTTCGGTGCCGTCGACTGGCAGGCCCAAATCTATGCCAATGGTGAGCCGATTGGCTGTCATCGGGGCGGGTCGACCCTGTTCACGCTCGACCTGACCGATCATTTCCCGGACGGGCGTTGCCGTCTTGTCGTTCACGCGACTGATAACCTGCGCTCCGGCATGCAACCGGCAGGCAAACAGAGCCGCCGGCCGCACTCTTGGGGTTGTTACTACACCCGCACAACAGGGATCTGGCAAAGCGTTTGGCTTGAGGCAGCCGGCGACAGCCACCTGACCAATATTGCCACCCTAACGGATTCATCAGGTCGGATTGTGCTGACGCCGGAGGCGCGGATCGCACAACACGGCCTGACGTTTCATGCAACCGCCGAGCTGGATGGTGCAGAGGTGGCCTCCGCCGAAAGCCCACTGCGAAACGGCCAGCCACTGGTCATGACCGTGCCGGAGCCGCGGCCCTGGGCCCCCGGCAGCCCGACGCTCTACGATCTTAAGTTGGAAATCCGCGACGGGACCAAGGTGATTGACCGGGTTCAATCCTATTGCGGGCTTCGCGACGTCACCGTTGCCGGTGATCGGGTCTACCTCAATGGCGAGGAGATCTATCACCGCTTCGTCTTGGACCAGGGCTTCTATCCCGATGGGATCTGGACCGCGCCGACCGACGCAGGACTGGCTGCGGATATCAAGCTGGCCATGTCGATGGGTTTCAACGGCGCGCGTTTACACCAGAAAGTTTTCGAACCGCGGTGGCATTACCACGCTGACAAGCTTGGCTATCTGACCTGGGGGGAATGCCCGTCCTGGGGTGCCGAGCCGGAAGAGGAAGAGGCCAACGGCAACCTGATCGAGGAATGGGCCCAGATCCTCCGCCAATGCCGCAATCATCCCTCGATCATCGCTTGGTCACCGCACAATGAAAGCGGCTGGGGCAAGGGCCGGAAGGAGCCCATCGAAGAACCACACCTGCGCCTGATTGAGCGGCTGGCCGCCATCACCCGCGCCATAGATCCTTCTCGACCCGTGAATGATGCCAGCGGGTGGGTGCATCGAGACACCGATCTGTGGACTGTCCACAGCTATGAGCAGGATCCGCAGAAGCTCACCGCGCAGATGGCACCCTATCCGGATGTCTATCGCGATGCCCCGCAGAGCGAGCCGCCATACGCGGGCCAGCCCTACATCTTGGACGAATTCGGCGGCGCGGCCTTCGATTTGGACGCGGCCACGAATTTTGCCGACAACGCTGGCGCCAAGGAACGGCGCGAGGAAGGTGATGCCTGGGGCTATGGCGCGGCGCCAGTGGATGCCGCCGATTTCGAAGCCCGAATTCGGGCCCAGGTTGCCGCGGTCAATGCGATCCCGCATATGCGTGGCTGGTGCTATACCCAGTTGACCGATGTGGAGCAGGAACAGAACGGCGTTCTAACCTATGACCGTCGGCCCAAGCTGCCCATCGAAACCTATTCAGAGATCTTTTCGGCCCAGCCGCCCCGCGTCTGCGATGGTCAGACGGCCGCAGAATGACGCGCGCGCCGGCATATCCCCTGGTTGTGCATGACCCGTTCTTTTCCATCTGGTCGCGCACCGAAGAGCTGACAGACGCCTGGACAACCCATTGGACCGGGCGGCCACAGGTCCTGTCTGCGCTGATCCGGGTCGACGGCCGGGCCTATCGAGTGATGGGCCCCGACACAAGGATGGCGGATCATCGACCGGCCCTGCCACAGAACGCGGTGGAGGTCACGCCGACACGGACGATCTACCGTTTTGGCGGCGCGGGCATATCACTGTCATTGACCTTTACCACCCCCGCATTGCCGGGGGATATCGACCTGATGGCCCGGCCGCTGACCTATCTGACTTTTGAGGTCGCGGCAACGGACGGGGCCACCCACGCGGTTGCGCTCTACCTTGATGCGTCGGCCACCATCACCACCGACCGGACCGAGTCCCCGGTGATCTGGGGGCGGCACCGGCATGGGGCCGTTCATTCACTCTGGACCGGGACTGCGGATCAAGATGTGCTGGGCCGCACCGGGGATCATTGTTTTACCGACTGGGGCTATCTGCACCTGTCGCCTGACCCCGAAGCGCCGTCCACCTCGGCCATTGGCGAGGCGCGGGCGCTAAGGGATCACTTCGCCGAGAACGGCTGCCTATCGGACGAGGACGGTATCGGGTCGCGGGCCCCCCTGCCAATGCCAACACCGGCCTCGGGTGGGGAGGGTCAAACCATCCACGGGCAGAGCGCCAACCGCCAGCCCATGGTCATGCTGGCCCTGTCCCGGACCCTTGGAGAAGTCGCTGAGGCGCCCGCGGTCTGGCATGCGGCTCTGGCCTATGACCATGTCTGGCAAATAGAATACCATCACCGCCGGCTTCGGCCGCTTTGGTATCGCAAGGACGGCACCGCCATCGCGATGATCGCCCGGGGCTGGACTGAACAGGCCGCCGTCATGAAGCGATGCGCCGCCTTTGATGCCGATTTGACCCAGGACATGACCCGGGTCGGCGGCGCACCGTTTGCTCGGCTTGGTAGCCTGGCCTTTCGGCAATGCCTGGGGGGGCACGGGCTGGTGGCCGACCAGGACGGCACACTCCTTCATTTCAGCAAGGAAAATTCGTCCAACGGCTGCCTCGGCACGGTGGATCTCACTTATCCCAGCGCGCCGTTCTTCCTGTTGTTCAACCCCGACCTGTTGATGGCGCAGCTTCGCTTCATCCTCGACTACGCAGCCGGCCCAAAATGGCCCTTCGCCTTCGCCCCCCATGACATCGGACGGTATCCCATCGCCAACGGACAGGTTTATGGCGGCGGAGAAACCGATGAAGCAGACCAGATGCCGTTTGAGGAATGCGGCAACATGCTGATCCTGGCCGCGGCCTACGCACAGGTCACCGGCATGGCCGAGGCGCTGCGCGGCGACTGGCCGGTTCTTGCCCGCTGGGCCGACTATCTTGTGGAACAGGGGCATGACCCGGGCGAACAGCTGTGTACCGACGATTTCGACGGGCACATGGCCCACAACGTCAACTTGTCGCTGAAGGCCATTCTGGGTCTGGGCGCCGCCGCCGCCCTGGCGGAACGGCTAGGCGAAGACGGCACGCGATTCGACGTGGCAGCAAAGGCCGGGGCCGAGGCCTGGCTGTCCGCTGAAACCGATGGCCCGCACCGGCGTCAGACATTCGATCGACCCGGCAGCTGGAGCCTCAAATACAACCTCGTCTGGGATCGCTTCCTTGGCCTTGATCTGTTTTCGCCAAAAGTCGCGGAGGGCGAGATGGAAAAGTATCACGCAGAAATGCGCCCCTATGGGGTGCCTCTTTCTTCGGTTGCGAACCACACGAAACTTGATTGGCTCGTCTGGGCAGCGACGCTGACCGGCAAGCGTGTAGACCTCGACGTGATCTTGGCCCGGATCAATGCGTGGCTTGATGAGACGCCAGATCGGGTTCCGCTTTCCGACTGGTATGAGGCTGAAACCGGCGGCCTGGCCCGCGGCAGGGGCTTTCTCGCCCGGCCGGTCGTCGGCGGTGTGTTCATACCGATGATGCTCAACAAAGAAATGCTGAAGAAGTGGAGGACGGCCCGATGACCGAGGTAACGTTGAAAGGGCTGCGCAAATCCTATGGCTCGGTGGAGGTCATCTATGGCGTGGATCTACAGGTCGGTTCCGGAGAGTTCATCGTCTTTGTCGGCCCATCCGGCTGCGGCAAATCCACACTTTTGCGCATGATTGCGGGACTTGAGGACATCTCGGCTGGCGAACTTCAGATCGGCGGCCAGCGCATGAACGAGATTGCCCCGGCTGAGCGTGGAGTCTCGATGGTCTTTCAGTCTTACGCACTGTATCCGCATATGGACGTAGCCGGAAACATGTCCTTCGCCATGCGGCTGGCCAGGACAGCCAAGGAAACAATCGCCCAAAAGGTTGGCGCCGCGGCGCAAACGCTACAAATCCAGAGCTATCTGGATCGCCTGCCTAAAGCCCTGTCAGGCGGACAGCGCCAGCGCGTCGCTATCGGCCGTGCGTTTGTGCGGGAACCGGATGTCTTTCTGTTCGACGAACCGCTGTCCAATCTCGATGCCGCCTTGCGGGTCCAGACGCGTTTAGAGATCGCAAAGCTGCACCAGAGTCTGAAGGCCACAATGATCTTTGTCACTCACGACCAGGTGGAGGCGATGACTCTGGCGGACAGGATCGTGGTGCTGCGGGAAGGCCGGGTCGAACAGGTCGGCACGCCGCTAGAGCTCTATCACACACCAGCAAACCTCTTTGTCGCCAGTTTCATCGGAAGTCCGAAGATGAACACCCTGCCCGTGACGGCCAATTTGGAACCAGAAGGATTGAGCGTCACCCTTGCCGATGCGGATGGCGGCGGTAGCCTTCTCTTGCCAGGCCGAACCGGCACCGGGCCCATGACGCTGGGACTTCGGCCGGAACATATGAGTCCGGATCCAAAGGGCCCAATCGCGGTAACCGTCGATCTGATTGAACAGCTGGGCGAGTACGCGCTGGTCCATGCGCAATGTGGCGATCGATTGATCACGCTGAAACTGCCTGATGATGGCGGGTTAAAGACCGGCGATGCCTTGCGGATCTGTGTCGACCCTGCCCGTGCGCACTTGTTCGACGCCGAGGGCGCGGCTGTTCGCCCACTACAAGAAAAAGCGGCATAGCGGCCCCGATTTTACCTGACCGTGCTTGCCGCATGAACTCGTTAGACACAGCAGTGCGCCAAACGAACTCGAGTTCCTCTTAAAACCCTTGTCCCTATGTATTGCGGTGAGTGCAATATAAGACAGTGAAATTTGTGCTTACATCTGCTGGGCTGAAAAGGACCCTAGCTAAAAGACAACTCTCGGCCGCTCAGCCTCCATTCAGATATCAAGTTCCGCGAAGTATTGCAGGCTAACCGTTACCCTTTTAACAGGCGCTTTTTGGTGGCTTCACAGGTGCACAGAAGCCCTCCTGTTGGCCCACCCTTTCAGTTCCAAGGGTGTCCACCGTCAGGGGATTTGGGCTAGAGCAGTTTCGGACCAAATTGAATCGTTTGAGGAGGATCTGGCTTATCTGGTTTCAGGATTTGCGGCGTGCAGCGGATGCAAATAAGCGGCATGCAGCATTGGTCAGTGTTTTTGATTTCCTTTCGTCGTATGAGGACGGCTCAAATCCCAATACCGTCCGATGAAGAATGCGTACCAGATCATAATCTCAGCAGACTAAGCACGGGGCCTAGAAACCGAACTGCGCTCAACGAGTGCGCATTCAAGCTTTTTGATCGGAATTTCCCCGATCGGGTGTTCTTGCTCCTAGAACAACTTCTCCATTGCCCATCGGCCCATCGCCCGGTGACGCAAAATCAGGGTAGTCAGCTGTGGAAACAACTGGCGAGAGATGTCGACGTCATCGTATCCAATCACCGACATATCGTTTGGAATGGAGTAACTCCGTTCCCTTAGCGCTTC
Source organism: Pseudomonadota bacterium (assembly GCA_038747015.1). Taxonomy (GTDB): domain Bacteria; phylum Pseudomonadota; class Alphaproteobacteria; order Rhodobacterales; family Rhodobacteraceae; genus Shimia_B. The sequence goes on from JBCDKE010000041.1 coordinate 24,460, forward strand.
GTAGCAGCCTGTCGCCATTCGGTCGTTCTGGCAAAAAATGGCCGTTGGAGGCCGATCTATATCAAGAAGTTGCTTGGTACAGCTGTAACCGGCGTTCGCCGACCAGTCCCCATCAACAACAAGTGCGGGGTCAAATGGGATATCTGCGGCGGCAAGCGCACGCCGATAGCCAGACAACCGATCTGTCGTTGCCTGCCTATGCCTCTCTCCCGTAACGGTAGCGATCAGCCTGTGACCAGCATCAATGAGAACTTGTGTAGCCCGGTGTCCGCCTGCGACATCGCTCGGCACAACAGAAGGGTAAGCCACGTCGTCTGCGTAGCAATTCAGAAGGTACACTGGAAATTGAGCTGATCTAAGTGCAGGCGGAATTTTAATCTTGCGCGTATGAATACAACAATAGATCAGAGCTTTTGGTTGCTGAGCGAGCATGTATGAAAGGATTTCCGGATACTGGGTGGGGTTATTCTGAGTCTCCGCAGCCAGGACCAGAACGCCTTCACGAGCGACAGCTTGTTGGACCCCTTCCAATGCCATTCCCGTCTCCCAACTTGTTGTTAGGCTGTCGGCAACAAACGCGATGATTTCGGTCGGGCTCTTGCGAAGATCTTGGAGTCCAGCTGTAGCGCCATCATATCCCAGTGCGCTCGCAACTTTTTTCGCCCGTTCTCGCATTTAGTCTGAGATCTGGACGGAATTGTTGTCGTTTAGGACGAAAGAAACTGTCGATTGCGAACAGTTTGCTACCCTCGCGACGACCATCATCGTAACTCTGCGCCTGCCGTGTACGCGACCCACGCCAATTGTACGCCTTGTTCCCCCCTTTGCTGGTTTCCCCATAGAATCCCTATCGAATTGTTATACTTCGCTGAATTTCTATCAAAATTATCAAGTCAAACTGACGCGTTGCACTTAATAATAAATGTTTATTGACTTGAATGGAACTATACAGCAATGACCGTTCTCCGCCCATTTGGGCCACCACTGTAATCGGCCCTTATCTGCCGTTCGGGTTGTCGCAAATCGCTGGCGATATCCAATCGAATATGTGACGCAAAACCAAGAAATTCTAACTTCATTAGATCGAGGCTGTCTTGGTGCATCAGGGGTCCTCGAACAATACTCCGCGTACTGCGTACAATTGAGTCAGATGGTCAAACCCCGATCGAGGCTCCAATGAAACCAACTCTGTCTCAGAGCCGTAGTTGGAGTTTACAGCTTCGAGTATTGCCAGCTCACCTTTCATTCTTAATCGCTTGAAGTAAGCGCCACCTGCGTCAGTCGCGGCAATGATAAGACGCCCGTCAAGGCCCGAGACTGAAGCGGGGTCGCATTGAACCGCGGAGACAATGAGCTTTTGCCCATCAAGGGCAATCGGCTCCATGCTCTGCCCCGACACTTCAAGCAATAAAGTACCCGAGAGAAATGTACTTAGCACGGAACCGTCTTCGATCAGCTTGACCTCATCTTTGGGATTCTCAGTCGTAAAAGAGGAAAACCCTGTGAATAGCGTGCCGATAATCTTTCTTGATTCAAGTCTGTGCTTTGGTGCCGTGACCGCATCCGGCAGCTCATACGGATTACGTGCCTGCCCGGTCAGTATCGCCAACTCGGTCATGCCCTCAGCATCGTTTAAGCGCCGCGCGAGTAGGGCATCTCCATAGGCTGCCACTACTAGATTTCTTGGTTTTGGTTCTCCGAAATTGCGAACGATCAATAAGTCGCCAGGCTCTACTACTGGCGTCAGATTAGGCTTTGTCAGAATGAATGCTGAATGATTGTGGAACTGTACTGGCGGTTCGCCGGCCATCGTCTGCTCAGTTACACTTATCAATCCATCGCCAACGCGTCCATCTGTGCTTGCCGCCGCTGCGACACCCGTCTTGATCATTTGGACTTGCCCAAGGCTTTCCGATTTCGCCGTCGGCAAGTTCACCACATTGTCTACCCAAGTGTAGGCCTGAGGAGGGCCAATATGTTGGGCGTAGTCAGCCGCTACCTGAAAAGCATCGTCAATAGGCTGCTTGATACGCTTCTTCCAGTATTCGCAGACATTTTCGAAGTCCGGCTTTCCAATCGTGCCGTCATCTTCGTGGTGAGGCTTCTGGATCAACTTGACAATCGGATTACTTCCATCGAACGCTTTCACCACTTTCTCGAATGGCGCTTGACTAAAAGGCGGCTGCCCTTGCCGGTGTAACGCGCCTAGTCGTTCGACGAGCTTTGCAAGCGTATCTCCCGAGATCTCCGGCGCTTGTCCGCGCAACATAATTCGCAGCAACTCTTCTGCATAAACTCGGACCTTATTGATGAAGCTAACCATATCGTCCGGGTCCTGGCTACCTTCAGCCTTGGTCCGCAGCCGATCTAACACCAGTCCGTCAAGGATCTTGGCGCAACCGCTCGCAGCGTTAGCTCCCACCAGTTTTCCAAACGCGCCCGGTATGCGCTCTGTCTCAAGAACGGTAAAAAATCGAC
>JBCDKE010000042.1:0-26819 GCA_038747015.1 Pseudomonadota bacterium
ACAGGGGCAATGCGCGACACCCGTGGATGTCCGTGCGAAAAGAGCGATCTCTTCGCCGTCCAGCTTGACGCAATGGGCGTGCCAGACGTCATCGCCTACCCAGCCCAAATCCTCGGCATACTGCCCGGGCCGAACGCCGAATTTCTCCAGCGAATAGGCGATGTCCTCGTTATTTTCCGCCAGATGGGTGTGCATCATCACGCCCTTGTCCCGCGCCAAAAGGGCCGCGTCTCGCATCAGCTCGCGGCTAACCGAGAACGGCGAACAGGGCGCCACGCCGACCCGGCACATGGACCCCTCCGCGGGGTCATGGAATGCATCGATGACGCGGATACTGTCCTTGAGGATCGCACCCTCATCCTCCACCAGACTATCCGGCGGAAGCCCGCCATTGCTCTCACCGATGGACATGGCGCCGCGCGTGGGGTGAAATCGTAGTCCCACCTCGCGCGCGGCATGGATCGTATCATCGAGCCGCGACCCGTTGGGATAGAGATAGAGGTGATCCGACGACGTTGTGCAGCCCGACAGCGCCAGTTCTGCCAGCCCGATCTGGGTGGAGGTGAACATATCGTCAGGCACCATCCGCGCCCAAATCGGATAAAGCGTCTGGAGCCAGCCAAACAGGCTCGCATTCTGCGCCTCAGGCACCGCTCGCGTCATGGTCTGGTAGAGATGGTGATGCGTATTCACGAGGCCGGGTGTCAGGACGCATCCCTTCGCATCCAGAACCTCAGCGCCCTCTCGTGACAACCCCGGGCCAATATCGGCAATGACCCCACCCGACAGCCGCAGATCAACGCCGCTCAGAACCTCGCGCCCGTCATTCATCGTGACGATGCGCTCAGCCCCGGTGATCAGCAGATCACCCACCGTTCAACAGCTCCATCGCCGCGGCATGGAGCTCTGGCGTCGCCGCCGCAATGGCCGTACCGCCCTCATGGGCCGGGCCGCCCTGCCAGTCTGTGACGATGCCGCCGGCACCCTGCACGACGGCCATAGGCCCCTGAATATCGTAGGAATTCAGCCCCGCCTCGATGACCAGGTCGGCGTGGCCGCCTGCCACCAGCGCATATCCATAGCAGTCCATCCCGTACCGGGTGAGCTTTGCCTGCGCGGCCACCGCCTCGAACGCGCGTCGCTGGTCCGGCGTACCGACTTCGGGGAAAGTGGTGAATAGGATCGCGTCTTTCAGCGCCCGTGTCGCGCTGACAGACAAGGCGCGATCGCCCTGTGGCCCGGACATCCGCGCCTGGCCAAATCCACCCTCGAAACGCTCGCCGATATAGGGCTGATCGATCATGCCATAGACGGGGCCATCGTCAGGGCCCACGGCGATCAGCACGCCCCAAGTGGGCGTCCCCGCAAGAAACCCCCGCGTGCCGTCGATCGGGTCCAGAACCCAGGTCAGCCCTGAGGTGCCGGGCTTGGCGGCTTCTTCCTCGCCCAGAATGGCATCGTCCGGCCGTAGATCCGCCAAAACGCGCCGCATGGCCGCTTCTGCCGCGCGATCGCCGGCCGTCACCGGATCAAAACCGCCGGCGTCCTTGTTTTCCGCCGCTAACCCCTCGGCCCGGAAATAGCGCAGCGTTTCGACGCGTGCCGCGTCAGCGCAGGCATGGGCCGCACGCTTCAATTCAGTCTTTAGATTTTGATCCACGAGCAAAAGAAAACCCCACGCCCTTTGCGAAAATCGCTAGGGCGTGGGGGATATCGGGTCAAGCCCGATGGTAACTTAGCAATCACTAACCTGTACGGGTGACCAGGTACTCATCAACCGTGAACCAATTACTAGGCAACGTCACTCAACACGCGAGCGAGCTCGAACAAACGGCGGCGTTGGTTCTCGGGGATAGCGTAGTACGACCGTACTAGCTCCAACGCCTCCTTGTCTGACAACAAGTCAGACGGGGCACCCCCCGTGCCCCCCTCTTCCTCGTTGGCCCCTTCCAGGCCCTCGAAGAAAAAGCTTACTGGTACCTCAAGGGTCTCGGCGATATCCCAAAGGCGAGACGCGCTGACGCGATTCATGCCCGTTTCGTACTTCTGGATCTGCTGGAACTTAATCCCGACCTTCTCCGCCAATTGCTGTTGGGTCATCCCAACGAGCCAGCGGCGGTGACGGACGCGCTTGCCCACATGTACATCCACCGGATGCTTCATCAACTGTACTCCCTCGTCGCCGTGGACCCTCACCCACAACAAGCATTCGTGTAGCACGAGGACTGCAAGGCGGCACAACCTGACGTTTTGTCAGTATTTCGGCATATACTACCCCACGGTTACGGAAAGAGACGTTGCGTCACTTTGGAAATGCATAAAATTTGTGCGATTCTAGCGAATCTCTCGGGAATTCAGCCGATTCACCTGCCGTACGGTCCAGCTTGCTCTCAGGCGATCTCTGGGATTTCTTGCGCGCAATTCGGAGGATCCCATGAAAGCGCTTCAAGTCGTCGCCTTTAAAAACCCGCCAAAGTTGCGCGAACTGCCCACCCCGGAACCCGCCAATGGGGAACTACGCATTGCCGTGGAAGCCTGCGGGCTGAACTTTGCAGACCTCCTGATGATAAAGGGTGAGTACCAAGAGACCCCCGAACCGCCCTTTACGCTCGGGCTTGAAATGGCCGGTGTGGTCGATGCGTTGGGTGATGGGACCGAAGGCTTCGACCTCGGCGATCGGGTGGCTGTCTTCGGCGGAAAAGGGGGCTTGGCCGAATACACCTGCGCGAACGCATCTCTCTGCGTGCCTCTGCCCGATGCCATGTCCGCTGTGGATGCCGCTGCCTTCCAGGTCGCCTATGGCACATCGCACCTCGCGCTTACGGAACGCGGGGCCATTCACCCTGGCGACAAGCTTCTTGTGTTGGGCGCGGCAGGGGGTGTGGGCCTCACCGCGGTTGAAATCGGTGCCGTTCTCGGGGCCGAAGTAATCGCCGTAGCGCGCGGCGCAGACAAGCTCGCAGTTGCGAAAGATGCCGGTGCCAGCCACCTGATCGACGCCACAGACCCAGAGCTCGCGGACAAGCTGCGCGCCTTCAAGGGCATCGACATCGTCTATGACCCCGTCGGCGGTGACTTGGCACGTGCAGCTATCCGCGCCACCGCGCGTGGCGGTCGTTACCTTGTCATCGGTTTCGCGTCCGGCGACATACCGGAGTTCAAACTCAACCACCTCCTGGTCAAGAACATTGCCGTCCATGGTTTCTATTGGGGCGGGTATTTGGGGTTCTCGCCTCAGGCCCTCCAGCGCTCGCTCAGCGATCTCTTCGACCTCTATGCTCAGGGCAAGCTGCGCCCCCACATCGGCCTCAGCGCCCCGCTTGAAAACGCACCGGAGGCACTAGAAAAACTCCGCCGTCGGGAGACAACCGGTAAAGTTGTCATAACGATGGGCACGGGAAAGACGTCAGGCCCGGACTAGTTCATTCCCGCATAGGCCCCTCGGACCAGATCAGCCAAAGCAATGAGAGGCTCATTCGATGTGCCGTCCTGAATATACAGGTTGATCTTTTGCACTGACAGGTCAGGCAAGGTTCCACCGTGCGGAACCCGCTCGAAATAAGCGGGTTCAGACCCAGCGACCATTGTGTGAACGGCCAGGTCGGCGCTGACAGAAGCCTCGATCGTTCGGGTGGAATTCGATTCCACCGCCATCTCCCAATCGATGTTTTGCAAATCCAACGCGCGCTGCACGTCGCGCCTAAAGATACAATTGTCTTCGTAGGCCAAACGCAGCGGTCGCGACTTCCACGCAGACCCGCCCGGCGCGCCAACCCAGACCAGCGGCACCTCAGCCAGTGTTTGCCCTCCCGGGCCCAATTCAGCCTCGGTCGTCAGAATCAAATCGCACTCCCCGGATTCAAACTGGCGTTTTAGTCCGCGCGTGAAAGACGAAATCAGCTGCACCTTCATCCGCGGAAACGAAGCGTTAAAGGTTTTTAGTACCTGGGGGATGTGCGGATAGACAATGTCATGGGGAACGCCCAAGACGATCTCGCCTTCGTATCCATCATCGGTCATCTTGCGCAGCGCTTCATCATTGAGCGCTAGCATCCGCCGCGCAAAACCAAGGAGCTGTTCACCGGAGGCGGTCAATGACACCGTCCGCGCGGATCGATCCAAAAGCCCTAGACCCAAAGACTCTTCCAACCGCTTCAGCTGCATCGACACCGCAGATTGTGTCAGATGCAGCGCGCCGGCCGCGCGCGTCACCCCGCCCAGATCCGCCACCGCCACGAAAGACCGCAAGGCGGTCATGTCCAGATTTCTCGGCATATCACAATCCCTGATGCTTCATCCAACTATCATTCATTTTTAATATGCAACGGGCGGGTGCATATGATCAAGTATCTTGATGAAACGACACCAACTCATAGCAAAGAAGGAATGAACCGATGTCTGACTTCACCAGCACCCTGCCCCTCTCCTACGGCCGTCCTTCCCTGTTCAAGAACGCGCTGCACCTGGTCGCCGTTGCCCGCAGCCGTCGCGCGCTTTCGCAGCTGACCGACGAGGCTTTGGCCGATGTGGGCCTGACCCGTGAAGAGGCCTCCGAAGAGGCTTCGCGCTCGATCTGGGACGCTCCTGCCCGCTGGCGCCGCTAACGCTGCGTTTACGCTGCGACAACTGATCCACACGTCCGAGGCAATTCCGGCCAAATTCTGGCCGGAATTGCTTGAAATAAGCGTCACACTTGCCAATATCTGAGGCAAGACCGGCGCAGAAGCCATGCGCCGTACCAGGGAACCTTTTTTGGAGGCGTTAATGGCCGACTATCAAACGATCCGCTCCGCCGCAGGTGCGCGCGCTGCCGAGATCGACAAAGGGCTCCGTGCCCACATGAACAAAGTCTACGGCACGATGTCCGTAGGCATGCTGATCACTGCACTGGCCGCATGGGCCGTATCGGGCCTGGCCACGACCACGGATCCCGCTGGCGCGACTGTGCAGCTGCAAAACGGCACTTTCCTGACGGCGTTCGGCAACGCCATCTACCTGTCGCCGCTGCGCTGGGTGATCATGTTTGCCCCGCTCGCCGTGCTGTTCCTCGGCATTGGGCCGGTGATGCGGAAGGCATCAGCCTCTGCTGCACAGCTCTTCTTCTTCGTCTTCGCAACGCTGATTGGCCTGTCTCTCAGCTCGATCTTCCTCGTCTATACGGCGTTCTCGATCACGCAGACCTTCCTCGTGACGGCCATCGCCTTCGCTGGCCTGTCGCTCTACGGCTACACGACCAAGCGTGATCTCAGCGGCTGGGGCACCTTCCTGATGATGGGCCTAATCGGCCTCATCGTCGCGATGATCGTCAATCTGGTGCTGGGTGCCTTCTTCGGCATCTCCTCACCGGCCTTTATGTTCGCGATCTCCGCCATCGGCGTGCTGATCTTCGCAGGCCTGACGGCGTATGACACGCAGAACATCAAGTCTGAATACGTCGCCCACGCCCAGTATGGCGATCAGGAATGGCTGGATAAAAGCGCCACCTTCGGCGCGCTGAACATGTACCTGAACTTCCTGAACATGTTCCAGTTCCTGCTCTTCTTCCTCGGCCAGTCCGAGTAAGCGAAAGCCGCATCAAACACGAAAGGCCGCCTCTCGGGGCGGCCTTTTTCGTATCTGGAGCAACGGAAACTTTAAAAGTTTCCGGCCCGATTTCTTTTAAAGAAATCGGTCGCCTCACCCGGCCACCCCAAGTTCAAGGGAAGCTCCGCAGCCACGCTTCGACATCATCGATGCTGTGTAACTCGACCTTGGGCCTCGCAAATGCGTCAAACACTCCTTGCATCCGCCGCTTCCCGGGCCGCCAAGTGCGCAATATGAACCAGAGGAACTCCACAGTCTCCCAGCTGAACTGTTCCGGGCAACCTTCAGTGAGATCTGGGCGCGACTGCCCGCGATAGCGCCAACTCCGCGCCAGCACCCGCCAGAGCCGCCGCAACAGCCCCACATTGATCCAGACCAGCATATCCGCCCGGTCGAGCCGTGTGTCCCAGGTGGCGCTCAACCCGCCCTCGATGATCCAGCGCGGCTTTTCCTCCTCCGCTCGGATCAGTGGAATCTTTTCAGCGAGCGGCCGTTCAACCCAGCCGGGTTTCCAGTGGATCTTGTCCAAATAGACCACCGGCAGACCGGTCTTCTCTCCCAACATGGTCGCCAGAGTCGACTTGCCGGCCCCGGGTTGGCCGATGACCATGACACGGTTCACAGGCCCCGCTCCATCCGGATTGCGGGGAAATCAATGGCGCCCTGCAATTGCACCACCATGGATCCCAGCTGCCGAAAGCCCACCGCCTCGTAGAACGGCACCGCCGTCAGCGTAGCCCAGCATTCCATCTCACGGATACCAGCCGCTCGCGCCGTGGCAAAACTGCGCTCCATCAACGCCCGCCCGATGCCGCGCCGCAACTGCCTGTCATCCGTCACAACATGGCGGATATGCCCGCGCTGACGACGCTTGCCGTCCCGCGTCCAGCCCCCGGCGCCCACGATCTCGCCCGCCAATTCCGCAACGTAATAGGTGCCCGAGGCCATCAGCTTGGGCTGTGCACGCGTCATCGCGGGAATCGCCGCGACGAGAACGCTAGGCGCATATTCGGCCTTGAGCAGACGCGGGTAGGACCGCTGCAGCAGCGTATCCACCCCGCCCGTATCAGCGGGCGTAGCCGGGCGTATCAATAGCTCCATAGCCGTCTCCAAAACGAAAAAAGCCGCGCATAGGCGCGGCTCTCTTACTCGGGTTCAAGTCAGGCTTACTTGATTTTGCCTTCCTTGTACTCAACGTGCTTGCGCGCGACCGGATCGTACTTCTTGACGACCATCTTTTCGGTCATCGTACGGGCGTTCTTCTTGGTCACATAGAAGTGGCCAGTGCCCGCGGAGCTGTTGAGCCGGATCTTGATCGTGGTGGGCTTCGCCATCGTGTCGTCTCCTCGTCAGGCGCAACGCGCGCCCGGTGAAATGCTGAGATGCGCCTTTTACGCAGGCCGTGCCCCGAGTCAACCGCTAAGCGGTAAAGACGCACCAAGACGCGCAGTTCCGGAACGGTACATCCTCGGACCTAACGCATCAGAGGGCGCCCGACATCTCCCCAGTGCGGCCCTAGCCATATTTGCGGAGCGCCTCCAACTCCAGATCCAGTCGCAATTGCTGATCCGCGATGTCTTTCATCAACGACTTTCGCGCGCTATCATCTGTCTCTGCTTTCAACGCTTCGTAGAGCTTTGCAATCTTCTTCTTCAGCTCCACCGCCAGCGGCTTTGCCTGATTTTCCTTCATGAGCCTGTCGATGACAGCATCACGGGGGGTCGTTAGAAATTCGAGGGGTTTGCCCGCCCCCGGTAGGTCCTTGAACTCATCCGCCTTCTCAGCGGCGTTCATGGCTCTTTCAATGGCCGGGTTCATGGGATGTGACATGGTTGGTCGCTCCGTTTTGCCCAGTATAGTTAATCATCCCCGCGTTCAAAATAAGACCGCGGTAACAGGCGCCTTTGCGCCTGACGCGCCGTCTTATGGCCTGCCTGATCTTCCGATAAATTACGCGCGGACGGCCTATAAGCCGGATTCTGTCCCCCGGGTTACCCCGGTTAGATGACCATTCATCTGGGGTGCCCGTTACCGAACACCTCTAGCTGCCTACCCGGACCCCAAGGCGAGGCGCCCGGGCGAGGTCCCTATTCGGCATTGCTCCCGGTGGGGCTTGCCATGCCAGAGCTGTTACCAGCCCCGCGGTGGGCTCTTACTCCACCGTTTCACCATCACCTCGCATGCGAGGCAGACTATTCTCTGTGGCGCTTTCCCTGGGGTTTCCCCCGCCGGGCGTTACCCGGCACCGTCACCTCGTGGAGTCCGGACTTTCCTCTCCCGAGCGTTTTCGCCGGAAAACGCTCGGACCCCGGCAGGGGCTTCCGAAGGAAGCTCCCGAGAGGGGCGCGCGCCCATTGGTGAAAACGCACAGAAGCAGCCATCCAGCCATCCGCGCGCGCTGCCCTTACGCCTGCCTGACGCGCCCCGTCAAGCAATCACGCACCGGCGGCCGCCCAAGGTCCGCTCGGGATCGCCAGACCAGCCCAGCGTCGCCAGTGTCCAAAACCAGTGACCAAAAAATGTGCGCCGCCGCTGCCCTCGCGGAATTTTTCCAGGCTGCAGACGCTATTGAACCAAATCCGCGTTGTGGCACCGACGTCCTTACGTAGGGTCAAGTTATTGATCAGACCAATAGGATCCCCTGATGACAGATTTTGAAACAGCCAAATCATTCTTTGATGCCTGCGAGACCGGCAAGGGCTGGGACATCTGCAAGGAATGGTGTGCCGCAGACGCCACTTTCTCCTGCCAGGCCGATGCCCTTGCCGAGGTCACGACCCTCGACGCTTATTGCGAATGGATGAAGGGGCTTTTGACGCCGGTCCCCGACGGGCGTTACGTGCTGACGGCCTTCGCTATGGACGAAGAACGCGGCACCGCCGTGGCTGCCGCCGAATTTCACGGCACCCAGACCGGCGAAGGCGGCCCTGTTGCGCCCACCAACAAATCGGTGGTCTCCGACTACACCTACGTGATGTCCTTCAACGACGGCAAAATCACCCACATGACCAAGATCTGGAACGACCTTCAGGCCCTGCGCGGCCTCGGTTGGGCGTGAGGCGCTGAACCAAGAATGCGGGAACCGCACATCAGCGGCTACCTCACCACCGGGTCAAGCAAAGGCCGCCAACCCCTTGGCTTCGAGCCGCGCCCAATCAAAATGCGGGCCCGGGTCGATCTTGCGGCCCGGTGCCATGTCTGAATGCCCGATGACCCCCTCACGCGGGATGTCCCAACGCTTCATGATCTCAGGCAGCAATGCCTCCAGCGTCGCCATCAGCGGCTCCGCGTAAGGCGACTGCCCATCATTGACCATTTCGATGCCGATCGAGCGGGAGTTGATATCCTCCTGCCCCTTCCAAGACCCCGCACCGGCATGCCAAGCGCGCATCTCTTCGTCGACGAGCTTCCATAGCGTCCCGCATTCACCGATCACATAATGGGCCGAAACCTCATGTTCCGGATCGCAAAGCCGCCCTATCGCCACCTCGGCGGGCGTCATTACGGTGTAGTGCAACACAATCAGCGTCGGCCGCAGCCCGTCCCGGCGCGGCCCGAAATTGGGCGATGGGTGCCAAATGGCGTCGATCAGCCCGCTGCCCCTCGGAAAGGCGAAGGGTCCCATGCGCAGGCAAAGCCATCCCCGTCAGGGTCTAGGCCACGGCGATCCCGCTCCGGCCCGCCAGCTTCCAGAAACGCCTGCTGCGCCTGGTCTGGGCTACCATATTGCGCACAGTTGCGCTGGAAACGGTTTTGCGAGGTTAGGCCAGAACGGCCGTAAACCTGCTGACCCACCGGGTGCGACGTGCTCAAGGCAAAGGCCACGATATTGGCCCCGGACCCCGTGCGCGTTGGCAGCGCCGTCGGCTGGATCACCTGAAACTGCTCGCGCTGCGCCGCAATCCGTGCCGCATCACTTTCGATGGTCTCACGGCCGGAAACGGCATCGAAATTTTGTTCATCCGAAATCCCACCGGTACGACCGGAATTTAGCAGGTCTTCTGACGTTGCCGTCGCAGCGCCAGCCTCGGTCGTGTCAGGAATGACAGAATCCACCGCCTCTGCAGTCTGGTCGTCTAACGCGCTCCCGGCTGTTCCCTCCAGCGCCGCATCCCGTGCGGCTTGCTGAGCGCGGAAATCGTCGGCCGTGCCGAATCCAACGCCGGATCCCGAATCCGGCGCGCCGGAGTTTGGAACCGGCGCCGTACAGGCCCCCAGCACGACCAATGCTGCCAAAGCAAAGACTGTTCTCATCGCATGCCTCACAGGTTTCCCAAAGACCTAGCGCGAAACGCCCGGCTGTGCCACCGGCATGGCTACCACCACTTGGTGGGCCACGCCTCGAACGCCGCCGCCTGCTCCAGCGCGTAGGCCGTGTTGAGCAGATCGCCCTCTTCCCAAGGCCGCCCGATCAGCTGCAGCCCCAGAGGCAGCCCATCTTTGTCGAGGCCAGCAGGCACGCTGATCCCCGGCAGTCCCGCCAAGTTCACCGTCACCGTAAAGACGTCGTTGAGATACATCTGCACCGGATCGTCAAACTCCTTGCCCAGCTCGAACGCCGAGGACGGCGTCGCCGGCGTCAAGATCGCGTCCACGCCCGCAGCGAACACATCGTCAAAGTCTTTCTTGATCAGCGCCCGCACGCGGCGCGCGCGATTGTAATAGGCGTCATAGAACCCGGCAGAGAGCACGTAAGTGCCCACCATGACCCGACGCTGAACCTCAGCGCCAAAGCCCTCCGCGCGGGTCTTTTCGTACATCTCCACGATGCCGTCACCCTGATCGAGCTTGGCCCGGTGGCCGAAACGCACACCGTCATAGCGCGCCAGGTTCGACGACGCCTCGGCAGGGGCGATGACGTAATAGGCCGGCAGCGCGTATTTCGTATGCGGCAGGCTGATATCGCGGATCTCAGCCCCTGCGTCCTTCAGCATCGCCGTGCCATCGGCCCAGAGCTTTTCGATCTCCTCAGGCATCCCGTCCATGCGGTATTCCTTGGGTATACCGATGACCTTACCTTTGATGTCGCCAGTGAGCGCGGCTTCGAAATCCGGAACCGCGAGGTCCGCAGAGGTCGAGTCCTTGGCATCGTGCCCAGCCATCGCCTGCAGCATGATCGCGTTGTCACGCACCGTGCGCGCCATGGGCCCCGCCTGATCGAGGGAGGACGCAAAGGCCACAATCCCCCAGCGCGAGACGCGCCCATAGGTCGGCTTGAGCCCTGTGATCCCGACAAAGGCAGCAGGCTGGCGGATGGACCCGCCCGTGTCGGTGCCGGTTGCGCCAAGGCAAAGCCCCGCCGCCACGGCAGAGGCTGACCCGCCGGAGGACCCGCCGGGTGTCAGCTCGGCACCGTCGGCCTTTTTCCACGGGTTCACCGCGTTGCCGTAAGTAGAGGTCTCGTTCGACGAGCCCATGGCAAACTCATCCATGTTGAGCTTGCCCAACATGACCGCACCCGCGTCAAACAGCTTGGACGTCACCGTGCTCTCGTATTCCGGCTTGAAGCCCTCAAGGATTTTCGAGGCCGCCTGCGACGGCACACCCTTCGTGCAGAAGAGGTCCTTGATGCCCAAAGGAATGCCGCACATGGACGGCGCGTCGCCCGCCTGAATCCGCTTGTCCGCCTCAGCCGCCTGCGCGCGGGCAATATCGGGCGTGTGGTGCACAAAGGCCCCGAGCGCACCCGCGCCCTCGATTTCCCCGAGGAAAGTGTCTGTCAGCTCGGTGGCGCTCACGTCACCCTTGCGCAGGGCATCACGGGCCCCCGCAATCGTCATCTTCGATAGATCAGCCATTACTCAACCACCTTCGGCACGGCGAAAAAGCCCTCACGCGCATCGGGCGCGTTCTTCAACACGGCTTCGGGCTGGTCGCCATCGGTGACCACATCCTCGCGCCGCTTCAGACGCATGGGCGTGACGGACACCATGGGCTCCACGCCCTCGACATCAACTTCACCCAGTTGCTCAATAAAGCCCATGATCGCGCTGAACTCGTCTGCCAATGCGGGCAAGGCGTCATCCTCGACCTTGATGCGCGCGAGCTTGGCGACCTTGGCGGCGGTCTCTTTGTCGATGGCCATCTGCACCTCCGAATGCGTATCCGATGCGTTTCGCGGCGTCCTAGCTTGGCCGGACGGTATTGCCAACCATGTGGCGGCGATAAACCTCGATCATCCAGCCCAACATGACGCCATTGAGGATATGCCAAAGGAAATGAGAGCCCAAAGGCACCGCCTCGCAGATCGGCATGTCGATGGATCTGAGCGTGATCGACAGGCTCAGGATCGCCGCCCCGATCAGCATACCCCGCGCGGTGGTAGCATTCTCGCGCGCCACCAAAGGCGCAAACGCCACCAGCAGGATCGGCACGGTCCAGTAGAAGTTTGAGATCCCAAAGAACGGCAGCCGGTCGATGAGGGGCACCACGACGGCCGAAAAGGGGATGAAAGAGAGCGTGAGTAGACCCGCGCCCCACCAGGACCAGCGCAGGAAATGCAGCCCCACCGCAAAGAGATAGAGCAGGATAAAAAGCCCAATCGGCGCGACATCTGCAATGGCCGCCCAGCCCGTCGCATGGGTGTGAAAGAGGTAGGACCCGATGCCGATCGCCGTCAGAATCGCCACGAGTAGCGTCGCGATGGGCAGATCATGCCCCCTGAGCCGCCGCCACATAATGAAAGCCGCAATCAGAAAAGCGGCATTCGTCACCGCGTTCACAGGCTCAGCCCAGTAGGTAAAATCCAGCCGCTCGCAATAGCCGTCGAACTGCTCTGTCAGGTCCATCGCTCAACTTCCATTGCCACACGCCCCTTCCGCATTACCCTAGGCGCAAAGATAGGGAGGATACCATGAAACTCATATGGCTCGGCCACGGATCCTGGCGGCTTGAAATCGAGGACCAGGTGCTGCTGATCGACCCCTGGCTCGACGGCAACCCGATGATGGAGGGCCAGGACAAGTCCGCGGCCACCGACGGGGCCACGCAGATTCTGGTGACCCACGGGCACAGCGACCACACCGGCGGCGTCGCGGAGCTCTCGAAATCAATGGGCTTGCCCGTCAATGGCATGGTCGAACTGGTGGGCGCACTGGCCTCTGACGGGGCTGTGGGCGGCCACGCCTATAACCGCGGCGGCCATGTGATGTTCGGCGACGTGCGCGTCAGCCTCGTTGGCGCCTCGCATTCCTCGTCGCTCGAAGGCCACGCGAGCGCGGGTACCGAATGCGGCTTCATGATCCGCGGCGAGGGCAAAACGCTCTATTTCTCGGGCGACACCGACATCATGGCCGACATGGACTGGATGGGTGACTACTACAAACCCGATATCGGCGTGCTCAGCGCTGGGGGCTATTACACCATGGACATGGAAGCCGCCGCCTACGCCGCACGGCGGTACTTCGATTTCAAAACGGTGATCCCACAGCACTATCGCACTGCGCCAGCACTGGAACAGAATGCCGAAGCGCTGAAGGCAGGATTGCCCGGCGTCGACGTCATCGAGCCTGAAGTAATGCAAGCCATCAATCTCTGAGAACGGGCCCGCCCGCCGCCCTTCTGCGCCAGCTGCGCTGGCTTGAACATGAGGGGGCGCGCTGCGCGCGGTTTCCGCCTGCGGCGGCCCTCCGGGGGGAGTTATTTTGGAAAGATGAAGGAGACGGGGCGCTGGTCCTCCCTTCATCTTTCCGCAAAAACTCCGGGGAGCGCGAGGGGCTGGCCCCTCGCTCCGACGCTACCGTCGCGCGCTGAAGAAGGATTTGAGCAAAGTTTCTGCCTCAGCCGCGCCGATCCCGTCGTAGATTTCCGGAACATGATGCGCCTGGGGGTGCGAAAAGACCCGCGGGCCCTGTTCCACGCCGCCGGATTTCGGATCAGAGGCCCCGTAGTAGAGCCGCGCAATTCGGGCCGCCGAAATGGCCGCCGCGCACATCGGACAGGGTTCGAGCGTCACGTAGAGATCGCACCCGGTGAGGCGTTCGGAACCCAGCGCCGTGCAGGCGGCGCGGATCGCCGCGATTTCGGCGTGGGCGGTGGGGTCGGAGGTCGCACGCATGGCATTGCGCGCCTCAGCGAGCACCTCGCCGGACGGCCCGACGATCACGGCGCCCACAGGCACTTCGCCCGCCGCGCCTGCGTCGCGCGCCAGCTCCAGCGCCCGCGTCATATGGGGAAATCGATCCATGCCCCGTCCTTTCCTCACCCCGTCCTGCCAGCGCCCTTGGCGCGGGGCAAGGGGTGCTATAGGGCGGGCCCATGGCAGATGAGACAAATCCAGGCGACCGCATCGCCAAAGTGCTGGCCCGCGCCGGCGTGGCCTCGCGCCGCGGAGCCGAGGCGATGATCGAGGCTGGCCGCGTGGCGGTGAATGGCAAAGTGCTGAAAAGCCCTGCTCTCAACGTCACGGCCAGCGACAAGATCACCGTGGACGGCCAGCCGATCAAGGAGGCCGAACCGGCGCGGCTCTGGCTCTACCACAAGCCCGCCGGGCTGGTGACGACCGAGCGCGACGAGAAAGGCCGCGACACGGTCTTTGCCAACCTGCCCGAGCATCTGCCCCGCGTGATGAGCGTCGGCCGCCTCGACCTGAATTCCGAGGGGCTCTTGCTCCTGACCAATGACGGCGAGCTCAAGCGCAAGATGGAGCTGCCGTCCACAGGCTGGCTGCGCCGCTACCGCGTGCGCGTGAACGGCGCGCCCAAGGACGAGACGCTCGAACCCCTGCGCATGGGGATCGACATCGAAGGCGAACGCTTCCAACCCATGGATGTCACGCTGGACCGCCAACAAGGCGCCAATGCCTGGCTCACCATCGCCCTGCGCGAGGGCAAGAACCGCGAGATCCGCCGCGCGGCCGAGGCCGTGGGTCTCACCGTGAACCGCCTGATCCGGGTGTCCTACGGCCCCTTCCAGCTGCGCGAGCTCAAAGCCGGCGAAGTCGAAGAGGTCCGCCAACGGGTGCTGGCCGATCAGATGGGATGGTCGACAAAACCCAAGCTCCAGCCGCGCAAGCGTCGGCCCAAGCGCTAATCGCCCTCTCAGCTCAGCGCCTTACTGCCCGGAAGAAACGAGGACCCCAGTTACCGGCAAAGCGAGGCCAAGATAGCTCGACAGGTGGCCGCTGTGTTTGGGGATATCGTCGGCCAGATCCTTCACACGCGTCACGTAGTAGATGTCGCGCTGCACCGTCGGCAGCGTGGATCGATCAACCATATAGGCGGGCACGATCGAAAACGCGCCAAAGAAATGGCCCAAAACCGGTGCGCCGCAGCCCCGACAGATCCCCCGATTTAGGGGCGAATGCTTGATTGTCTTGATCCATTTCACGTCGCTCGCGCCGGCGAGAACCGCCTGCCCCCGCCTCACAAAGAGCGCATCCGCGTATGGCGCCTGATAGGTCTGCTGACACTTGGTGCAGTGGCAGCGGAAGCGCAGCTTTGGCGCCACCGACAGCTTTACGCGCGTCGCACCACATTGGCCTTGGGCAGGAGTTTCTGACATGGTGGCGACTATCTTGGCCCCCCTGCGCGCTTGTCAACGGGAAGCAACTCGCTCGCATGGCAATGAACACAATGGTCGTGACATGAAACTTGCCCTCATAACCGGCGCTTCCAGCGGTGTCGGTGCCGCCACGGCCCGCCTCTTTGCCCAAAACGGCATCAAGGTCGGCATGGTCGCGCGCCGTCAGGAGATACTGGACCAACTGGCCTCGGAAATCGGCGAAAACGCCGTTCCGCTGGCCTGCGATGTCTCGGATGCCGGGGCCGTGGACACCATGGCGGCCGAGGTGACCGACAAACACGGCGCACCGGACATCGTCGTCAATTGCGCGGGGCTCGGCGAATGGAAAAGGCTCGAGGATACCGAGCCCGCCAATGCCGTCGCCATGATCGGCGCGCCCTATCTTTCGGCATTCTTTGTCACCCGCGCCTTCCTGCCCGGCATGCTGGCGCGGAACTCCGGCACAGTGATCCACGTCAACTCGCCTGCGTCCTATGTCGCGTGGCCCTCCAGCGTGGGCTACACCGCCTCGCGTGCCGCCCTGCGCGGCTTTCATGAGGCACTGGCCCAGGACCTCGTGAAAACCGGCGTAGACAGCTGCCATATCGTATTTGGCAAGATTGACTCCGCCTACTTCGAGGTAAACGACGTCCCCGAAGACGCCATCCCAGCGATCAGCAAAACCATGCCGACGCTGACCCCCGAATACTGCGCCCAACGCATTCTCGAGGTCGCCCGTCGGCCCAGATACCTGCTCATCGCGCCCTTGATGCTGCGCCTCCAGATCGCGTTCAGCCGCTATTTCCCGCGCATGACCCGGTGGTTGGTGCGTTTCTGACGCCCTGAGCCCGGGCTCATCCCAGCGCCCTAAAACCGGGCTAAACCCCGCCTAGGGGACAATTTTTGCATTTTTCCCCGCCTTGCCCGGTGATCAATAAATTGCCGACGGTTCCCCAAGGGCAATACCCGCGCTAAGCATGTCAAAAGACGACAACGGGGACGCGCCAAATGGCTGAACTTCTGACCATCGAAAATCTGGGCAATCTGGTGATGCTCTGCTTCCTTCAGGCAGTGCTCGGGTTCGACAACCTGCTCTACATCTCCATCGAAAGTCAGCGCGCCCCAGTGGCCCAGCAAAAATCGGTCCGCTTCTGGGGGATCGTCATCGCCGTGGCGCTCAGGATCGTCCTGCTCTTTACCATGGTTCAGCTGCTCGACGCGCTCTCTGCACCATTCTACGTCTTTGACTGGACCGGGGTGATCGAGGGCGGGGTGAACTTTGCCACCTGCGTCTTCCTCTTCGGCGGCATATTTATCATCTACACAGCGGTGAAAGAGATCAGTCACCTCCTGTCGATCGAACACTTAGACACTGATGTTGAAGGGAAAAGTGGGAAATCAGCAACGCAGGTCATCCTCCTGATCGTATTCATGAACCTGATCTTCTCTTTCGACTCGGTGCTTTCGGCTATCGCCATTACGGACGTCTTCCCGGTCCTCGCCATCGCGATCCTGCTGTCGGGTCTGGCTATGCTGCTCCTTGCGGACGGCGTCACACGCTTTCTCGAGCGGAACCGCATGTACGAGGTCCTCGGGCTCTTTATACTGCTCATCGTGGGTGTTGTGCTGATCGGTGAGGCCGGCGTCGCCGCCGCCCACGCGGTGGAAAGCGCCTCGGCCACGACCGAAGTCGCGAGCCACACCACCCATGACAACGAACTGGCGATCAAGATCTTTGGCTATGCCCTCGTGCCCATGTCCAAGACGACCTTCTACTTCGCTGTGATCGTGCTTTTCGCGGTCGAAATCATTCAGTCCGGCTACCAACGAAAACTGAACGCCGAACGCATCGCGTCGCAAAAACACTAGGGCGTGGTGGTAGAAATACAGGCGGTCGCCTATGTTGATGCCTGACAGAACGGGGGGCCAATGTCCGCAAACACCCTTCAGAAACTGAGCTACGTCCTGCTCATCGTGCTGATCCTCTATGTTGCGATCACGGGGGGCGTGTGATGGCCAAACGCTACGGCGGTAAATTCTCGCCCGACGGCGCGCCCGATAACGCGACGCGCCAGCATACCCCCGGCTCGAACACATTCGAAGGCGCACGCCCCTCCAAGGTCGGTGCCCGGGTCAATCTGCTCTTTATCGCGCCCCTGCCCCTGGTCTTCTCCTTTGGCTCAGGCCCTACGCTGTTGGCGGTAAACCTGATTGCGCTGGCGCTCTTGCTACTGGCCGCATGGCTAACCCGCGAGGGCCTTCTGGCCGAAGAGGCCTACGAAGCGCGCTCCATCGCCAAACGCCCCGCCATACCGCGCAAACTCTTTGGTTCGGCGCTCATGGGCGCGGGCCTCGCGCTAGCGTCTTACCTGACCAGCGGTCCCATCGGGGCCCTCGTCATAGGCGCGCTGGGTTGCGTGCTGCACTCGCTCTCCTTCGGGCTCGACCCGATGAAGGACAAGGGCGCCGAAGGCGTCGACCAGTTCCAACAGGATCGTGTGGCGCGTGTGGTGGATGAGGCCGAAAGGCACCTCAACACCATGACCTCCACGATCGAGGGCCTCAGCGACCGCGAACTCGAACGCCGCGTGGCAACCTTCCAGGTGACCGCACGCAAAATGTTCCGCACTGTCGAGGAAGACCCCCGCGACCTTACTGCCGCGCGCAAATTCCTGGGTGTCTATCTGGCGGGTGCCAAGGACGCGACGGTGAAATTCGCCGATCTCTACCGCCGCCAGCCCAAGGCAGAGGACCGCGCCGCCTACCTGGCGCTGCTCGATGACCTCGACGGCAATTTCGCCGCCAAGACCGAAAAGCTGATGAATGATAACCGCACCGACATGGATATTGAGATCAAGGTGCTCCGCGATCGTCTGGCCCGCGAAGGCGTGACGACAACTAGCGAGGATTAAGACATGAACGATGACGTTCGCACCCGTGCCGAAGCCACTCTGGCCGACGTGGAAAAGGTCACGGCGGTCGTGCTGCCCGAACCGTCCACCGATCTCGTGCCCATGGCCGCCGCCGACGAAGCCACCAAGCCCGAAATTGAAAAGCGTATGGCCGAAATCGACATGGACAACACCCAGTCCATCGTTCAGTTCGGCTCCACCGCCCAGGCAGAGCTTCAGGAAATCTCGCAATCCATGCTGGCCGGCGTCCGCAACAAGGATGTGGGCCCCGCAGGCGACAGTCTGCGCAACATCGTCTCCACCATCCGCGGTTTCAACGTCTCCGAACTCGACGTGCGTCGTGAACGCAGCTGGTGGGAGAAACTGACCGGCAAGGCCGCGCCCATGGCGAAATTCGTGGCACGCTTTGAGGAGGTTCAGGGCCAGATCGACAAGATCACCGATGACCTCCTCGCCCACGAGCACACGCTGCTCAAAGACATCGAAAGCCTCGATGTGCTCTACGAGAAAACCCTCGCCTTCTACGACGAACTTGCGCTCTACATCGCCGCCGGCGAGGAAAAGATCCGCATCCTCGACGAAACCGACATCCCCGCCAAAGAGGCCGAGGTGAACGCCGCCCCCGAGGCCGATCAGGTGATGAAGGCCCAGGAACTCCGCGACCTGCGCGCCGCGCGTGACGACCTCCAACGCCGGGTCCACGACCTGAAACTCACGCGTCAGGTGACGATGCAGTCCCTACCCTCGATCCGCCTCGTGCAGGAAAACGACAAATCGCTCGTGACCAAGATCAACTCGACGCTCGTGAACACCGTTCCGCTCTGGGAAACGCAGCTGGCGCAGGCCGTCACGATCCAGCGCTCCCGCGAGGCCGCAGAGGCCGTGCGCGACGCCAACGACCTGACCAACGAACTGCTCACCGCCAATGCCAAGAACCTGCGCGAAACCAACAAGGTGGTGCGCGAAGAGATGGAACGCGGTGTCTTCGATATCGAAGCCGTCAAACAGGCCAATTCCGACCTGATCGCCACGATCGAGGAAAGCCTGCAGATCGCCGACGAAGGCAAAAAGCGCCGCGCCGAGGCGGAAACGGAACTCCAGAACATGGAAACCGAACTCCGCGACAAACTCGCATCGGCCAAAGCGACCGGCACCGGCCTCGGCGATACCGTCGGCAACGCCACCGGTGGCAGCTAAATCGCTGCGCATAGCTACTTTCGGCCTGCTGGCACTTCTGCTGGCGGGCTGTGACGCTATTGATAGCGACCTGATCAACTCGTCACGGCCCACGCCGCGCCCCGATATCGTGGCACCTGAGCCAGAGACACCGGCCCAAAGCGCCGAAAGCGCGGCGCTGACGACCTATTACAAACGCCTCGAAAACGATGCCCTTGTGCGCGGCCTCCTGCGTCAGGATGGCGGCGGCATCGACACGCCCTTCACCGACCGGATGCTGGCGCAGAACTTTCAGGACATCGCATTTTTCAGCGAACTCAGCACCACCAGCAACCGGCCCAGCGCCGTGCCGCTGCAACGCTGGCGCGCGCCTGTGGTGATGTCGGTGAGCTACGGCGCCTCGGTTCCCACCGAGCGCCGCCAACTCGTACGCTCCGAGATGTCCGGCTATACCTCGCGGCTCTCACGGGTCTCGGGCCACCCGGTCCGCTTTGGCACGCGGGGTAATTTCGACGTCTTCATCGTCAACGAAGAAGAACGCCGTGCCCTCGTCGACCAGTTGGATGACATCGGCCCCGCCTGGGCAGATACGATCCGCGACCTAGCTCGATCTGATCTCTGCCTCGTGCTGACACTTGGCAACAACAACCGGATCGAGCGCTCTATCGCGATCATCCGCGCCGAACTGCCGGATCTCTTGACCCGTGCCTGCCTCCACGAGGAACTGGCCCAGGGTCTCGGTCTCTCCAACGACAGCCCCCGCGCGCGCCCGTCGATCTTTAATGATGACGAGGAATTCGGCCTGCTCACCACCCATGATGAGCTGCTGCTCTCGATCCTCTACGATCCGCGCCTCTCTACAGGCATGACCCAAACCACCGCGCGGCCCATCGTGGCCGACATCGCGGCTGAGAAATTCACCTCGGGGTCCAGCTAACCCCGCCCGACCATAGGAAGGCTCACCATGCCCATCTTCGATTTCCTCTCCGGCCAGTTCATCGACGTCATCGAATGGACCGATAACACCCGTGACACCATGGTCTGGCGCTTCGAACGTGAAGGGCACGAAATCAAATACGGTGCCAAACTCACCGTGCGCGAGGGCCAGTCAGCCGTGTTTATCCACGAGGGCCAGCTGGCCGACGTCTTTACCCCCGGTCTCTACATGCTCGAGACCAACAACATGCCGATCATGACCTCGCTCCAGCACTGGGACCACGGGTTCAAATCACCCTTCAAATCCGAAATCTACTACGTCGCCACAACGCGCTTTACGGATCTGAAATGGGGCACCAAGAACCCGATCATGCTGCGCGACCCGGAATTTGGTCCGGTGCGCCTCCGTGCCTTCGGGACCTACACGATCCGGGTGACAGACCCGGCCAAGTTCATGACCGAAATCGTCGGCACCGACGGTGAATTCACCACCGACGAGATCAGCTACCAGATCCGCAACATCATCGTGCAGGAGTTTTCCCGCGCCATCGCGCAGTCCGGCATCCCGGTGCTCGATATGGCCGCCAATACCGGCGATGTGGGCAAACTCATCGCCGAGGCGATTAGCCCCACGCTGACGAGCTACGGCCTCACGGTGCCGGAATTCTACATCGAGAACATCTCGCTGCCGCCCGCCGTGGAAAGCGCGCTTGATGAACGCACCTCTCGCGGCATCGCGGGCAATCTCGACGACCACCTGAAATGGAAAGCGGCGCAATCCATGGGCCAGGGCGGCTCTGCCGGTGACGCCATGGGCATGGGGATGGGCGCCGCGCTCGGCATGCAAATGGCAGGCCAAGTGGCGCAGCCCGGCCCCTGGGGCCAGGCGCCTGCGGCGGCCGCACCGGCGGCCCCTCCGCCGCCGCCGGTCGAACATGTCTGGCATATCGCCGAGAACGGCGAGACCAAAGGCCCCTTCTCCAAAGCGCGCCTCGCCGAAATGGCCGGAAACGGAAAGCTCAGCCGCGAAACCTTCGTCTGGACCCAAGGTCAGGACGGCTGGAAAAAGGCCGAGGACGTGACCGAGCTCGCCCAGCTCTTCACCGTCATGCCACCGCCCCCACCTCCGGGCGGTTAACCGCCTTCGACTGTGCCAGTTGGGCGAACATTCGCCCGATTTGGCCGTCATTGGAACCAATCCCAATACAATCCGCGTAGGCGCCTTATGCCGAACTCAGTATTGCCACTTTGGTGCCGCATTCCGGCTCTCTGTGTTCCCCTAGGTGCGCGGGTGAGGACAGGTAATTGGTGCTGCCGCGCAATCCAATTAACCATGTTCAGAGGTGGCCCATGCCAATCTCCCTGCTCGCACTTCTCGGATCTCTTGGCGCCCTCCTCGGGCTAAGCGGCGGCGGCTCCAGTAGTGACGGCGGCGACCGCGGTAGTGACGTCGAGAACGACGGCAACGGTCCCGAAGCAAGTGATGTTGTTGACCCGTCGCCCATCTCTTCTGCATTCACCGTCCCGCCCACTTCTGCATCGGCACCCCCCTCCACGGATTGGGATGGTCCCACCGACGAAGAACAGATGATGGTGGAACTCATCAACCGCGCTCGCCTCGACCCCGAGGGTGAAGCGGCAAATCAGGGCATTCCTCTCACCGTCGACGTTACAGACGGCAGCAAAGAGGTTCTCGCCATCACACCAGAGCTCAGCGTAGCCGCCCGAGATCACTCCGAGGACATGGATAACCGTGATTTCTTCGCCCATAGAAACCTGGACGGCCAGGACCCCGATGATCGCGTGATCGAGGCGGGCCACGGTAGCGGCTATGTCGGTGAAAATCTAAGCTGGATTGGATCGAGCTATACCGGCTTTGACACCCAGACCCGGATAGAAAACCATCACGACAACCTTTGGGCGTCCCCAGGTCACCAAACCAACATGCTCCGCGATGGTTGGAATGAGGTTGGCGTCGGAAACGATTATGGCTCCTATCGTGGATATGAGGGGTCGAGTTTCATAACCGAAAAGTTCTCCAACCGTGGCGAAGACTACCTCACCGGCGTTGTGATCGACGACGAAGACGGCGACGATTTCTATGACATCGGCGAGGGCCTCGGAGGGGTGCGGATTACCGCATACAAAGACGACGAGGAATACAGCACCTCGACATGGGACTCGGGTGGGTACTCACTGGCACTAGATCCCGGCACCTATCGCGTCGTGTTCGAAGGCGGGGGCCTCGACAACCCGTTCGAGACCAATGTGACCATGGGCAACAAGAACGTGAAACTGGACGTCATCGAATCCGGCACGGACATCGAAATGGCCCTCGCTCGGGGCTATGTCAGCGATACAGCTGAAAGTTCCGATACGGCGGCATGGGTAGCCGAGGAAGACGGCGACGTTCTCCTCTCTGATATCCTGCCTGACACCGGTGAACCCGGCTGGGAAGAGCATCTGCCCGAGGTGACCCCAGAAGACGACGCAGAGGCCTACAGCTTCTTCTGACCCTGCCCTTCCATCAGACGCTGCCGCAGGTCATAGTCTGTCTATGGCGGACGTGCAGGCAGACGAAAATATGGAAGTCATCGTAGAGCATCGCTTCCCCTGCAACAGTTGCGGGTCGGACTATCGGTTTGACCCTGTCACCGCGCGGCTGACCTGCGATCACTGCTCGAGCTCTGAGGAGGTCGAAGACAGCGCCCGCCCCGACGCCATGGTAGAGCTTGATTTCCACGCAGCGCTCAAGGGCAATCTCGAAGACACCGAGATGGAAGAAACCCGCACCGTCAGCTGCGACAGCTGCGGCGCGCAATATGAATTCGACCCCGCCCAACACGCCGCCGAATGCCCGTTCTGCGCCACCCCGGTCGTCACCGACACTGGCACCAACCGGCATATCAAACCGCGCGGTGTGCTCCCGTTCTCCGTCGAAGAAAAGGCCGCGCGCGAGGCACTGCAGGACTGGCTGGGATCGCTCTGGTTTGCGCCGGGTGGCGTGGCCGATTACGCCCGCAAGGGGCGCAAGATGTCAGGCATCTACGTGCCCTACTGGACCTTCGATGCCGATACCAAAAGCCAGTATACCGGCCAGCGCGGCACCCATTACTACGAGACCCGCACGGTGGTGCGCGACGGCAAACGCGAAACACAGCGGGTTCGCAAAACCCGCTGGCGTAACGTATCGGGCCGCGTTGCACGGTTCTTTGATGACGTGCTCGTCCTGGCCTCCCGCTCCCTGCCCAAGAAATACACCGACAGGCTCGGGCCTTGGGACCTCTCCGACCTGCGCCCCTACCAGCCCGAATACCTCGCCGGCTTCCAGGCCGAAGCCTACACCGTCGAACTCGACGACGGTTTTCAGGAGGCCAAGGAGATCATGAACCGACGGATCGAACGCGACGTGCGGTTCGACATCGGCGGTGACGCGCAGCGGATCGGAACGCTCAAGACGCAGGTGCGCGACGTGACCTTCAAACACCTGCTGCTGCCGGTCTGGATGGCGGCCTACAAATATCGCGGTGAAACCTATCGCTTTGTCGTCAACGGCCGCACCGGTCAGGTTCAGGGCGAACGCCCCTATTCTGCCTGGAAGATCGCGGCCGCGGTGGTGGTGGGCGCGATACTGGCCGGGATCGTGGGATACTTCGTCGCGATGAACCAGTGACGCCGGGCTGAAGCCCGGCCTACGCCACTGGATCCAGTAGTGTCGTTACCCAGGTAGGATCGGGATCGCGCAGCTTGCCCGCGCGTTTCCAGCTCAGCCCTTTCAGGACCGCCTGCGCGGGCTCCGGCAGAATCTCGGGCATCTCCTGCCCGCTGGCCACCCCCCAAAGCGCAGTCCAGAGCCGCCCCACCGTCCATGGATTATACCCCCCGCCGCCCGTGATCAGAACGCGGGGCGCCATCTGCATAAAGGCACGAACCCAGGCCACATGGGCGTTATTTGTCAGGCTCAGACGCGACTGTGGATCGCCTGCCACGGCGTCCGATCCGCATTGCAACACGATGGCATCGGGCCGGAATTGGCGCACCGCAGGGATCGCGACCTCCTCGCGAAACCTGGCCAACCCCGCATCGGTAAATCCCGGCACCACCGGCAGATTGATATGCGTCCCCGGCCCGCGATCCTCCGCCGCCCCCGTGCGCGGCCAGCGGTTCTCCTCATGGACCGACAGGACCAGAACAGACGGGTCATCGCGAAAGGCATAGGCCACCCCGTCAGGGTGATGCGCATCAATATCGAGATAGGCGACCCGCGCCGCGCCCACGCGTTTGAGCCCCAGAACCGCCAGCACCACGTCGTTGAGATAGCAAAACCCCGAGGCATAGCCGGGCATCCCGTGATGGGTGCCCCCGCCCGGATGAAAGACAACGCCGCCATCAGCCAAAAGCTCTGCCGCCAGCAAAGAGCCCCCGCACCCGGTGGCCGGCCGCCGAAACATCTCTTTGAAAAACGGGTTCATCGTAGTGCCGAGCTGGTAACGCTCCCGCTCCGCCTCTGGCAAAGCCTGCGCCGCCTCAGCGCGCTGTAACGCGTCGATGTAGTCGGACGTGTGCCACATCTCCAAAGCCGCCGGTTTCGCCCGTGGCGAGGTCCGGTAGCGATCAGGAGGCAACCACCCCATGGCGCGGCTCAAATCCATGACCGTGGGCACACGCGGGATGCTCAGCGGGTGCCAATCGCCGTAGCTCGACCCGCGATAAATCTCCGATCCCAGAAATGTCGCCATACCGTCCCGCCGCCCGTTCCCGTGTCGCAAAACTAGCCTGCAGAACTACCAAGTGTAGGAATTCCTTGAGAAATGCTAGATATAGCTTATTTTACGCTCAACGAGCAGGTTAAATAGAAAAATGAAACGGCGCCCCATGGGCAATATGCGCATCAATCAGCTGCCGCTCTCGATCTCTGCATCTGCAAAGCGCGAGAGCAGGTCCCAATTCGCGGCACTCCCCTTCCGGGTGGTGGATGACCGCGTGCAGGTACTGCTGGTCACCTCGCGCCGGACCAAGCGCTGGATCCTTCCCAAAGGCTGGCCCGAGGACGGGATGACCCCCGGCGAATGCGCCGCCAAGGAAGCTTGGGAAGAGGCCGGTGCTACCGGCAAATCCTACGATATCTGCCTCGGCGTCTTTTCTTTTGAAAAGTTCGTCGAGGATGCCCCTGACCTCCCCGTTGTCGGTCTCGTCTACCCGCTCAAGGTCCAGAAAACAAAGAGCAATTACCCCGAGGCCAAGGAGCGTCGGCGCAAATGGTTCTCCACCAAGAAAGCCGCCGCAGCGGTGGAAGGCGCAGAACTTAAGCGGATCTTAAAGACCTTTGATCCAAAGGTCCTGAAAGGTCGCGCCGCTTGAGCGGTTGAAGCACCCCGACGGGGTGATATGTAACAGAAATGATCCGCTACACCCTCAAATGCAGCCAGGACCACGTGTTCGAAAGCTGGTTTGCCAACGCCGAAGGCTTTGAAAAGCTCAAGGCGGCTGGCCATGTGAGCTGTGCAATTTGCGGTGACAGCGCGGTGGAAAAGACGCTCATGGCCCCCGCCGTCGCGCCCAAAGGCAATATCGACGCGCCTGCGCCGCTGCCTGCACCTCCCGCGAACGAACCACCCAGCCTCGCTGGCCCTTCCTCGCCGCAGGAGGTGGCGCTCCAGAAGTTCAAGGAACATCTCGAAGCCAACAGCGAACACGTCGGCAAGGACTTTGCCAAAAAAGCACGCGCGATCCACGACGGCGACGAACCCAATCGTGCGATCCACGGCGAGGCGAGCTTTGATGAGGCCAAGAGCCTGGTCGAAGACGGCGTCCCCGTGGCCCCGCTTCCTTTCATGAGCCCGAAACGGACGAACTGATGCATGTTGTCATCACAGGCGCGAGCCGCGGCATCGGCGCAGCCTTGGCCGACGGCTACCGTGCGAAAGGCCACGCCGTGATTGGAACAAACCGCACATCGGTCGATTTCGGAAACACCGACAGCATCGCGACCTGGGCCGCCACTGTGGCCGACCCGGTAGACCTCCTCGTCTGCAACGCGGGTGTCTACATGGACAAAGGCCAAAGCCTCGACCAAGGCTACCCCGCCGCCATGTGGGCCGAGGCCATGGCCACCAACGTCACCGGCGTCTTCCTGACAATCCAGGGCCTCCTGCCACAACTGCGCGCGGCCAAGGCCGCCAAGATCGCGATCATCTCCAGCCAGATGGCCAGTTCTGAACGGGCACCCGGCGGGTCCTATATCTATCGCGCCTCCAAGGCCGCGGTGCTCAACCTCGGGCGCAACCTCGCCTCTGACCTGCGCGCAGACGGGATCGCCGTGGGCATCTACCACCCTGGATGGGTACGCACCGACATGGGCGGCTCCAGCGCGGACATCTCAGTCGACGAATCCCGCGACGGGCTGATGGCGCGGTTTGAGGCGCTTTCGACCGCCACCACAGGCTGCTTTGAAACCTGGGACGGACGCGACCACCCCTTCTGAGGGCCAAATTCCTTTCAAAGGAATTTGCGAAAGTCTTTGAAAGACTTTTGGCACCCCCGGCAGCCCTTGCACCCAACCGGGCAAGCGCCTATGCCGCGTCGCGGAAAGTGAGAGGCCCGCGATGCCCATACTCGTCATGAAGTTCGGCGGTACATCCGTCGCCACGCTCGACCGGATCCGCCGCGCTGCCAAGCGCGTGGGCCGCGAAGTTGCCAATGGCTATGACG
>JBCDKE010000043.1:0-25716 GCA_038747015.1 Pseudomonadota bacterium
CGTCGATGAAGGGCGCCATGGAGCCGTACTGCGCGAACATCGTGCGCGACGCCTCTGTGGTGCCCTCATAGGCCACATTCACGATCTGGCTGCGGTCGATGATCGTCGCCACGGCCTTGCGCATGTTGGCATTGTCCCAGGGCGCAACGGTCGTGTTGATTTCAAGCTGACGCGCGCAGGGATCAGAAGCCGCGTAGGGGAACCCGTCATGCCACGCCATGACATTCGGGTTCTGGGCCTGAACAGCCTCAAACGTACCAATGGTCACGTTCTGAGCTGCGTCGAGCTGGTTCGACGCGATGAGCTGGGCGCGGCTCTCTTCGCCACCGGATTCCAGGAAGATCACGCGCTCGGGCGCGGGAAGGTCCATGAAGCCGGACTTGGCACCCCACCAGTCGTCGTTGCGGTCCCAGATGGCCCGGTTCGACGCGGCGGAAGTGAAGGTATATGGCCCGGTGCCGATGGGATCGGAGAAGGCGAAGGTCGCTGGATCCTCAGAGCTCCAGATGTGCTCGGGCATCACCAGGAACGAACCAAAGATGCGCACGCCGAAGTTTTCGACGAGGAAGCGCGGGTTGGCGGCGTTCAGGGTGAATTTGACGGTCAGATCGTCGACTTTCTCGACCGAGGCGACCTGTGCGCGGATCGTGGAGGCCTCGCGGGAGGAGATTTCCTCGTTCGTCATCGCCATGTTCACGGTGAACACAACGTCATCGGCGTTGAACGCCTCGCCGTCGGACCATTCTACGCCGTCGCGCAGGGAGATGGTGAATTCGGTGCTGTCGGCGTTGCCTTCGGCACCAGTCGCGAGCCACGGATCCAGCTCGCCCGTGCCGTAATTCAGGATGAAGAGCGGCTCCCACATCGTCTGATGCGCGCCATGCATGCGCTTGGTGCCGGGCGTGAACCAGTTAAAGTTTGACGGGTCCTGGATCGTACGGTCCAGGTCAAAGATGACGGTGTTTTCGCGCGACACGCTCTGTGCGCTGACCACGGTGCCCGCCAGGGCAATGGCCGATGCCGTCAGGAATAGTTTCTTCATTACTTCCTCCCAAAAGTGTGGGCTTTCAGCCCTTTAGAACCCAAAGTTAACGAATGTGATCCATGACAAGGACCCGCGTTCTCTCGGGCAGATCAGAACGGGTCAATGTGACCCGCGGTGAACAAGCAAAATCTACATCCGCGTCGTTGAAGTGGCTCAGAAAGCTCTCGATCCACATGGTATTGCGCGGTTTGTAGGTCAGCGTGCGAAAATGCATGGGGATCACCAGGCGCGGTTTGACGCGGCGGATCATTTCCATGAGGTCTGGCAGCAGGATGGTCAGATAGCCCCCCGCGAGCGCAAAGAGCACGTCGGTATCGGCAAAGAAATCCTGCTGCGCAGTGGTCAGCGGATTGCCGACATCGCCCATATGGGCGCATTTGATCCCGTCGAGTTCAAAGCGGTACATGCCGTTCTGGCCGGGCACCTCATGGGTCGGGTGCTGGTCCCATTCGGCGGCTTCTATCGCTGTGATATCAATGCCTTGTGCGGTGGTATTGCCCCCGTTCAGCGCCACCGTGAGGGCATTCACGACCTCGGGCTGGCCACCGATCAGATCGGCGCGGCAATGGGCGCTGTCATCGTCTGACGAGATGATGACCACATCGGCCTCGTCCTGGATCGGAGAATACCCGATTTCCTCGGGCGTGTAGGGATCAACGATCAGACGTGGCCCCGTTTCCGGGACCAGTCCAAAGGCTGCGTGTCCGTACCAAGTGACGTCCATTTAGTTGTTCCCCACCACGTGCGGCGATGTGGTTTGCGTGATGTCGTTATTGGCCGGGCGGTCATGGGTTTTCCAGCCCTTGGCCTCACCACGGCACAGGATCGCCTCGACGCCGGTGGCCCAGCTTTCATCGATGATCGACACTTCGGGCGGGCAGTAGCGCAGTGTGAAACCGCAACGACGGCGGTCGGATGCATTGGCGAGAGACCCATGCACCAACATGTCGGCGTGGAGCGAGATCTGCCCTGCCTTGAGCGCATTGGTGAAGGGGGTCCCCAGCTCTTCGGCACCGGCGGTTTCCTGATGGAAGACGGCCTTGTCGCCATCCGTCGTACGTACGCGGAACGCGCCCTTGTCGTGGCTGCCGGGAATGAAACGCATGGCTGAATTATCGGCGTCAGCGTCGTCAATGGCGAGCCAGACAGTGACCGTGCGGGCGGGCGAAAGCTTCCAGAAGCTCGCGTCTTGATGCCAGGGCACCGCTTTGGGGTCGTGCGGTTTTTTTGAAAGGATCGCCGTGGCCCAGCACAAGATATTAGGGCCGATCAGGTCCTCGACATGGTCGAGGATGCGGGCATCCGTGGCGATGTCCCAGAGCCCGGAAAGACGCGCCTGGTAACAGTTTATCCCATAGGCACCTGCGTCGCCGGCATCTTTCATCAATCCGTCGATATAGCGTCGAATTTCGGCGATTTCTGTACCGGAGAAGATGTCAAAGGGCTGAACGAAACCGTCCTTGTTGTAGGTTTCGATATCGGAAGATGACAGGCGTCGCGGAGCCGAATTCAGAACCGGCGCAAAGCTAAGATCGGGGGCTGTAATGAGTGCAGACATGGTGAATCGCTGTTGATACGTCCCGTTACGATAGTGATTAAAATTTGCGCATCGCAGGGCCGTGCTTGACCTTAAATTGCACTATTTTGATTTTTTTACCCGCAATCCTGAATTTTAGTCGCTAATATTGCCCCATGAGAACTGAAACATACCGGCTCGGCGCGTATTTGGCGTCGGGCGAGTCCTTCCATTATGCACGCAAGGCCCTCGCGACCCGATTTCCGGCGCGCGCCCATGACCACGATTTCTTCGAGGTCTTTTTAATTATCAACGGCAAGACCCAGCACTGGATAAACGGGGTCACGCAGGTTCTGGAACCGGGCCAGTTGATGTTTATCCGTCCGCTCGACGCCCATGCCTTTAGCGCGGACCGGCGCAGTGGCTGCGAGATCATCAATGTGATGTTCAGCATCGATACGGCGCAGCATTTGGCGGGGCGTTATTCTGACACCATTTCCGGGCGGTTCTTTGATGCGCCGGGTCTGCTACCGGAACTGCACACACTGGGGCCGCGCCAGTTTGAACGGGCGCTGAACGTCTCCGCGCAGTTGCAGACCGCGGATCGCTCACTGGCCCGGATCGAAGAGTTTCTGCTGACGCTGGTCAATCGGGTCGCGGTTCCTGCCCCCCATGTGACCACCACCGGCCCCGCGTGGTTTTCGGCGGCCTGTTCGGCGGCGCAGAATATCGAGGTGTTTCGTCTGGGTGCGCCGGGCTTCATCGAGGCCGCCGGGCGTAGTCATGAGCATGTCTGCCGCACCTGCCGCGAGGTGCTGGGTGTCACGCCTACTGACTATATCAACCGCATCCGTATGGATCACGCCGCGCGGCTGTTGCGCACCGAGGACACGCCGGTCGAATCCATCGCGTCGCTCTGTGGATTTGAAAACACGAGCTATTTCTACCGGCTCTTCGTGAAGAATTTTGGCGAGACACCGAAACGGTACCGATCCGCCCATAAACGCGACCCTTTTGCCGCAGCGGACTGAAAGCGCTTTATTTCAGGGCTGGTGCCTGTGAGGTGCCCGTTTCGGAGGCACGAAATCAGCGATTTTGCCGCGACAAAGTTTCCGACAAAACGACTCAGGTTGACAGTTCCGACTAAATCACTCAGGAATATATCATCCGCATGGGATGCGTGACAGGCGCTCGTGCATCTTACAACCTGAGGACCACGTTTCGTGACCGATATCCCCAACCCCTCCACGCGTCAGCGCGACTGGACGCCCCGGGAAAACAGCTGGACCGTTCTCGTGGGCCTGATCGCTGGTCTGGTGACTGGGCGAGACAACTGGGACGCGATCATGGATCTGGTCGAACAAGAGGAGTTTGGCGGCTTATGGTGGTGGTAGATTTCCCCCGCGAGGTGACAGAACGTCCCGATGACGGCGTTCCTGTCTACAATGCAGAAGAATTGACGCGCGAAGGTGGGCTGGCCCGCATCGTGCTCAGCGATCAGGTGTACACGCTGCGCATCACGCGCGCGGGCAAGCTGATCCTGACAAAGTAAGCGCAACTGCGCATGGCGCTTTCCCTGTTGCGCCCACGGCCCCGGTGTTCCCTCGCTGGGGTCAAATTTTTGCGCAGCGCACCGTCGTCAGGCTCTTCACAAAATAGATGCATGCCTGACTAAATCACTCAGAAGGGTAGACGCGGGCGAATTCGCCTCTATGACTATCCGAGCAAAATACTCAGCAAAGTCCGACAGAGGAAATAGTATGAAAAGCATCCTTCTCGCTACGTCGAGCCTGGCGCTGGCAACCACCGCATTCGCGGGCGGCCACGCACCGGCGAAAGCAGACGTTCTTACCAATTACGCGAACATTGCCGAAGCAGCCTATGGCGACAGCCTGTCCACGGCGCAGACGCTGCAGGCGGCTGTGAACGAGCTGGTCTCGAACCCTTCGCCGGAAGCCTTTGACGCTGCCAAGGACGCCTGGCTGGCATCGCGCGGGCCGTACCAGCAGACGGAAGTCTACCGCTTTGGCAACGCCATTGTTGATGACTGGGAAGGCAAAGTGAACGCCTGGCCGCTGGACGAGGGCCTGATCGACTATGTGGACGCCTCCTACGGTGGCCCGACCGATGAGAACCCTGCCGCGGTGCTGAACGTGGTTGCGAACCCATCCTTCACGCTGGGTGGTGAAACGGTCGACGCCTCCGAGATCACCGCAGAGCTGCTGGAAGGCACGCTGCATGAGGCCGACGGTGTCGAATCCAACGTTGCGACCGGCTATCACGCCATCGAATTCCTACTCTGGGGCCAGGACCTGAACGGTCACGGCGCAGGCGCAGGCGGCCGCACCTGGACCGACTACGCCATGGGCGACGACTGCACGAACGCCAACTGCGATCGCCGCGGTCAGTACCTGAAAGCAGCGACCGATCTGCTGGTTTCCGACCTCGAGTGGATCACCGCGCAGTGGGCCGAAGGTGGCGAAGCACGTGAAACTGTGTTGGCCGACGAAGATGCAGGCATCGTTGCAATCCTGACCGGCATGGGCTCTCTGTCCTACGGTGAGCAAGCGGGCGAGCGCATGCGCCTCGGCCTGATGCTCAACGATCCGGAAGAAGAGCATGATTGCTTTGCCGACAACACCCACAACTCCCACTACTACGACGCTCTGGGCATCCAGAACGTGTACTGGGGCACGTATGTGGGCGTCGACGGCACCGTGACCACCGGCGCGTCGCTGGCTGACCTCGTTGCAGCAACCGACGAAGCGCTGGACCTGGAAATGAAAGGCAAGCTCGCCGCGACCATGTTCGAAATGGCGCAGATGAAGCACGCTGCCGAAGCAGGCTTCCGCTATGACCAGATGCTCGAGCGCGGCAACGCCGAAGGCGAAGCGCTGATCATGGGTGCCGTGAACGGCCTCATCGACCAGACCCGCACGATCGAGCGCGTTGTGGCAGCCCTGGAACTCGACGCGATCGAGTTCGAAGGCTCCGACAGCCTCGACAACCCAGAAGCCGTCTTCCAGTAAGACGCGGGTTGCACTATCTAGCAGGGGCGCTCTCGGGCGCCCCTTTTTCTTTGAGCTCCAGCAACCTGCCAGAGACGCTTATGCCTGCGAAGACGCAAAAGACAGACAAGACCCCGTCGCCCTGCGTGGACGTGTGCAAGTACAAACGCGAGAACCATTGCATCGCCTGTTCGATGACGAAGGTGCAAAAGAAGATCTTTGACAAACTGACCAAGAACGACGAGCGCGACGCCTTTATCGAGATGCTGGAGTACCAGCAGGCTCAGCTGGGCGGATTTGACGACTGGCCGATCCTTTATGAACGCAAGATCGCCAAGAAAGCCGCGAAGAAAGCGTCGAAGAAGATGAAAAAGGCGGCCTGAGGCCCCTTGGACTGGACGACCCACCCTCTCGCATCGCGGGCGCAGGCGTTCCTGCAGCGCTGGGAATTACGCGCGCCTGAGCTGATGGCGGCGACGCCGACGGGGCTGTTGCTGACCGTTCAGCGTGCTGGCGGCGAGACGGCCGTTTTGAAATGCCTCTCTGATTTGGGTGTCCATGCCGAGGGCGATGCAGCGCGCACGCTCTTGGCCTTTGACGGGCGCGGCGCGGTGCGGGTGCTGGACCACGCGCGCGATGCGCTGCTGCTGGAGCATTGCGCAGGGGGCGATCTGTTGGCGGGCGGCGGTGATTTTCGCGACGAAGACGCCACGCCGATCATCTGTGATGTGGTGCGGGCGCTGCGGGAAACGCCCGTGTCCGCCTTGCCCGATCTGCCGACTTTGGCGGATCGCTGCGAGGCGCTGGATCGCAGATTGGCAGGGATCGCGCCGGATGACGCGCGTCGACCGGGTTTTGAAAAGGCGGCGGCGCTTGCACAAATCCGACTGAAGAACGCGGTGGAACCCGCGATTTTGCACGGTGACTTGCACCATGCCAACATTCTGCGGGTAGAGCGGTCTGACGGCTGGCACTGGGTGACGATTGATCCGCAGCCTCTTGTAGGTGATCCGGTCTATGAACTAGCCAATACGTTCGGCAACCCGTTGACGCATAAGGGCTATGTTCTGGACCCGACGCGGCCCCGGCGCCTGGCCTCGGCCTATGCGCGTGAATTGGGTATCGACGCGCAGCGCTTGATCGACTGGGCGTACATCCACTGCCTGATCTCGGCGGCGTGGTCCATTGAGGATGGTGAGGATCCGTCCTTCCGGATCGAGGTCGCCGGGCTGATCGAGCCCGATATCAGCCTTTAGCTGGCATCCTCGTAGGCCACGCGCGCGGCCTTTACCTGATCCATGATCCCGTTTGACCATTTCACCAGCGGCACCAGCGCGGCGCAAAGCTCCTGCCCCAGCGGGGTCAACTCGTAGGTCACGGCGATGGGTGGGCCGGGATCCACGGTGCGCGTCAGGTAGCCATCACGCTGAAGTGCGCGCAGGTTCTCAGTAAGCACGCGCTGGGTGATGTCGCCCACCCCGCGTTTGAGTTCCGCAAAGCGCAGCGGCCCCTCACCCAAAGCTAAAACGACGATCATCCGCCATTTGCCGGTCACGTTCGAGAGCACCGAACGGATCGGGCAATTCGACGCCTCTGCGTCTGATTCAACGCCGACGGTGAGGACCATGGGCTTTCCTTTCGCGGTATTCATTACGCACCTGCATTCAATAGCGCACTGATGCCCGGCGTTTCAAGCCGCCCCGCCGCCGCCCTGGTTACCTGCAGGATACCTGGTGCGTTTGACGCCCCTTGGGGAGAAAATAGTGCGTAATTGATACGTAGTTCGTTTTTGATACCTACTTTCGGCAAGATCGAATCGAAAGGAAAGATCATGACCCCGAAGGAACTCGTACTCGCGCTTTTCACGGCCGCTTTTGTAGATCACGACCCACAGACCGCGCGCGATTTCGTCACCGATGACTACATCCAGCATAATCCGGCCGTGCCAACGGGTGCTGATGCCCTCATGGGCCTGATCCCCATGGTCGAGGCCTCCGGCATGACGGTGACCACCCACCGCGTGATCAGCGAGGGCGACCTCGTGGTGCTGCATTCGACCTTTGACAACGCAGACGCTTTTGGCGCGCCGACGCTCGCGGCCTTTGACGTGTTCCGCGTGGAGGATGGCAAGGTCGCCGAGCACTGGGACAACCTGCAGCCGGTGCCCGAAACCACCGTTTCCGGACGCGGCATGACCGATGGTGCGACCGAGCTGACCGACATCGACAAGACCGAAGAAAACAAGGCGCTGGTGCTGGGTTTCGTCCGCGACGTGCTGGGCGGGGCCGCCCCTGAGAACGCGACGCTCTACATGGATCCAGAGGTCTACATGCAGCACAACCCGAGCATCGCTGACGGGCTAAGCGGCCTCATGGCGGGCGTCCAGGCCTGGGCGGAACAGGGCAACGTCATCACCAAGTTCGAGCCACAGATCGTCGTGGCCGAGGGCAATTTCGTCTTTGTCGCCTCAGACGCCACGGTGAGCGGCGCGCCCTGGGCGTTCTTTGATCTCTGGCGCGTAGAAGACGGCAAGATCGTTGAGCACTGGGACGTGGTCAGCCCCACCCCGGCAGAGATGGCCCACGACAACGGGAAATTCTGAACCCGTCGCCAAAACTGGTGCTGAAAACAAAAAAAAGCCCCCGCTCAACCGGGGGCTTTTTCCGTGGAGGCCTTGGGCCTAGCCCAGATGGGCGTCGAGCAACCAGGCAAATTTTTCGTGGGTCAGTTGGCGCCCGATGAGGAGGTCATGGGTCGCGACGTCACCCGCGTCGTCGGCATAAGCGGCGGCGCCAGCGATGGTTGCGGCCACCGTTTTTTGCGCGTCAGACATGAGCTTGATCATCTCTTCGGCTTTCTGGGTGCCGTCCTGTTCGTCGACCTTGGACATCTTGACCATCTCTGACAGACGGCCTTCGGCGTGGCCGCCAAGGGCCTTGAGGCGTTCGGCAACTTCGTCTTGCGCCTCGAAGTGATCTTCGTAGATCTCCTGGAACATTTCATGCAGCGGGCCAAAGGCCATGCCTTTGACATTCCAGTGGAAATTCTGGGCCAGCATTGTCGTTACGACGACTTCGGCGACGACCTGGTTCAGCATCGCTTCGAGTTCGGTTTTGACTTCGGTCGACAGGTTTTGTGCGTTCTGTGGCATTTCCCTAATCCCTCTTCTTGGCCTGCCCCGTCCGCATGACGAGTTTAGGCCTGGCTGGCTTCTGGCTGGCTCAACCTTAAATTAGAATAGTTCTAATAAAGAACAACCCCTAATTCCGAAGAAGTTCACCCACGGCACGAACAATGCCCCTAAAAGCATGGTGATTTTGGGAAATGACGCGGCGTCGCAACAGGAATTCGACGCTGGTCGTGTCCTTGGCCTTGGCCCGATCGAGCACGCGCATCAGCCATTCTTCATCGAAGGTCATCTGCGGCGCGCCGGGCGCGAGAAAGATCACATGTCCGTCAACGGCCTGGGAAATGACGCGGATCATCGACGTGGCGATTGCGTCCAGGCTGCGTTCCGGATCCATGTGAATTGCCGCGCAAGCCTCGGACAGATCGAGCTTGGCATGGGCCCGGCAAGATTGAGCAAGAAAGCGCAAACGATTGAGAAGAGGAAAGAAATCGGCGAGATCGCGGGATACGCCTGCGTGATCCGCGGGCGCCTCGACAAAGGGCGTAGCTAACATAGCTGCGGTCATATTCGTCGTCTTCCTTGCCTTCCCGTAGCGGGCAAACCCGCTATAATTCCCATGCAATAAGAGCTGCGCCACGCGGGCCGCGACTCGTGGACACTGCCAATTGCCCCACTAATATAGTCAGGAACGAAAGAAACGAAAAGATGCGCACCGCAACAGCCCTGCTTACAATCTGTTTGGCAGGCCCAGTTCATGCTGTGGATTGGGGGCTCACGGACGTGCATTTAGACGTTATTCCGCGCACTCAGGCCGAACGCGACCGTATCGCTGGGGCCGTTGCCCTGCCCAGGGACTTCTCGAAACCCAATAGATTCGAAGAACTCTCGGCAGGTGGCGCCACCGTTCCGATTCACCGCGATGACCCGTTTGCTCAGCCTGCGGGCACGGTCACTTTCGAAAAGGAACTCGATTTCCGCGTGGGCGAGGCGATGTTCCAAAAGATCTGGGTCTCTGCGCCATCCTCCACTCTGGGGTCCGATGGTCTGGGTCCGCTCTTTAACGCGCGCGCATGTTCGGCCTGCCACATCCTGTCAGGTCGCGGCCACCCGCCGGAAGATAACGATGACACCACAATGTCGATGCTGATGCGGGTCTCGGTGCCGCGAGAAGCAGGCATCTCCAGCGCCATGGCCGCAGAGATCGAGGGATACCTCACCGATCTGCCCCACCCCACCTACGGAAACCAGATTCAGGATCTGTCCGTCGCCGGACACCGGGGCGAAGCGCGGATGCTCATCGACTACGAGGATATCGTGGTCGAGATGTCCGAAGGGCAAAGCGTCACTCTGCAAAAGCCCCTCTATTCGCTGGGAAATCTAGCCTATGGCCCCACCAGCGAGGACATCCGCATGTCTCCGCGCGTGGCACCGCAGATGATCGGGCTGGGCCTGCTGGAGGCGATTCCGGTGGAAGATATTCTGGCGCTAGCCGACCCGGCGGACGTCGATGGTGACGGGATTTCCGGCAAGCCGCAGATCGTCTGGTCCACTGAATTTGAACAACCGATGCTGGGTCGATTTGGGCTAAAGGCCGGAATGCCGACATTGCGCCAGCAAAATGCCGACGCTTTCACGGGCGATATTGGGATCTCTACCCCTTTGACGCCGCGCCCCTACGGTGACTGCACCGAAGCGCAGAGCGCGTGCCGTGCGGCCCATCACGGCGATGGGGACGTCCGCGTCCACGAGGTGGATGATGTCGGGCTCGACATCGTCACGTATTATTCAGCAAATTTAGGCGTGCCAATTCGCCGGAACCACGATGATCCGCAAGTGCTGCGCGGCAAGGAAGTGTTCTACACGACTGGCTGCGTGGCGTGCCATCAGCCCGCCTTTGTGACCCACCGCCTTGAGGATGACCCGGAGCGATCGTTTCAACTCATCTGGCCCTATACGGACATGTTGCTCCATGACATGGGGCCTCTCCTCGCTGATAACCGCCCCGAGGGGCGCGCCAATGGGCGCGAGTGGCGTACGCCGCCTCTCTGGGGGATCGGCTTGACGGAGCGTGTTTCGGGGCACACAAGATTCCTCCATGACGGCCGCGCCCGGTCGCTTCTCGAGGCTGTGCTTTGGCACGGCGGCGAAGCCCAGGCCCAGCAGGAAGCCGTGCGAGACATGTCTGCCGCCGACCGCGACGCCCTTATTAGTTTTCTGGAGAGCCTATGATCCGTTCCCTGACCCTGAGTGCTGCCCTGCTTTCCACGCCGCTGGCAGCTCAAGTCACCGAAGCAGAGCTTGCCTCCGCTGTGACGCAAGCTGTGGATACCCATGTGGTGCCGGGATTTGCGGCGCTCAATGTCGAGGCCGCAGAGCTACAGGCCGCCGCCGCTGCCAATTGCGCGCCCGATGATCCGGCGCTGCGTGCCGCCTGGAACGACGCTTTCGACGCGTGGCTCGGAGTGAGCCATCTTCGTTTCGGTCCTACAGAGGTCGAGGAGCGCGGCTTTGCGCTGGCCTTCTGGCCGGACACACGCGGGGCGACGCCCCGCTCGCTTACGGTTTTGATCACCGATCAGGATCCCATCGGCACGAATGCGGAGGCCTATGCCGATATGTCGGTCGCTGCGCGCGGCTTCCACGCCATGGAGTTCCTGCTTTATGACGATCAGCTCTCGGTGCCTGATGAGGCAGGCTATCACTGCCAGCTGGTTCAGACGGTGGCAGGGGACATAGCGAATGTCGCCGCAAGTCTGGAAGCTGACTGGACCGAGTATGGCGAAGCCCTGAAATCCCCCGGTGCCGACAGCGATTTCCGCACTTCGGAAGAGGCTGCCCGGGCGCTTTTCGGGTCGCTGTCTACCGGGTTGCAGTTCAACTACGAGGCGCGGTTGGGGCG
Source organism: Pseudomonadota bacterium (assembly GCA_038747015.1). Taxonomy (GTDB): domain Bacteria; phylum Pseudomonadota; class Alphaproteobacteria; order Rhodobacterales; family Rhodobacteraceae; genus Shimia_B. The sequence goes on from JBCDKE010000043.1 coordinate 11,599, forward strand.
GCCCATGGGCACCTTTGACCGCCCGCGCCCGACGCGCGCCGAAAACCGCCGCTCTGAACGCAGCCTGCGCAATGTAGCCGTGTCCACCGCGGCGCAGCGGGAGTTGGCGTTGGCATTTACCGAGGAAGGCTCTGACCTCAACGTGGAGCTCACAGAGCTCTTTGACATCACACTCGACCTTGCTGCGAAGCTCGACGACCCGGCTTTTGCAGGCGTGGCACAGCCCATCGGGCGCATCCGCGTCGAAGCGATCCAGACCTCGATCAACGCGATCCGGGAGGCGGTGGCGCTGCGTCTGGGCGCGTCGCTCGGGATCGCGGCGGGCTTTAACGCGCTCGACGGCGACTGATGCCCTCGCGCCGATCCTTTCTGGCAGGCGGGGCAGCAGTTCTGGCCGTGCCTTCCTGGGCCGATATCGGTAGCCCGCGCCTGTTGTCGGCCGCGAAACGACCTGACGGGGCCTTTGCGCTCTACGGTATGGACCCGGCGGGGCGCATCCTCTTTGAACAACCCCTGCCCTCACGCGGGCACGCCGCAGCGGCCCATCCGAGCCGCGCCGTGGCCGTGGCTTTTGCGCGGCGTCCGGGGACCTTTGCGCTGGTCCTCGACTGCGCCACGGGGGCATTGCTCAAAACGTTGGAGAGCCCCGAGGGACGGCATTTTTACGGGCACGGGGTGTTTTCGGCGGACGGCACGACGCTCTTTACCACCGAGCAGGACTACGACACCGCCACCGGTCTCGTCGGCATCTGGGACGCTGATTTTCGCCGCGTGGGCGAGATCCGTTCCGGCGGGATCGGGCCCCATGAAATCCGCAGGCTGCCGGGTACCGACACGCTGGTCGTGGCCAATGGCGGGATCGAGACGCATCCCGATAGCGGGCGCGTAAAGCTGAATATCCCGACGATGGAGCCAAACCTGAGCTACCTGTCGCCGGACGGGGCTTTGTTGGACCAGTACCGCCCCCCGCGCGAGGCACGGCTAAACTCGATCCGTCACATCGACGTCGCGCGCGACAGCACGGTGGCCTTTGGCAACCAGTGGCAAGGGACAGCGAATATTCAGCCGCTGATCGGGCTCCATCGCATGGGCGAGGACGCGCGCTATCCGGCGTCAGGCTGCTATGAGGACCGGGCGCAAGGCTATATCGGGTCGGTAGCGATTTCGCCCGATGGGCGCGAGGTGACCGCCACAGCACCGCGCGGGGGGCGCGTGTTTTCCGTTGATCTGGCAACTGAGGTGCTGACCGAGACGCCGGAGACGGATGCCTCTGGCGTGGCCTATGTCGGCACTGAACGGATTTTCACATCAGGCCAGGGCAATGTGATTGGCGCAGCCGCGCGGGCCAGCCATCCCGTGGCGTGGGACAACCATCTGGTCCCGATCTGAGCGGCTTCGCCTTGACTTCGCGCCGGGGTGCCCGGCCCCTAGCCGCGCAATGCGTTCCAGAAGATACCTGGCAACTTGAAGATGCTGGGCTTGCGCAGGAACCCGACCAGCCCGCGCGCGGTCTTGTCGGCTGTGCGGTTGTTGATGAACCAGGGCGGGTTTGGCAGCAGCGAAAACTCACCTACCGCGAATGAGCGCGGAAACGGTGCCCAGGGCGCACGCACCACGGTGCGTTCGGTGCTGTCGAACATAAAGCTGTTGTGGACGGTGCCGATCCCGCTTTGCACATCGTCGAGCGTGTGGCCCGGGAATGCGCCCCAAGGCGTGCGGGTCAAGAGGAACCCGGCCCCCATCCACGCATTGATCCCGATGCTACCATAGCGCAGTTCGCTGACGATCTCGTCGAAACGTTCCTCGCCGATCGCCTTGATCGTTTTGGGGTGGATCAGGATGCTGGCCCCCAACGTGCCGTAAAGGACGTCATTGGCATAGGCGATGGCCGCGCGGAGATAGGCCTCACCCTCGCCCGCGATTTCCTTGACCGACATGGCCGGCGCGAAAACCTCGTTTTGGGCGTGATAATCGCCCGCCTCGTCAGCGGCCTGACGCACGGGCATGGCCGGGGCCGAACCGCGCGAAATCTCGGCACCTTCACCCTGCGCTGCAAAGGCGTCGATGCGCGCCTCGGCGCCGGGATAGTAGGCGGGGCGCGTGTTCTTGCCGATTTCAGTCGATACAGCGCCCATCAGCGCGTCCCTCTGCGACCAGTCACTGGGCAGCACCAACACCTGACAAGCGATGCAGTTAAAGCCGCTGTTGTGGAGTTTCTGCGTCGCGATGTTGGCGGCCTGAAATTTGATGTCAGCCGCGCTCCATGGGCCCGGGACCACGATTGTGGGGCATACCGCGCCCAGCTCAGAAGTGATGTGGCGGGTATTCTTGGGCGTGCCAGCGGCCTTGTTTTTGGCCCCCTCTTCGCCCGGCCCCCAGACGATGATGTCATGGGTGGCAGTGGCACCTGTGATGTGGATTTCGTCCACCTCCGGGTGGTCGGTCAGGTAGGCACCGGCTGCGCCGTCGCCCCGGACGATGCGCACCGCGCCGAAATCAACGAGCGGCTTCAGCGCCGCGTTTAGGAAATCGGTGAGGTAGTCATTCACCGGGTTCATTTTCAGCAGCACGACCTGATGTTCGACGAAAAGCTTTTGGAAGCAGTCGAGCGGCGAGATGGCCGCGATGTTGCCCGCACCGAGGACCAACGCCACGCGCCCCTCGCGGGGGCCAGAATAGCTGGCCGCGGCGTGCTCTGCGAGATTGGCCTCCGTCACGCCGTCCTGCATCCAGACCTCGGCGGAGATGCCCGACAGCAGCAGGTGATCCCAGACCGTGTGCGGCATGACCTGCACGGCCAGCTGGCCCGAGGGCAGCGTTCTTTTCGACAGGCCTTTGAGGAAGGCCCGGCCCCCCATGCCCTCGAGCGTCTCAACGAACCCGTCGCATGTGGACATGAGCGCGTAGGGCCCGCTGATCCATTCCTCACCCACGAGGGGCGAGCCGTCGGGCAGCATTTTCTTGCGGCCCGCGGTTTCCGCCCAGCCCTGCGCGACCTCGGCGGTGCGTTCCTTGATGTCCTTGAGGATCGCGATGCGCTCGGCCTCGGTCGTGTCGGCCCACCGCTGCGCGTTCTCTCGCAAGACCGCCAAATCCGCATCGTAGAGTGCGAAACTGTCATCGATCTTGGCTGCGACATTCATGTCAGGCGTCCTTTTGCTGCGGCCTCACCGGAGACCCAACCTACCCCTAGTAGTTAGGGTTCTGTCCAGCTTTGGCCGGCGATTGTGACGCAAGGTCGCCACCCATTCACGAATTATAAAGTTCGCTGATCGCACAGTTGACAGGCGCAATTTCGTGTAGAAAGCTCAATATATGGTCAGTTTGCGAAAAGTGGCACTAGCAGTTGCGATCCTGTTCGGTTCACAGGCGCAGGCAGGTGATGCGCTCTACAAAACCTTTGCAGGCTGTGCGGCGCGCTACTCGGCGACAATGGAACATGCCTGGCTGATGGGTAACGACGCGGCCAAATACAAAGAGCATCGGCTGACATTTCTGTCGCTTCTGGACGCCACTTTGCCCCCTGAACGCGGGGCAGAGGCGCTAAATCACCGCGTGGCGGTAAAGATGGCGCAGGCGACGCTCCTCACCGCGGCGAGCTTTAGTGACAACACGGACAAGGCGGAGCGCGCGAAAATACTGTCAGAGCAGTATCTCGCGCAGTGCGAACGCTTGCTTCTGGATAGTTAAAAGGCGCCCTGAGCCTTCAGCGCGTCGAACTTTCCCTGATCGAGCCACCAGAATTCAACATTGCGGTTGAAATCGTAGGGAGCAGGGTTTTCGGGCATGCCGTAGATGTCCCAGACGGCCACGCGATGCGCCCCGAGGAACCAGGCGGGGATCCAGATGTGGTTGGCGCGCAGCACGCGGTCGAGCGCCTTTACAGCCACGTTGAGCTCCTCCCTTGTTTCGGCTGCCGCAGCGCGGTCGATCAACGCGTCCACCACGGGATCCGCGAGGCCGGAAAGGTTGTTTGAGCCCTCAGATTCCGCCGCCGCAGAGCCGTAGAACGCACGCAGGTTGGCGCCGGGGTTCACCGAAACGCTCCACGCGCCGAAATACATGTCGAAATCGAACTGCTGGCGGCGCTCGGAGGCTGTAGACGGGTCCATCAGGTTGAGACTGGCGTCGATGCCGAGGCTCTGCATGTTCTCAACGAAGGGCAGGATGATCCGTTCGAGCGATTTGCTGTCCTCGACGATTTCGACCCTCAGCGTCTCGCTCGCCGCATTACGGCGCATGCCGTCATCGCCCACGGGCCAGCCCGCCTCGTCCAGAAGCGCCGATGCGCGCCGCTGCGCCTGCCGGTCACGGAGCGTTGCAGAGCCCGCCCATGGGATATGGGCATCAGCTTCAAAGACACTGGCGGGGAGCTGATCGCGGAACTCTTCGAGGAGCGCGAGCTCTTCACCCGTAGCAGCACCTTCGGCCTGCATATCCGTGTTTTCAAAGAAGGAATTAGATTGCTGATAGGCGTCATAGAATAGCGCCTCATTGGTCCACTGGAAGTTGAACGCGTATTCGATCGCCTGGCGCACGCGCACATCCTGCAGCTGCGCGCGGCGCATATTGAACCACATGCCTTGCGCATTCGACGGACGCCCGTCTGGGATCATGATCTGTTTGACCCAGCCCTTTTGCGCGGCGGGAAAATCATAGCCCGTGGCCCACGAGGCCGAGCGGTACTCGGTCCGCATCTGGTATTCGCCCGCCGAAAACGCCTGTAGCCCCACGAGGTCGTCGGCGAAGTATTCGTAGGCAAAGCACTCAAAGTTGTTCTTGCCCGCATTCACCGGCAGATCGGCGGCCCAGTAGTCAGGGTCCTTGCAGAACCGGATTGAGCGTCCCGCATCGACATTGTCGAGCAGATAGGGCCCTGAGCCCAGCGGCGCATCAAGCCATGTTTCGTCAAAGGGCGTGTCTTCATCGTAGAAATGTTCGGGCAGCACGGCGATTTGGGTGGCGATGTCAGCGGGGAGCGAGCTCCCTGCCCCTTCGGCCAGATCAAACCGCACGCGGGTGGCGGATTCGGCCACCACCTCGGTCACATCCGAAAACAGGTTGCGATAGTATGGGTGGCCCTCGGTCTTGAGCATATTGACGGTAAAGACGATGTCGGAGGCCTCGACCGGCTCCCCGTCGGAGAACCGCGCCTCGGGGCGCAGATTGAAAGCCACATAGCTCAGCGCGTCGTCATATTCGATGGTTTCGGCAACGAGACCGTAGACCGCGTCGGGTTCGTCATTGGCGCGGACCATGAGCGCGTCATACATGTGGATCGACACCTCAGGCGCCCTGTCGCCCTTGATGATAAAGGCGTTCAGGCTGTCAAAGGTCGGTGTGCCAAAGAGCTGGCGCTGGCTCATTGTGCCGCCCTGAGGCGCGTCGGGATTGGCATAATCGAAATGGGTGAAATCGGCGGGGTACTTCAGATCGCCAAAGGCGGAATAGCCGTGGCTCACGGTGACATCTGCCCATGCGGGTGTCGTCAGTGCTAATAGAGCTGTCAGTGCCAATCTCATCGCGGTATCTCCCTGTTATCTCTAAGGGTTGCGCGCGCGGGGCGCGTGTCAAGCGCCATAAGCTGGGTTAAGGTGGTCAGATGACGAAGTTTTCATCGCTTTCACAGCTCATGGCGCACGGCTTCGACACGGTGATCGATGTCCGCAGCCCGGCAGAGTTTGCCGAGGACCACATGCCCGGCGCGATCAATCTGCCTGTGCTCGACAACGAGGAGCGCGCCGAGGTCGGGACGATGTACAAACAGGTCTCCCCCTTTCGGGCCCGCAAGATCGGCGCGGCGAAGGTGTTCCGCAACGCGGCGCGCCATATCGAGACCACGCTGGCGGATCGCGAGGGAGGCTGGCGGCCGCTGGTCTACTGCTGGCGCGGCGGGCAGCGGTCCGGGTCATTCGCGTGGATGCTGCGCGAGATCGGTTGGCGCGCGGAGGTGATCGAGGGCGGCTATCGTACGTACCGGCGTCTCGTGGTCGCGGCACTCTATGACGAGCCTTTGCCGCACCGACTGATCAAGCTGGGGGGCTATACCGGCACCGCCAAGACCGAGCTTTTGCAGCGACTGGAAGCGTTAGGCGTGCAGGTGATCGATCTGGAGGCTCTGGCGCGCCATCGTGGATCGCTCCTAGGGGCGTGGGACACTGAACAGCCGTCGCAGAAGGCGTTTGAGACGGCGCTGGCGGGGGCTTTGAGCGCGCTCGATCCCGCGCGGCCCGTGGTCGTGGAGGCGGAAAGCTCAAAGATAGGGCGCGTGTCGCTGCCGCCGTCGCTGTGGACTGCCATGGGTGAGGCACCGCTCCTTGAGGTGAGCGCGCCGATTGATGCGCGTGCGGAATACCTGTCACGGGCCTACGCCGATATTCTGGCCGATGGGCCGCGGCTGAAGGTTATGCTGTCGCCACTCCTGTCCGTACGCGGGCGCGCGGTGCTGGACCACTGGTCGGCGCTGATTGATGCCGGGGATAAACCGGCGCTTTGTGCGGCACTGGCTGAGGATCACTATGACCCGGCCTACAGGCGCTCGGCCAAGGCGCATGGCCTGGCCCCGGTGGAACAGATCGCGCTCGACGCGCTGGATGACGCGGCGCTGGCGCGCGGGGCTGAGGCAATTGCGCAGGCGGTTCAGAGGATCGAGACTGCGCCAGCACCTCTGGTCAGCCGCCCGACCACTGCCGCCTCGTAGCCTGCAGCCTTCAGCGCCTTAACCGCGGCCTCGCCATCGGCGACGGCTGCGAGCAGCCCGCCCCCGGTCTGCGGGTCCACCGTGAGCGCACGGAGCGGATCAAGGGGGCCGAAACCGGCCGCGTTTTCCTCGTAGAGCGTAGAGCGGATGCCTACCTCTGATACTGCTAGCGCCCCGGGCATCAACGGCACCGCCTCGGCCCATAGTTCTGCGTCGCATGCAGAGGCCCGCGCCATGCCACGAAGGTGGCCCGCGAGGCCAAATCCCGTCACATCAGTCATGGCGTGGGCGCGGGCTAGGATCTGAGCCGCCTCACCCTGGGGGGCGGCCATGACCTCCCATGCCAGTGCCACGTCCTCGCCCCGCGCGCGGCCTTGCATGGCGGCGGCCATGAGGGTGCCAGAGCCGATGGGTTTGGTCAGCACCAGCGCATCGCCGGGCTGCGCGCCTGAGAGCGTGATCGGCTCGCCTTCGCAGAGCCCCGTGACGGTAAAGCCGAGGATCAGTTCCGCCCCTTGGGTAGAATGACCGCCGACGATTTTTGCGCCGGTGGCCTCTACGGCCTCACGCGCGGCGGCCATGAGTTCGCCCATAGCGCGTTCTGCCAGTTCCGGCGATTGCCTGGGGACCACGATGGAGGCCAGCGCGGCCTGCGGCGTGGCCCCCATGGCCCAAATGTCGCCCATGGCGTGTGTCACCGCGATGCGGGCCATGAGCACCGGGTCATCGGTGACCGCCCGCAGATGATCGGTGGAGATCACCTGCCGCGCCTTGCCCACCGCCAAAACGGCGGCATCGTCGCCGTCACCATCCGCCCCGGCGGATTTCAGCGCCGCCTCGAGCGCCCCTTGTCCGAGCTTGGAGCCGCAGCCACCGCAGATCATCTGACCCGGTGCCGCGCCGCGCGCGCGGGGGTATGGCGCCTTGCCCCCCATGTCGGGAACGGGCTGGTTGAGTTTCGTCATGAACTTTTCGTCGATGCCGTCCTTGAGACGCCAGAGGCGTTCCCCCTCGCCCCAAAATCCCCATTTCTCGCCGAGCGCCGTCTTGGCCCCCAGCGAGATCAGCTTCAGGTAATCGCCTTGCGCTTTGTAAGGTTTCAGCGGGCCAGAGCCGCTCAGCGCCTGACGGAGGTTGGAATGGAGGAACGGGGCCTGACGGACGGCGTATACCCCGGCCTTGGGGCGTGGGCTTTCGAGCATTTCGGCGCAGTCACCCACGGCAAAGACGCTGTCATCGGGGCTGCGCAGGTAGCGGTTCACGGGGATGAAGCCCGCGTCGTTGGTCAGCCCGGTCTCTGCGAGCCACGCGTAGGGGTTTGACCCTGCTGCACCGACGACGAGGTTTGTCGCCACCTCGCGCCCGTCTTCCAGCACCAGCCGGTCACGTTCGAGGCGCGCGGGCGTTGCGTGTTCGATGATCTCGACCCCGTGGTCGCGGACCCGTTGACGCAACCGGCCAGCGGCGCTGGTGCCGAGGGCAGAAAAGGCGGCGGCCATATCGATGAGCGTCACATGATGGGCGCGGCCATCACGGCGGAAGGCGTGGACCATGGCCATGGCGACCTCCGCCCCCGCGACCCCCGCACCGATGACGGCCACGCGCGCCTCGCCCTCGCCCGTCCGGTAGGCGTCCCAAGCGCTGGCGAATTTACCCAGTGGTTTTGCAGGCAGCCCATGTTCGGCAAAGCCCGACAGGCTAGCGAGCGTGCTGGTGATCCCGATGTCGATGGAGGCCACGTCATAGGCGATGTCGGGACGTCCTTCGACCTGCACACGCTTTGCAACCCGGTCGAGGCCCGTGGCCTTGCCCAGCACGAGCCGCGCCCCGGCCCGGCGGCAGAGCCGCACCAGATCGATATCAAGCTCATCGCGCGCGTAGTGCCCTGCCAGAAACCCCGGCAGCATACCCGAATACGGGCTTTTGGGGCCGGGATTAATCACCGTCACGCGCACGCCCGGCAGCGGGTTCATCGCCCATTCATGCAGCACCAGCGCATGCGTGTGGCCACCGCCGATCAAGACGAGATCCTGGGTCAAAGGGAGGCTGTTATCCATGCCTTGCCGATACGCTAGCGCGCGGCCAGACGCAAAGGCCTGAAAATAACGTATACGTTATTTGCTTGCCCTGCTCCGCTGTTAGCGTAAACACGCGGGGCAAAACATGCGCGCGGAGAATGGCGATGAAACTGGGATGCATCGGGGATGATTTCACCGGGTCGAGCGATCTGGCCAATACGCTGGCCAAGGAAGGCATGTCGGTCGTCCAGTATACCGGCATCCCGGATCAGCCCGCCGCGGCAGAGGTCGAAGCCGGGGTGATTTCGCTGAAGTCGAGATCCATCGACCCGGCCGAGGCGGTTCGGCTGTCTCTCGACGCGCTGGAATGGCTGCGGGCGCAGGGCTGCACGCAGTTTTTCTTCAAATACTGCTCCACCTTCGATTCAACGCCCGAGGGCAATATCGGCCCGGTGGGAGACGCGCTGGCCGAGGCGCTGGACGCGCATCAGATCATCGTTTGCCCGGCCTTTCCGGGCACCGGGCGCTCTGTTTATCAGGGGCACCTTTTCGTCAATGACACGCTCCTGAGCGAAAGCGGGATGCAAAACCATCCCCTGACGCCCATGACCGACCCCGACCTGCGCCGCTGGCTAGCACCGCAGACCCGGCACGGCGTGGGCCATGTGGCGGCGGGGATTGTTTTTCAGGGGCCTGAGGCGATTTCTGCGGCCTTGGAGGCGGAACACACAGCCGGGCGGCGGTTGATCATCGTGGACGCGATCCGTGATGCCGATTTGCGCGATATCGGACGCGCGGCGGCCGGGCTGCCGCTGATCACCGGCGGGTCCGGCGTGGCGCTCGGCCTGCCGGCCAATTTCGGCTGCACGCCCGCCCCGGTCCCGTGGCGCGGTCAGGCGGGCAAGGCGTTGGTCTTGTCTGGATCGTGTTCTATCGCCACGCGTGGACAGGTACGTGAACATGCCGCGAAGTTCCCGGCGCGCGAGCTTGCCGCCGAGGACATCATCTCCGGTGCGGTAACCCCTGCTGACGCGCTGGCCTGGGCCGAAGGAGCGGGAGAGCTCCCCCTGCTTTATACCTCCGCCGACCCCGAAGTGGTGAGACAGGTGCAGGAAACCCATGGGCGCGACGCCTCTGCTGCCGCCATCGAGGGCTTCTTCGCGGAACTCGCCCGTCAGGCGCGCGACGCGGGTTACACGCGGATCATCACGGCAGGCGGCGAAACCTCCGGAGCCGTGGTCGAGGGGCTGGCGCTGTCGGCGCTGGAAATCGGGCCCGAGATCGATCCCGGTGTGCCAGCCCTTCGGGCCGGTGACGACCTAGTAGTCGCGTTGAAATCTGGCAATTTTGGCAGCCCTGATTTCTTTGAAAAGGCCGCGCGAACTCTGGCGGGATAGATCAAGGCGTCTCATCCCGTGAAACGCGCTTGGTCGCGCAAACGGCGGACGCCTGAGGGCACAGGCGACCGCCTTAAGGGATGCTCAGGCAATCGGTCACTTGGACAACCGAATTGGGGCTAAGAGCGATGTCATGCTACGCGTTGAGGTGTTGTTTATAAATCAAACAATACACTGATATTAAGACGATTTTTCATCTAATCACCATATCCACCCGTACACGCTGGCACCCCTACGTCAAAAGATATACCCGCTGCTGGGTACCAGTTCGCACACCTAAACCCTTCTCAAAATGCCAGCGACCTATCGCGGCACCGCCGACCGCAGGCATTCTGCAAAGACGTTTCGCTCTGGGCTTACAGGCGCCGACTGCAAGTAGCTGATACCCACGGGCCCCGATAACATGGGCGACTGCAAATCGATTGCAGCCAAGCGACCGTTTGCGATTTCATCCGCAACGACGCCAAAGGAAATAAACCAAAGCGCATCGGAGCCCTCGACGAGCCGCCGCCCCACGGGCAAGGCTACCGTCTCAACACTCCCGCGGGGATCAGGCATGCCGATACTGGCCAAAAACCCCGCCACCGTGCCCGAGATCACGGCCCCTTTCGGCGGCAAGATCAAAGCGTACTTTCCAAGTTCGCCGCGCACATCCCTGGGATCGGCATTTCGGATCGGATGCCCCGGACGGGACACCAGCACGACGCGTTCCATGTACAATTGTTCGAACAGCAGTCCCTGAATACTGTCCACTTGCGGCATGCGCCCGACCACGAGATCGAGTTTGCCTTCCCTTAGTTGATTGAACAGCAACCAATTGGGGCCAGTCATGACATGAATTTCTGTCAGGTCATCAAATCTCTGAAACTCTAACACTGCGTTTGGAACCAGATCTGTTGAGGCCGTGGGCAGCGTTCCAATGGATAGTCGCGCCTGGCGACGTGTGCCGCGATTAACGCGATCAAAAGCCCGCGAAAGTTCCGCCATGGACGTGGCGGCATGGGCCTGAAACGTCTTGCCAGAAGTATTGAGTTCAAGCCCTCGCCCTACCCGGTCAAACAGGGATACGCCCAAAATGCGCTCTAGCTCCGCAATGCTTCGCGACACGGCCGGTTGCGAGGTACTGAGCGCATCCGCGGCCTTCGAAACGCTTTCATGGCGCGCCACCTCCAGAAAGGTCCGGATGTGGCGCAAGCGAATATCGCGACTTTCATTCATATCGGCTTTGATATGCAAATTCCTCGAAATATCAATATTCCTATCGCGAATAGATATGTATTCATGGCCTCGAGGAGGACGACCACATGACATCACGCTTTGACAGCGGCATGCAGACGCGACGCCAGGTGCTCGGTGATGCCCATGTGGATCGCGCCGAGGCGCAAAAGACCGATTTCGACCTGCCATTTCAGACGCTGATCACCGAGGGCGCCTGGGGCACGGTTTGGACCGACGACCAGATTTCGCGCCGCGAACGGTCGATGCTCACACTGGCGCTCCTCGCTGCAACGGGGAACTTCGAAGAGATCCCCATGCATATCCGCGCCACCACCAATACCGGGGCGAGCAAAGAGGATGTGATTCAGGCCTTTATGCATGTCGCCATCTATGCCGGCGTGCCCAAGGCCAACCACGCGATCAAACTTGCCAAAGCGACCTACGCCGAGATGGAGGAAGCCAACGAATGACAAACGCAAGCGAAAGCTCTGCAGTTCTCTACCCCAGAGACTGGAGCCGCCAGCCCCCCGCCTCCTGGCCCGACTACAAGACCACGCGCGCCCGCAGCCCGCAGCGCAAGCTGATCCGCCTGCCCGGCGTGCAGAATGAAACCACCGGCCCGATCTTTAACCATGACGATCTGGGTCCCAATGACTGGGACTTGCTGACGAATTTCGCGGCCGAGGGGCAAAGCGCCATCGGCCCGCGCCTCATCGTCCACGGCCGAGTGCTCGACGAAAATGCGCGCCCGGTGCCTGGCGCCCTCGTCGAATGCTGGCAGGCCAATGCGGGCGGGCGATATCGCCACAAGAACGATACCTATCTCGCGCCCATCGATCCCAATTTCGGCGGCTGCGGGCGCACATTGACCGACGCCGAAGGCCGCTACCGGTTCCGCACCGTTCAACCCGGCGCCTATCCGTGGCCCAACGGCCCCAATACGTGGCGGCCAGCCCATATCCATTTCTCGATCTTCGGGCACAGCTTTGCGCAGCGGCTCATCACGCAGTGCTATTTCGAGGGCGACCCGTTCATCCCGCTCTGCGCAATCGTTCAGACGATTCCGAGCCAAGAGGCAATAGATGCCCTTGTGGCGACGCTCGATCTCGACGAAACAATCCCCCACGACACCGTGGCCTACAAGTTTGACATCATCCTGCGCGGGCGGCGTCAGACGCATTTTGAAAATCGGCCGGAGGGGCTGTGAACATGCGCCCGAATACCAAGGTCCTGCCCGAGACCGCATCGCAAACGGCCGGTCCGTACGTCCATATCGGTCTGGCGCCCAATGCCGCCGGTTTCGATATCTATGAAATCGAGTCCGGCAAGGATATCGCAGGCCCCAACGCGGTCGGTGAACGCATCCGCGTCGAAGGCATCGTCTGGGACGGCGATGGCGAGCCGATCAAGGACGTCCTGATCGAGGTCTGGCAGCCGAACTCCGACGGCAAATTCGCCAACAAGGACGAGGTCGAGGACGGCTTTCGCGGCTGGGGCCGGATCATCAGCGATTTCGACAGCGGCGAATGGGGCTTTGACACCGTCAAACCGGGTCCCGTCGACGGCGGCGCACCGCATCTGAGCATCTGGATCGTGGCACGCGGCATCAATATCGGGCTGCATACGAGGATGTATTTCCCCGAAGAGGCCCCCGCCAACGCCGCCGATCCAGTTCTGGACATGATCGACGCCGATCTCCGCGACACTCTCATCGCCACCCGCGTGGAGGGTGCCGACACCACCACCTACCGTTTCGACATCCGCGTCCAGGGCGATGGCGAAACCGTCTTCTTCGATATCTGAGCGAGATTTATGACGACCCCCTGCATCATCTGCGTGGCCATTACGGGCTCTGTCCCGACCAAGGCCAACAACCCCGCCCTGCCCGTCACTGTAAGCGAGCAGATCGAGAGCACCCATGAGGCTTTTGAGGCTGGCGCGGCCATTGTCCACGCCCATGTGCGCAACGAGGACGAAACGCCGACCTCGGATCCCGAGAAATTCGCGCAGCTCAAGGAAGGCGTGGAAAAGCACTGCCCCGGCATGATCGTCCAGCTGTCGACGGGCGGGCGCTCAGGCGCGGGCAAGACGCGCGGCGGGATGCTGCCGCTGAGGCCCGACATGGCGTCGCTCTCGGTGGGCTCAAACAATTTCCCCACACGGGTCTACGAGAACCCGCCCGATCTGGTGGATTGGCTGGCCTCCGAGATGCGCGAGCACGATGTGAAGCCCGAGATCGAAGCCTTCGACCTCAGCCACATCCTGCACGCGGCCAAAATGCACGCCGACGGGCGCATCAAGGACACGCCCTACGTGCAATTCGTCATGGGCGTCAAAAACGCCATGCCCGTGGATCGCGAGGTCTTCGATTTCTACATCCACACGGTCAAGCGGCTCTTTGGCGAAGACACGCCGTGGTGCGCGGCCGGTATTGGCGCGCAACAGCTGAAACTGAACGAATGGGCCATTGCGGCGGGCGGTCACGCGCGCACAGGGCTCGAAGATAACGTGCGGCTCGACCGCGACACGCTGGCCCCGTCGAACGCGGCGCTGGTGAGCCGCGCCGTCGGGATTTGCGAAAAGAACAACCGCCCTGTTGCCAGCTGGCAAGAGGCACGACAGATGCTCGGACTGAGAGAGGTAGCATGAAAAAGATTTACGGTTCTGCATCGGAGGCTTTGGATGGGCTTTTGCATGACGGGATGTTCATCGCGGCGGGGGGGTTTGGGCTCTGCGGGATCCCTGAGCTGCTTTTGCAGGCGATCAAGGAGGCCGGGACCAAGGA
>JBCDKE010000044.1:0-25650 GCA_038747015.1 Pseudomonadota bacterium
GCGTGGACGACATAAAAGCCTTCGCTGAATGGGGCGTCCAAGGCGGGCAAAACCCGCGCGAGATTGCCTACCGGCCTGCCCGCGTCCTCATGCAGGACTTCACCGGCGTGCCCGCCGTGGTCGACCTCGCGGCGATGCGCGACGGGATCAAGGCGCTCGGCGGCGAACCGCAAAAGATCAATCCTCTGAACCCGGTGGACCTCGTCATCGACCACTCGGTGATGATCGACGAATTCGGTAATCCCCGCGCTTTCCAGATGAATGTGGACCGCGAATACGAACGCAACATGGAACGCTACACGTTCCTGAAATGGGGCCAGTCCGCCTTCAACAACTTCCGCGTGGTGCCGCCCGGCACTGGCATCTGCCACCAGGTGAACCTCGAATACCTCGCCCAAACGGTGTGGACCGATCAGGACCAGTCGGGCCAGATGGTGGCCTACCCCGACACGCTCGTGGGTACCGACAGCCACACCACCATGGTCAACGGCGCAGCCGTGCTCGGCTGGGGCGTCGGCGGGATCGAGGCCGAGGCCGCCATGCTCGGCCAGCCGATCTCCATGCTGATCCCCGAGGTCGTGGGATTTGAGCTAACCGGCGAAATGATGGAAGGAACGACAGGCACCGACCTCGTGCTCAAAGTCGTCGAAATGCTCCGCGAACTGGGCGTCGTCGGCAAATTCGTCGAATTCTACGGCGCGGGCCTCGACACCCTGCCCCTGGCCGACCGCGCGACAATCGCCAACATGGCCCCGGAATACGGCGCGACCTGCGGCTTCTTCCCTATCGATGGCGAGACCCTGCGTTATCTGCGCACCACCGGTCGCGACGAAGACCGCATCGCGCTCGTCGAGGCCTACGCCAAGGAAAACGGCTTCTGGCGCGGCCCGGACTACGCCCCGATCTATACCGACACGCTCCACCTCGACATGGGCACCATTGTTCCGGCGATCTCGGGCCCCAAACGCCCGCAGGATTTCGTAGCGCTCACCGACGCCAAATCCGCCTTCCGCAAGGAGATGGAAGAGACCTTCAAACGCCCCATGGGCAAAGAGGTTGCCGTCGAAGGCCAGGACTACACGATGGAATCCGGCAAGGTCGTGATCGCCTCGATCACCTCCTGCACCAACACCTCGAACCCCTATGTGATGATCGGTGCTGGCCTCGTGGCCAAAAAGGCGCGCGAGCTGGGGCTCAATTCCAAACCCTGGGTGAAAACCTCGCTGGCGCCCGGCTCTCAGGTGGTGAGCGCCTATCTCGAGGCCGCAGAGCTTCAGGACGATCTCGACGCCATAGGCTTCAACCTCGTGGGCTACGGCTGCACCACATGCATCGGCAACTCGGGTCCCCTCGGCAACCCCGAGATCTCGGCTGCCATCGCCGAAGGCGACCTCGTCGCCACCGCCGTCCTCTCCGGCAACCGCAACTTCGAAGGGCGCATCTCGCCGGATGTCCGCGCCAACTACCTGGCCTCCCCGCCATTGGTGGTGGCCTATGCGCTCGCTGGCACGCTCGACATTGATCTGACGACCGAACCGCTGGGGCAGACACCAAAGGGCAGCGACGTCTTCCTCAAGGACATCTGGCCCACCACGCAGGAGATCGCCGAAAAGGTCGAACAGACCGTCACCCGCGCAGCGTTTCAGGAGAAATACGCCGACGTCTTCAAAGGCGACGACAAATGGCGCGGCGTGAGCGTACCCGATCAGGAAACCTACGACTGGCCCGCCGCGTCGACCTACGTGCAAAACCCGCCCTATTTCCAAGGCATGACCATGGAAACAAAGGAGATCACCGACATCACCGGCGCGCGGGTCATGGCGATCCTCGGCGACATGATCACCACCGACCACATCTCCCCCGCCGGGTCCTTCAAGGAAACGACCCCAGCCGGCAAATACCTCACCGACCGCCAGGTCCCGCCCCGTGAGTTCAACTCCTACGGTTCCCGCCGCGGCAACCACGAGGTCATGATGCGCGGCACCTTCGCCAATATCCGCATCAAGAACGAAATGCTCGACGGCGTTGAGGGCGGCTACACGCTCGGCCCCGACGGCGAACAAACCTCGATCTACGAGGCCTGCATGGCCTATCAGGACGCCGGCATCCCGCTCGTGGTCTTCGGTGGCGAACAATACGGCGCGGGCTCGTCCCGCGACTGGGCCGCCAAAGGCACCGCGCTGCTGGGTGTCAAAGCCGTCATCGCTGAAAGCTTCGAGCGTATCCACCGCTCGAACCTCGTGGGCATGGGCGTGATCCCGTTCGAATTCACCGGCGGCGACACCCGCAAAACGCTGGGCCTCGTGGGCGACGAAACCGTCGACGTTCTTGGCCTCGAAGGCGTCCAACCCCTGCAAACCGTTCCAGCCCGTATCACCCGCGCCAACGGCGAGATCCTCGAGATCGAACTCAAATGCCGGATCGATACAGGGGTAGAGATCGACTACATCGAGAACGGCGGCGTCCTGCACTACGTGCTCCGCAACCTCGCCAAGGAACCCGTGGCGGCCGAATAGCCCTCATTTCGAAACTCTCACCGGTGGCAGCATTGGATGCCTCCGGCGGGAGTTTTTACGGAAAGATGAAGACGGGCGACCTTCATCTTTCCTCAAAAACTCCGGGGTCTGGGGCAGCGCTCCAGTCATCGCTCTCAGTTGAGCGCCTCTCTCAGAACAGGCAAAAACTGCTGCTCATACTGGCTCCCCACAAGGGGCCCGATATAGCGGTGCAATACTGTGCCATCGGCAGCCAGAATAAAGGTCTCCGGCGGGGCAGAGACGCCCCAGTCGAGCGAGGCGCGCCCGCTGGGGTCCACGGATGTGGCCGCGAAAGGGTTATCATCGTCGCGCAGATACTGCGCCGCGGCCTCAGGGTCGTCGCGGAAATTGACGCCCACGATGCGCAAACCCTGCGCCTCCAGCGCCAGCAGATTGGGATGCTCCGCACGGCACGGCGGGCACCAGGAGGCCCAGAAATTGACGATCGTCACCTCGCCTTGCGTCATGTCCTCGACCGGTGCGGTTCCGGCGACGAATTCGGCGGGCACTTCAGGGGCCACGCGACCTATGATCGCCGAAGGCAGATCATCGGGGTTGGCGCGGTAGAGCCCGACATAGAGCAGCCCCGCCAAAGACGCGAAAATCAGAAGTGGCGCGAGGATAAAGAGCCTAGCCACGGCGCGCCTCGGCCTCTTCCAGCGCGCGCTTGATGGCCCGCGACCGGCGCAGCGTCAGCACAACCATCGCCCCGATCAGCGCCCCCGTGGCCCCATAGGCCAACAAAACTTCGCCCGCGTACTGCCCCAGATCCATCACGCGCCCTCCCGCGCGCTCAAAACACTCAGCCGCCGCGCCCGCACCTCGGTCCGCGCCCGCACCAGCACCAGCGCGACAAACAGGAAAAAGAACCCCGCCATGGAGATCGCCAGCGGGATGAAAAACACATCGTCCACCGTGCGCCCGCCGGTGGCCACCGGCACGCTCGTCCCCTGGTGCAGCCCCTGGTTCCAGAACCGCGCCGCATAGCGTGACAGCACCGCGAAAACGCAGCCCACAATGGCCAGAACCGATGTAAGATCGCCCGCGAGCTCTTGGTCCTCAATGGCCTCCCACAAAGCGATGTAGCCGAGATAAAACAGCGCCAGGATCAGAAACGAGGTCAGCCGCGGATCCCAGGCCCACCAGGTGCCCCACATGGGCTGCCCCCAGATCGCGCCGGTGATCAGACCGACCAACGTCATCACCAGCCCCACCGGGGCCGCCGCGCGGCCCACCAGCGCGCTCACAGGCTGGCGCCGGATGATCCAGATCAGCGCCGCCACGAACATTAGGAAATACCCGTTGATCGCCATCAGCGCCGAGGGCACGTGGATGTAGATGATCTTCACCGTCGATCCCATGCGGAAATCGTCCCCGGTGAAAAAGAACCCCCAGACCAGCCCCAGCGCCGTGCAGCCAATGGCCAGCGCCCAGACATAAGGAAGCACGGTCCCCGTCCAGCCCATGAACAGGCGCGGATTGGCATATTCCCAGAGCGATCTCATGACCTAGACCTAATCTGCCGCGTCATCGTGCAAAACCCCTAGCGCAAGCTCGCGCGCAATGCCGCAGCCCCGGCAAAGGGCATCAGCGCAGCGCACCCGAGGCTCAGCGCCGCCAGCAGCGCCAAAGGCACGTCATAGGCCAGCCCCGCCGCCCCCCGCCGTGCCACCTCGGCCCCGAGGATCAGCACCGGCACATAAAGCGGCAGCACCAAGAGCGACAACAGCAACCCGCCGCGCTTGACGCCCACCGTCAGCGCCGCGCCAAACGCCCCAATGAGCGACAGCGCCGGGCTCCCTAAAAGCAGCGCGAGAAAGAGAGGCACCATCCCCTCCATCGGCAGATAAAGCAGCCCGCCCAGCAACGGGCCCAGAACCGCGAGGATCGCCCCGGTTGTCAGCCAGTGCACCAGCGCCTTTGCCATAAAGAGCGCCTCGGCAGGCAGCGCCAGCGCCAATAGCTCCAGCGACCCGTCCTCCCAATCCAGCGCGAATAGCCGGTCGAGCGTGAGCAGCGCCGCCAACAGCGCGGCCAGCCACGCGATCCCCGGCGCGATCGCCGCCAGCCGCGCGGGATCAGGCCCCACGGCAAAAGGCGTCAGCACGATCACGATGATGAAAAACGCGAGACCAAGGCCAAAGCCCCCGCCCGACCGCAGCGCCAGCCGCAGGTCCCGCGCGATGAGCGGGCTCATTCCACGGCCTCCGCAAAGGCGCCGCCCGCCAGCGCGTCACCGGCTGCAAAGGGTTCGAGGTCCAGTGCCTCGCAGGGCAAAGGCGGCTCTCCATGGGTCACCATCAACGCCATGCCGCCGCCGTCCAGATGGGCCTCCAGCACCGCGCGCAGCTCCGCGCGGCCCGCGGCATCCAGCGCCGCCGTGGGCTCATCCAACAGCCAGACAGGCCGCCCCGACAGGACCAGCCGCGCCAGCGCGCAGCGCCGCCGCTGACCGGCGGACAAACGGCCACCGCGCCGCGCCATCAGGCCTTCCAATCCAAAACCGGCAACAGCCTCACCCACCCGATCCGTGCCGTAAATCCGGGCCCAAAACCCCAGCGTCTCCGCCACGGTGAGCGTCGCCTTGATCCCGTCCACATGGCCCGCATAGGCCACCTGATCGACATCGTGGCCGAGCGCGCCCGCCATGGGCGGCTGCAACCCCGCCAGCGTGCGCAGCAGGCTCGTTTTGCCCAGTCCATTGCGCCCGTGGATCGACACCGCCTGCCCGGCGCGACAGTCAAACGACACCCCGCGCAGAAGCAACCGCCCCCCGCGCCCGATATCGAGGCCGCGCACCTCCAAACTCATAGGATCTGATCCCAAATCGGCAATCCGGCTACCAAAGCTGCGGCGATAATCGCATAGGCCACCGTACGGTAAAGCCCCTCTCGCGCCGGATTAAACATCGCCTGCCCCGCCAGCCCCGCCAGCCCATAGGGGATCAGCATCAAAATCCCCAGCGGCACCGCCTCGGGCGGCAGCACGCCGCTCAGTGCCATGACCGGCAGCATCAGGATCGAATTGAAGGTGAGAAAGCAGATCGTGTTGGCCCGGCTCCGCTCCGCCCCGTCGCGTGACGATAGTTGGAACAGCACCAGCACCGGCCCATTGAGCCCCGTGGCCCCGCCCACGGCCCCGGTGGCCGCCCCGATGGCCGCGCGGCTCGTCAGGCCTTCCTTGGTCTTGCGCCGCCAACCCATCAGCAGCACCGCCAGAGTGATCGCAACGACGACCAAAACCGCCCAGCGCAGGATCGTCGCGTCAAACGTCGTGAGCGCCCAAAGCCCAAATGGCAGCCCCACCAGCGACGCAACGACCAGCTCGACAGTGGCGCGCCGGTCGGCATTGGCCCAGGCGCGCGGCACCACCGTGACCAGCGATATCAGCGCCGAAAGGGCAAAGGCCGCCACGGCGATGACAGGCTCCAGAAAAATCGTGGCGATGGGCATATAGACCAGCGCCGCCCCAAACCCGGCAAAACCGTATACCAGTCCTGCCAACACCACCGCTACCATGACCCAACCCAACCCGGGCAGGGTCAGTGCCGCGGTGAAAGCGTCAAGCATTCGTGCCGAATTGGGTGCCCGCGTTGGCGTCAGGCTTGGACCAGTCGCGCTTTACACCGAGGTACAGCAGGATCGCCGAGGCCACAAAGATCGACGAATAGGTGCCCACAATCACGCCCCAGATCATCGCAAAGACAAAGCCACGGATCACGTCGCCGCCCAGCACAAAGAGCGAAATCAAGGCGAGCAAAGTGGTGACCGAGGTCATCACCGTCCGGCTCAGCGTCTCGTTGATAGACAGGTTCAGCACCTCCGCCAACGGGCGCTTCTTGTACTTTCGCAGGTTCTCGCGAACCCGGTCAAAAACGACCACCGTGTCGTTCAGCGAATAGCCCACGATGGTCAGCAACGCCGCGATAATGGCCAGATCGAACTTGATCTGGAACTCGGAGAATATGCCGATGGTCAGGATCACGTCGTGCACGAGCGCCGCCACCGCGCCCAGCGCGAATTGCCACTCGAACCTGAGCCAAATGTAAACCAGCACCGCGCCGATGGCTAAAAGGACCGCGATGATCGCCGTCTGGATCAGCTCTCCGGACACTTTCGGCCCCACGGATTCCACGCTCGGGAACGGCAGTTTCAGGCCACTATCCACCGCGCTAAGGGCTTTGGCGACATCGCTGATGATCTCGGAGGCCACGCTTTCCTGACCTTCCTGGGCCTGAATGCGGATCTGCGCCACGTTCTGGTCGGGTCCAAAGGTCGGATCGAAAACCTCCGTGATCGCCACATCGCCCAGATCCAGCGCCGCCAGCGCGTCGCGATAGGCGGCCACGTCCACGGGCTGCGTGCTTTCCGTGCGGATCGTCGTCCCGCCGCGGAAGTCGATGCCGAAATTCAGCCCCTGGATCATGTAGGACCCGAACGCCAGCACCATCAGCAGCGCCGACAGGCCCAGCCAGATCTTCCAGCGCGAGAAGAAATCGATCGAGGTCTCTTTGGGAACGAGCCGTAGTCTCATGTCTTAGACCTCAATCTTCTTCGGCCTGCGCCGTTCAAACCACATGACCACGAGGATCCGCGTGACAAAGATCGCCGTAAACACCGACGTAATGATCCCCAGCCCCAACGTAATCGCAAAGCCTCGCACCGGGCCGGAGCCCATGAGATACAGGATCACAGCCGTGATAAAGGTGGTGATATTTGCGTCGATGATCGCGCTCAGCGCTTTTTCATAGCCCAGCTCAATGGCCCGCGCCGGACCCTTGGCGGTCTTCAACTCTTCGCGGATACGCTCGAAAATCAGCACGTTGGCGTCCACCGCCATACCAATGGTCAGCACGATCCCCGCGATCCCCGGCAACGTCAGCGTGGCCCCCAGCGTGGACAGAAGACCAAAGATCAGCCCCACATTGATGATCAGCGCAATATTGGCGAAGATTCCAAAGAGCCCGTAGCTCAGCGCCATAAAGACCAGCACCGCAATAAAGGCGACGATACAGGCAATCGTGCCCGCGTCGATGCTGTCCTGACCCAGCTCCGGCCCCACCGTGCGTTCCTCGAGGAAATCGAGCCCCGCCGGCAGCGAGCCCGCGCGCAGCAGGATCGCCAGCTGAGTGGATTCCTCGATCGTAAATGCTCCGGTGATTTGTCCCGACCCGCCGGTGATCGCGCTCTGGATCGTGGGGGCCGAGACAACCTCGGCGTCCAGCACGATGGCAAAGGGCGACCCGATATTGGCGCTGGTATATTCACCAAAATCCCGCGCGCCGGCCGTGTTGAACCGGAAATCCACCGACGGGTTGCCGTTCTGGTCAAAGGACGGCTGCGCATTCACCAGCGTCTCGCCCGTCACAACCGGCGTCCGCTCGAGAATGTAGAAAATTCCTGTTTCGTCTAGCGACGGCAGCAGCTCATTGCCTGGCCCCGGCGCCGCGTTTTCATCAGTCGTCCGACCAACCACGGGCTGGAATGTCAGCAAGGCAGGCTTGCCGATCAGGTCCTTGACCTCCTGCGCTGACCCGATGCCCGGCACCTGGATCAGAATGCGGCGCTCACCCTGCCGCTGAATGGTCGGCTCCCGCGTGCCCGCCTCATCGATCCGGCGGCGAATGATCTCCAACGACTGCGCCATGGTGCGCTCGTCCGTGGCGATCTGCTCCGCCTCGCTCAGACGCACGATCAGGATTTCGCCATCCGAGGCCACGTCGATATCGCTCTGGAGCGCGCCCGTGATGGTCTGAAGTGGCGTCGCCAGACCCCGCGCGATCTCCATCGCCCGCGCCATGCCCTCAGGCCGCGAGATCCGTACGCGCAGTTCATTGCCCTCCGAGGGCTGCAAGCGGATCGTGCCCACGGTCTCGCGCTCAGGCCTCAGAGCATCGCGCAGTTCGGGCCAGAACCCTTCGAGCCGCGTCTCGTAAACCTCTTCCAGCCGCACTTCAGCCAGCAGATGCGCCCCGCCCCGCAGGTCGAGACCCAGATTTACCAGCGACGACGGCAGGAAAGACGGCCAAAGCCCGGCATCGTCCAGATTCTCCTGGCTTTCAAACCCGGCCTCGATGCGCGCCTCGGCGTCATTGGACCGCTCAACCCGCTCGTAAAACCCATTGGGCAGCGCCAAGAGCAGCCCACCGAGGACCACGGCCCAGATCAGAACCCGTTTCCAGCCCTCGATTTTGAGCATTTATTTCTCCGCCGGTTCGGTCTTGGACAGAACATTCGCGATCGTGGACTGCACTACGCGGACTTTCACGCCCGACGCGATCTCGATCTCGACCTCATTGTCCTCTTTGACCTTGGTCACCTTGCCGATGAGGCCGCCCTGGGTCACCACTTGGTCGCCGCGCCGAAGCTCCTCGACCCTCTTCTGATGCGCCTTCATTTTCTGTTGCTGCGGGCGGAAAACCAGCAAATAGAAAATCGCGATGATTAGCATCGGGAAAAGTAGCTGTCCGAACGCGTCCATGGGACCCCCTGTAGAGTTTCAGTGGCAGGTAAACGCGCCGGTGCCGAATGGCAAGAAAGCCGCGAAGAAAAAGGCAAGAGGCACGAAGATTTGTCCCGGCTGGCTCCGCCAGCCAGCGCCCGACCGACCTCCCACGGAGGGCGGGCGCTCCCCAATGCAACAATCGTCGGGATTTAAACGAAGGCGAGTTGAACCTCTCCGCCAATGCCCTCCAGTTCGGCCGCGCGCTGGCTTCCCCTCGACAAATCAAACCCCTATCAAGCCCGCAATGAAACGCCTCTACTTCATCCTCCGCGCACTCCTCCTGGCGTTCCTCGTCGCAGGCATCGTCTTTTACATCCAGCTCCCGCGTTCTGAGGAGGCCGCCCTCTCCCGCATCGACCGCCTCGCGCGCAACACCACCGCCGACGGCCACTGGCCCGCGATCTCCATCGCCTTCGTGGCGCCAGGCGAAATCCTCTGGCAACGCAGCTACGGGTCCGCCGACATCGCCAACGCCCGCCCGATGACGCCCGAAACGCCCATGCCCATCGGCTCGATCTCCAAGGTCATCATCGGCCTCACCGCCGCCGAAGAGGCCCGCGCAGACCGCTTCGACCTCGACGCCCCCCTCTCCGACCACTGGCCGGACCTGCCGCCGCAACTGGGCGCCGCCAGCTTCCGCCAGCTCGGCAACCACTCCTCGGGCCTGCGCGACAGCGCCAGGGGCTACGACCTCGCCGCCTACGCGCAAAACACGCTGACCCATCCGGAACCGCTGAGGGATTACCTAGAAAACTACCTCTTCGAGGGCGGCTCCCATTTTGAGCCGGACACCGTGGGCGTCACGCCCGCCGGGGCCACCTACGCCTATTCCAATGTCGGGGCCGCCCTGGCCGCTGACATTCTCGCCCGCGCCGCAAACACCGATTTCGCCGCGCTCTCCCAACGCAACGCGCTCACGCCCCTCGGCCTCTCGGCCACATGGGACGCCACCACGCTCGACAACCGCGCGAAACTCTACGAGGCCCGGGGCGGCACCTTCGAGGCCCTGCCCCCCTACGCGCTGGCCACCTGGCCCGATGGCGGCCTCAACGCCTCACTCTCGGACCTCGCCAAACTCCTGGCCACGCTCATGGCCGACGGCAGCTATCAGGGCATAGAGCTCCTCGCGCCCGAAACCGTGCAAATCCTCAAGGAAGTCCCCAGCGCCGACGAAGGCGTCTCGTCGGGCATCGGCACCAGCCTCTTCGCCGGCGAACGTTTCGACCGCGCCGACGGGCTCTTCTGGGCCTATGAACGGTGGGAGCTTCCCCTGCTCACCCTCGAGGTCGAAGGCCACAGCGGCGGCGATCCCGGCCTCGTCACCATGATGTACCGCGTCGCCGCTACCGACCGAGGCTTCGTCATCATGGTCAACGGCCTCAAGGAAGACACCTGGTCCCTCCTCCAGGCCGCCCGCCTCTTGACCCTGATCAAACGCGCCGCACTCCTCAGCCCCAGCTAGGCCCGTAGGGTGCACGCCGCGCTTCATCACTTTCTCAGCCAAAACCAGAGTTTTCTCCCGCACAACTTAACCAAATACAGCCGATTCATGTGCGTATCCGCAGCCATACAGGTTCTGTACAGGTTCCATACGGATTCTGGCTCCCGCTTTTCGGCCCCTTTTCCTCTCCCGCGCCACACGTTAAGGCACCGCACGCATAATCTTGGGAGGCACCCATGCACGACATCAAACTCATCCGTCAGGATCCCGCTGCCTTTGACGCAGCCCTTTCGCGCCGTGGTGATGCCCCTGTGTCCTCCGAGCTTTTGGCCATGGATGAAAGCCGCCGGGCCAAGATCCTCGCCGCCGAAACCGCCCAGGCCGACGCGAACAAAGCCGCCAAGGAAGTCGGCGCCGCCAAGGGCCGCGGCGACGAGGCGGAATTCGAACGCCTCCGCGCGCTAGTCGCTGAAAAGAAAGCAGAAATCGCCGCCCTGAATGACGAGGCCAAGGCCGAGGACGCCCGCCTGACGGACGCACTCGCGCGCATCGCGAACCTGCCCTATGACGACGTGCCTGACGGCGAAGACGAGGACGACAACGTCGAAATCCACCGCTGGGGCACCCCTCGCGACATCCCCAACGCCAAGGAGCATTTCGACATCCCCGCCGTGAAACCCGGCATGGATTTCGAAACCGCCGCCAAAATCTCCGGTTCGCGCTTCGTGTTGCTCTCGGGCACGGTCGCGCGGCTGCACCGCGCGCTCGCTCAATTCATGATTAACACCCATGTCGATGAGAACGGCATGACCGAGGTGAACCCCCCGGTCCTCGTCCGCGACGAGGCGATGTATGGTACTGATAAACTTCCGAAATTTGGCGAAGACAGCTATCAGACGCAGGAAGGAATGTGGCTCATTCCCACCTCCGAAGTGCCGCTGACCTACATCCCCGCAGGCCACGTCATCGAGGAAAGCTACCTGCCCCGCCGCTACACCGCGCACTCGCTCTGCTTCCGCTCCGAGGCCGGCAGCGCCGGGCGCGATACGGCGGGCATGCTCCGCCAGCACCAGTTCGAAAAGGTCGAAATGGTCGCCGTCACCCATCCGGACCAATCGGATGCGGAACAAAAACGCATGCTTCGCTGCGCCGAGGACATCCTGGAACGCCTTGAAATACCTTACAGAACCGTCGTGCTCTGCACCGGCGACATGGGCTTCGGCGCGCGCCGCACCTACGATATCGAGGCCTGGCTCCCGGGCCAGAACACCTATCGCGAAATCAGCTCGGTCTCCACGACCGGCGACTTCCAGGCCCGCCGCATGAACGCGCGCTTCAAACCGACCGCAGGTGGCAAACCCGAATATGTCCATACGCTGAACGGTTCCGGCGTCGCCGTCGGCCGCTGCCTCATCGCGGTGCTGGAAAACGGCCAGCAGGAAGACGGCTCCGTCACGTTGCCAAAGGTGCTTGCGCCTTATCTTGCAGGGGCGTCGCGCATCACCGCCGAAGGCTCGCTGGAATGAAATTGACGGCCTGGCTTACCGCGCTGCTGGCGATCACATTCGCCGGCGCGCCCTTGGTCACCGCCCCTTTCACCGGCTACCGCGAAGACCAGCTCCCCGTGCCTCAGCTCGATCCGCCGATCCAGCCCGAAGGCTACGCTTTCGCGATCTGGGGCGTGATCTATCTCTGGCTCATCGCGTCCACGCTCTTCGGCGCCCTCAAGCGCGCCGAGGATCCCGCATGGCAGGCCACGCGCCCGGCCTTGATTGTCTCGCTCCTCATCGGCACCTTTTGGCTCGCCATCGCCAATGCGTCAGCCTTCTGGGCCACGATCACGATCTTTGCGATGCTCGCCACCACACTCATCGCCCTGCGCAACAGCCCAATACAAGACCGCTGGCTCCTGCGGTCACCCATCGCGCTCTATGCCGGCTGGCTCAGCGCCGCGAGCTTTGTGTCCCTGGGCGCGCTGCTCGCAGGTAACGCCATCCTAACAGATGCTTACGGCTGGGCATTGATCCTGATCGCTGCCGCGGCGCTCCTCGCCGCGACGGTCCAGTGGCGCGAACTCAAGGCCCCGGAATACGGCGTGGCCGTCGCCTGGGCGATCACGGCAATCGCGGTCAAAAACAGCGGCGCAATCCTGATCCTCGCCGCTGCATCCACGCTGATCATCGCGGCGCTGGCCCTTCGCAGCGCCCGAGCCTAACCTTTCGTTGTTTCGCAAATACTTTCGGGGGTTTGGGGGTGAAACCCCCATCTGAATCTGGGGTTTGGGGGTGAAACCCCCAAGGCACGCCCGGCCCGAGGGCAATCAGATGATGCGCGCCGCAGGCGCTCCGGTCACCAGATCACGCCCCAAATTACGATCCGTGAGGCTTCTTCCCCAGATGCTTACGCAATCGCGACGGCGTGGACTTCTTCTTGTCCTTGTAGGGATTGGACTCCCCCTGCCCGCGCATGGTCAACCGGATCGGAGTGCCCGGCATGTCGAAATCCTCGCGGAGCCCGTTAACCAGATACCGCGAGTAGCTCTCCGGCATCTTTTCGGGCGCCGAACACATGACGACAAATCCCGGCGGCCGCGTCTTGGCCTGCGTCGCATAGCGCAGCTTGATCCGACGACCCGCCGGCGCGGGCGGCGGGTGCGCCTCTACCATGTCCTGCAGCCAGCGGTTCAAGGCTGCCGTAGGCACCCTGCGGTTCCACACTTCATGGGCACGGATCACCGCCGCCTGCAGGCGATCAATGCCCCGCCCCGTCTTGGCAGACACCGTGATCAAAGGCGCGCCTTTCAGCTGTGGCAAGAGGCGCTCAAACGCCTCTTTCAGCCCGGTGAGCTTCTCCTGCTTATCCCGCTCCAGATCCCACTTGTTCACGGCCACGACCACCGCGCGCCCCTCGCGCTCGGCCAGATCGGCAATCCGCAGATCCTGCTGCTCGAACGGGATCGCCGCGTCCAGCAGGACCACCACGACCTCGGCGAACTTCACCGCGCGCAGCCCGTCAGAAACGCTCAGCTTTTCGAGCTTCTCCTGCACCTTCGCCCGCTTGCGCATCCCCGCCGTATCAAAGAGCCTAACCGGCACCGGCCCTTCGGCCCCGTTCCAGTCCATGGTCACCGATATCGCGTCGCGGGTGATCCCGGCCTCCGGGCCCGTCAAAAGGCGATCTTCGCCCAGCATCTTGTTGATAAGCGTCGATTTTCCCGCGTTGGGACGTCCGATTACAGCCACCTGCATCGGGCGCGCATCAAGGTCCTGTTCGACATCGACATTGGCCAGCGCTTCTTCGGCCGCCGCGCGCTCTTTGAACTCTTCGGCCAGCGGCCCCAGTGCGGCAGCCAGATCGCTCATCCCCTCGCCGTGCTCGGCACTGATGGCGATGGGCTCGCCCAGTCCCAGCGAATAGGCCTCCAGCAGCCCGTCGGCACCGGCGCGGCCCTCGGCCTTGTTGCAGGCCAGGATCACGTGACCCGCGCGTCTGCGCAAAATGTCGGCGAAAACTTCGTCCGCGGCGGTCACGCCCGCGCGCGCATCCACAATGAAAAGACAGATATCGGCCGCATCCACCGCGCTTTCCGTCAGGCGACGCATCCGCCCCGGCAGGCTCTCATCGGTTGCTTCTTCGAGACCTGCGGTATCGATGGCCGTGAAATTCAGATGCCCCAGCCGCGCGGCACCCTCGCGCAAATCACGCGTCACGCCCGGCTGGTCGTCGACCAGCGCCAGACGTTTGCCCACGAGGCGGTTAAAGAGCGTGGATTTGCCCACATTTGGGCGGCCCACCAAGGCCAGGGTAAAGGTCATATCAGCACCGTTTGGGCGTACATCACGCCAGAGGCGCGTGCCTTACACCTAACTTCGCTCAGCGAAAAGCCAGAAGCTGACCGTTCTTTGAAACGATATACATCACGCCGCCCGCGAGCACCGGTGCGGTCGCTGCACCACCGGGAATGCCAACACTAGTAAGGAGAGCGCCGGATTCAGGGTTAAATCCACGCAGTTGCCCATCTGATGAAGCCAACCAAAGCCGACCGCCTGCGAGAACAGGGCCGTTATGGGCGAAAATCGTTTCTTGTCTGTTTTCGTTCTCTTCTACGAACAAGGGCAGATTGACCGACCAAATCGTTTCCCCATCACTTGCATCAAGGCGCATGAGACGGTTTTGATCATTCAGGATAAATACTGAACCTCCGGCCACCGCAGGGGGTCGCGCGGCGCCTTCGCGCGCCGTCCACAGGCGCGACCCAGTATTGAGATCGAGGGCAACCAGACGTCCAGCGGCATTGGCGACATAGACACGGTCTCCGTCGACAACCGGATCCGCGGATAAGTCAGAAATCTGAGAATAGGCAACACCGTCGCGTGCTCCCAGCACGGTGGCATTCCATCGCTGCACACCGCCACGGCGGAATGTGGCAACGAGCTCTCCCGAAGAGAACGGGAAAATAGCAAGATCAGAGGTCACAGCCGGGCCGGCCCCACCAAGATACCCCGACCCGCTCGGGGTCCCATTTATCTGCCAGTCGATGCGACCGGTTTCGGCATCCAACGTCCAGCCCACGCTGTCGCGGCTGGCGACGTAGAGGCGCCCGTCGAAATATGTAGTGCTGCCGCCCGCCTGCGATTCGATGGCCTGAGACCAGATTTCTGTGCCCGAAGCAGGATCCAGAGCGACAACTTCGCCAAAGGCTGTGTTCACATAGAGCTGCCCGCCTCCAAAGGACAGGCCATGGCTGCCGCCCTGACCTCGGCTCTCTGTCGAGGGGGTCAGATCGCGCGTCCACAGATTTGCGCCGCTCGTAGATGTGGCCGCAACCACGCCTTCTGAATCCACCGTGAACACCCGGCCGTCCACGACCACTGGCTGCGCATTGATGCGTTGCCGACGGCCATCGCCTGCTCCGATTGGCGAACTCCATGCAAGTGCAGGAGAGGATGCAAAAGACGGATGTGGAATGGTGTGCGTCGCCGACCCACCCGGATGCGTCCAAGACGCATTGGCCTGAGCAGTACGCAGCGAAATCGGCAGGGACTGGTTTTCGACAGTAGCATCCTCGGTGGCGGCTCGGCCCAAAGCCTCGCGTTCGCCCAGAAGGATTTCATCATCGCCGCCACCGCAGGCTGCGAGCCCTGCCAGTGCTAATCCGGCAGCCACCCAACGCGGCCCAAACCACGATTTCATGAACACACTCACCGCTGCTCTACCCTGTTATTCCGAGGGTGCCAGATCAGTATCACCGAAGATGGAAGTTGCCAACTCAGGGGTAGCTCCCAGGGCGATAACCAGCTGGGAAACGCGAGTTTTTTGCGGGTCTGATGCGTCAGCATCCTGCAAGATAGACTGCAACGCATCGATGGCTGCTTCTTGCTCACCAGCGGCGATGAGGTCGAGTGCCCTCATTTCTTCCGCAATCGTGCGATAGGGCGCGCCAGGCGCGGCCAAACCATCGAGCAGCAGAGACCGCTCTGCCGTGGAAATCGTTGTATCGAAACTGAGCCGCTTGATGAGCGCCAGATCGCGATAAAGCGGTGACAGCTCCGGCGTCTCCGCGAGGGCGGTAAGTGTTGTCGCGGCGCCCTCAAGATCGCCTGCCCCTTGCTGATCCGCTGCCGCTAGAAATGCCTCCACGGGGCCATTTGCAGCAAGCTCGGCCAAGGCAGCGGCCCGTGCACCTTCATCTTGGTTTTCAAGCGCGTTTACAATTGCGTCGCCGCGGGCCTGGGCGGACGCCTCTGCCTGTGCCTTGCGATACTCGTTGAACGCAGTGCCACCTACCAATGCAACTATCACCACACCGGCAATCCAACCATAGCGACGAAGGTAGCCAAACAGACGATCGCGGCGCACTTCTTCGGTGACTTCCTCGATGAAACTATCGGTATTGCTCAACGCTTTGCCCTCTACCCACTAACTGGCGGTATGGCGTTGTGAATACAGCCTTCATAGCGGGCTCCACAAGCGCAATCCGATCACGCTTTAAGCAGCCCTTAGAGCGGCCTTGCGGCTGTGACAAAATTTTACTGGCCCATCGGTCATTTTCCTTGAACACAGAGGATCAAAACCTTAATTCCAAACTTGTTGGTTTAGTCCAACACGCAGCGTTATACGTATATCCGTTAAACGCCTTGCAGGGATAAAGAAGGCCACCAAATGAGATTGCTAC
Source organism: Pseudomonadota bacterium (assembly GCA_038747015.1). Classification (GTDB taxonomy): domain Bacteria; phylum Pseudomonadota; class Alphaproteobacteria; order Rhodobacterales; family Rhodobacteraceae; genus Shimia_B. Next base: position 16,658 of record JBCDKE010000044.1, read on the forward strand.
CCATCTTGACCGCCGTATTGGTGATCGCCGCGCTGTACGTATTGGTGTTCGAGCGCGACTTTTTGCCGGGTGCAGGCGCTGCTGCCCCTGCAGAAGAGACGGTGGAAGTTGCCCCGGAAACAGGCGCTGACGAAGCCGGGACGCCCGAATCTGATCTCATCAGCGTTGTTATCATCGAATCCGTGGCCCGCACGATCGACAGCGCTGTTGAGGTGCGCGGCCGCACCGAAGCCTCCCGTCAGGTTGAGGTTCGCGCCGAGACAACCGGTCAGGTCATTAGCGACCCGATCCGCCGCGGCAGCTTTGTTGAGGCCGGCCAACTGGTCTGCGAACTGGATCCAGGCACACGTGCGGCCTCTCTCGCCGAGGCAAACGCCCGGCTTTCCGAGGCTGAGGCCGGCGTGCCGACGTCTCAGGCTCGCGTCACAGAGGCGCGCGCCGCGCTGGAAGAGGCAAACATCAATAACAATGCTGCTTCACGCTTGTCCGAAGGTGGCTTTGCATCGGAAACGCGCTTGGCGCAGACCCGTGCCGGCGTTCAGGCGGCACTCGCCGGCCTGCAAGCCGCGGAAAGCGGACTGTCAGCTGCGCAGGCCTCAATCGAAAGCGCGCAAGCATCGGTCGCTGCGGCTGAAAAAGAAATCGATCGCCTTCAAATCACGGCGCCTTTTGCGGGTTTGCTGGAGGACGACACCGCAGAGCTCGGCTCTCTCCTCCAAGCCGGATCGGTTTGTGCTACAATCCTGCAGCTTGATCCGATGAAGCTTGTAGGTTTCGTACCCGAGGTTGACGTGGATCGCGTCGAAGTTGGGGCGCAAGCAGGAGCGCAGCTTGTTTCCGGCGAACTCGTCCAGGGTGAAGTGACCTTTGTATCGCGGCAAGCAGATGAGCTTACGCGCACCTTCCGCGTCGAAATCGACGTTGAAAATCCTGATTTGAATATTCGCGACGGACAAACAGCCGATATCCTGATCGGTGCCGAAGGCACCGAAGCCCACCTTGTTCCAGGCTCGGCGCTGACACTGAATGCCGCCGGCGACCTTGGGGTCCGGACAGCGGACTCCGAGAATATCACGCGCTTTGCCCCGGTTACGTTCCTTCGGGATACGCCTGATGGCGTTCTGGTCTCGGGACTGGGTGATACAGCGCGTGTAATTGTAGTTGGACAGGAATTCGTCACAGATGGGGTGCCCGTTGCACCCACCCTCAGGGAGGCAGCAACGCAATGACCGGTATCGTCGATTGGGCCGCTGGCCGCGCCCGAATGATCTTAGCTTTCATCGCCCTCTCACTAATAGTGGGAGGCGTTTGCTATTCTATCCTTCCGAAGGAGGGCGAACCTGACATCGACATTCCTGCGGTAGTCGTATCTTACCCATTCCAGGGGATTTCGGCCATCGACAGCGAAAAACTGTTGATCAAACCCATGGAGGCCGAGCTTGCAGAGCTCGACGGTCTCGACACGATGAACTCCACCGCAGTGGATGGCTATGCGAACATCGTCTTGGAATTCGAATTCGGCTGGGACAAATCCCAAACGCTCGCCGATGTTCGTGCCGCCATGGACAAAGCAGAAGCCAACATGCCCGATAGCTCCGAGGGCTATACCATTGAGGAATTGAACTTTTCCGAGTTTCCAATCCTCATCGTATCGCTCTCGGGCCCAGTGCCGGAGCGCACCATGTTGCGCGTGGCTAAGGACCTGCAGGACCGCATCGAAGCAATGGATTCTGTCCTCGAGGCCAGTCTGACCGGCCAGCGCGAGGAGATGCTCGAAGTCGTTATCGATCCGCTCAAGTTGGAATCCTACAATGTCACGGCTGGTGAGTTGATCGGGGTTGTCGTCAACAACAACCAACTTGTCCCAGCCGGTGAAGTGGAAACCGAAAGCTCGGCCTTCCCGGTTAAGATACCTTCCTCTTTTGATGATGCTGTCGATGTCTACAATCTACCCGTTAAGACTAACGGCGACCGGGTCATCACGATGTCGGACATCGCAGAAATCCGCCCGACCTTTGAGGATCGCCGCGGAACGGCGCGCTTTAACGGGGACACCACCATCGCGTTGCAGGTGGTCAAACGTAAGGGCTTTAACCTGATCGACACTTCAGCCGCGGTTCGCGAGGTCGTAGCCGCCGCAGAGGAAACCTGGGATCCCGCTCTTCAGAGCGCCATCGATGTACGCGTTTCGAACGACCAGTCCCGCGTAGTTGAAAGCATGGTGAGCCAGCTTGAGGGCTCGGTGCTCACCGCCGTGGCGCTGGTTATGATCGTCGTTCTTGCTGCTCTCGGCACACGCCCGGCGCTGTTGGTGGGCTTCGCAATCCCGACCTCCTTCCTGCTATGCTTTGTATTCCTGGCCGTGATGGGCATCACGATTTCCAACATCGTCATGTTTGGCCTGATCCTCGCCGTGGGGATGCTCGTCGACGGTGCGATCGTGGTCGTCGAATACGCGGACAAGCGCATTAAGGACGGTGCAGGCCCGATGGAGGCCTATACGGATGCCGCCAAACGCATGTTCTGGCCCATCGTATCTTCGACAGCGACGACGCTCTGCGCCTTCCTTCCGATGCTCTTCTGGCCGGGTGTACCGGGCGAATTCATGGGCATGCTGCCCGTGACGCTGATCTTTGTTCTGTCAGCATCGCTCATCGTGGCCCTGATCTATCTGCCCGTTCTGGGCGGCGTCACCGGACGCTTTAGCCGCATCATCAATAACTCATCAGAGGGCTTACGCGCCCGCTTGCCCTGGGTCGTACGCGCCGCACTGGTACTGGTCGCTGGCGCGATCTGGGTGTCCGCGGCCATGGTCGCAATCAACCCGACCGAGACGTTGGGCATCAGCGGCATCGGCGGTCACGCAATCGGCGGCATCTTTTTCATTATCGCCTGCCTGATCCTGTCCACGGTCATGGGGGCCGCTGAAATTCGCCGCGCGGAACGGCGCGTCGATTCCGGCCACCGCCGGACGCCCTTTGGACATTTCATCAAGTTCATCGCCGGCAACCCGATCATGCCCATCGTCACCATCGGCGCAGTGGGCTTCGTAGTCGTGTCGGTCTTTGGCTACTTCGGCCAGAACAATAACGGCGTCGAGTTCTTCGTCGAAAGCGAACCGGAACAGGCCATCGTCTATGTCCGTGCACGCGGGAACATGTCCCTCGACGAGAAAGACGAAATCCTGCGCCAGGCCGAAGAGGTGCTGCTGAACCACCCCGGTGTTGACAGTACATTTGCCTTTGCCGGTGAAGGCGGGTTGAATTCCAACACTGGCGGCGCATCAAGCCCGCTGGATACCATCGCCCAGGCACAGATCGAACTGATCCCGTGGGAGGACCGCCCAACCGTCGAAGACGAGATTCGCCTACTGGGCATTCTTCCCTTCACCACCTCTGCCGTGGACCCCGAATTTGACGGCGACCTCGTCCTCGAGCAACTCGAAGAAGACCTCGGCAAGATCCCGGGCATCTACGTGGAAACGCTGAACCTCGCCCAGGGTCCTGCCTCGGGTAAACCGATCCACCTGCGTATCAAAGGCGACGACTTTGAGACGCTGGAAGAGGCCGCAGGCATCGCCCGCGCCCAGTTCGAACAGACACCGGGGCTCAAGGATATCGAAGATACCCTCCCCCTCCCCGGCATCGACTGGCAGATCAACGTGGACGTGGAAAAGGCTGGCCGCTATGGCGCGGACGTAGCCACCGTCGGCGCGATGGTTCAGCTCGTGACGCGCGGTATCCTGCTCGACACCTACACCCCTGCCGGGTCTGACGACGAGATCGAAATCCGTGTCCGTCTGCCGGAAGAGGACCGCCTGCTTTCGACCCTCGATACGCTCAAGGTTCGCACGGCGCAGGGCCTCGTCCCGCTGTCGAACTTCATCAGCCGCGAACCGGTGCCCCAACTGGGCCGCATCAGCCGCGTGGACCAGAAACGGTTCTACGATGTGAAGGCGGACGCCTTCCCCGATCTGGTGAAAATCTCTGACGGTGACGAAACCATCGATGTGGTTGCAGCCGATAGCGAGGCGGCATTCACCGCTGCCGAGGATGGCCTGACTATCACACCGGTAACCGCCAATGAACGGATCGAAGAGATTACCAAGTGGCTCGATACCAAGCCGTTCCCTGCGGGTCTCGATTGGGAATGGACCGGCGATCAGGAGGAGCAGGAGGAATCCGGCGCCTTCCTAAGCCAGGCTTTTGCGGGCGCGCTGGGGCTGATGTTCATTATCCTGCTGGCGCAGTTCAACAGCTTCTATAATGCGGTTCTGGTGCTTTTGGCCGTGATCCTGTCGACCACAGGCGTCCTGATCGGGATGCTGGTCATGAGTCAGCCGTTCTCGATCATCATGACCGGTACGGGCATCGTGGCTCTCGCGGGGATCGTGGTGAACAACAACATTGTTCTCATCAATACCTATCAGGAATACTCCCGCTACATGCCCCGTATCGAGGCCATCGTGCGTACCGCCGAGGCGCGTATCCGTCCGGTTCTGTTGACCACGATCACCACCATGGCGGGCCTCGCGCCCATGATGTTCGGGCTCAGCCTCGATTTCATCGGCGGCGGCTACACGATCGAAAGCCCGACAGCCCTTTGGTGGATCCAGCTCGCCACAGCAGTGGTCTGGGGTCTCGGCGTGGCAACTGTGCTGACGCTGGTCTTCACGCCCTCCATGCTCGCCCTGCGGGTCTGGGCCACGACCTACGTCTTCTGGTTCGCGCGCTTTCTGGCCCGACTGTCCTTCGGCCGCGGCAGCCAGGCTGCCCGTGACTGGGCGCTCAAGCGTGAGGCGCGCCGCATCAAGTCGCCAGAAATCCTCTGGGACGATGACGACGCCGAGCCTGTCACACCGGGCGTCACGCCTCTGAAGGCAGCAGAGTAACGTTCAGGTGCTCCGGGAAACCGGGGCACCGCTTCCACGACAGCGATCGTTTAGGCAGCTCCCCCAAACTGCGCGTCGCTGATCCTTTTCCCCGCAAAATCAAAGAACGCGTGCACCCGCGCACTGCGCCTTACATCGGGATGGGCCAAGAGCCAGAGATCCCAGACCACCTCCTGATCCGGCTCGTCCAGACGTACCAAGCCCTCCAAGGGCTCAGCCAGATAGCAGGGAAGCACCGCCACCCCGAGCCCGGCCTCGACGGCATCCAGCACGCCCATGACCGTGTTCACGACGGTCACCGGGGCCTGCTCATGCTTTCTCAAGACGGCAATCTTGCTCATGGGTGACTGATCGAGGTCATCGTCCAGCATGATCCACCTGACATCCTCAGACATCCCTCTCGCGGCTGTCTCAGCGCTCGCATAGGTCGCGCAGCGCACCTTCGAGAGCTTGCGCCCAACCCAGTGCAACGGCGGATTCTGCGTCGGACGCAGGGCAATGTCAGCATCCCGACGGCTCAAATCCAGCGCCAAAGCATCGGACAAAAGACGCAGCTCCACCTCGGGATGCGCCTCCTGAAACGCCGCGAAGACCGGCATCAGAAAGTGCAAAAGGGAGTCCGTCGTCGTCACCGTCAGCGGGCCCTCCAGCCGCAGGTCCTGCCCGCCCAAGGCCAGCTCTATGTCGCTCTTGCCCTTGGATAGCTCAAGCGCGCGCCCATAGAACATCTCTCCCGCCGGGGTCATGACATAGCCGTGGCTCTGTCGGTCAAAGAGCCGAACGCCCAGCCGCGCCTCCACCCCCTCGATACGCCGATAGACGGTCGAATGGTTCACCCCCAGCCGCCGCGCCGCCGCAGCGAGGCTCCCGGCCTCGCAGACCGCGAGGACATAGGGCAAATCGCTCCAGTCAATCTTTTGCGCGTGAGATACACTCATCAATGTCTGTGCTTTCATGCAAAATTTATTTGCCCATTTAGCATATTTTCATTGCACAAAACAGATACCATGTACCCAGCAAGCAAACGAAAGGATCACGCAATGAAGACCTCTCTCAGCCTGCCCCAGCGCTCCGGCCCCGCTCCCAAAACCCAGGGACGCCTGCCCCATTCCCAGCTCACGCAGCACGGACCTGATGAGATCATCAACCAGCTCCACGCGTGGAGCTTCTCGCTCCCCAATATCCGGAACGAAAACAGCGGCATCTCTGTGCCTGGCTCCCGCGCAATGGTGCTCGAAGAAGACGTTCCCGCAAACCCTAGGGCCTTCATGATCGGGCGCGAGTTCGCCCATATCCACCCCAAGCCCGACAATGGCAGCATGCATCTCGTGCTGTCTCCAGAAGACGTCGCGGCCATGAAAGCAACGGGATGGGGTGAAGACCATTACCTCGTCACACAGGGTCAGTGGCCGGTGGGTCTCGTCATGGTCTATTCACCAAGGGACGAGGAGGAACTCACCGTCGTGAAAAAGATCGTCGCCCGTTCCTACGAATTCGCGACCGGCACACCCGTGTCCGTCTAGTCGCGATCTAATCGGGCAGGTCGAAAACCTGCCCGGGGAAGATCAGATCGGGGTCCTGAATGCTGCCGCGATTGGCTTCAAAGACCTTCACAAACAGCCGACCTTCCCCGTATTTCTCCCGCGCAATCGCCCAGAGCGTGGCGCCCGGTTGCACCGTCATCGACGGCGCGCTCACCAGGCTGCCGCCCTCGGGTGTTTGCGCCACCGCTTCGGCGAGCACATCGGGGTCTTCGCGCTTAAATGGTGTCTCCACGCGCGAGGTCACCGCGCCTTCGTCGTCCAACTCGTCGACACGCAGCGTGTAGACGCCAGTATCCACTTCCGGCAGCGCTGTCCGCCAACTGCCATCTGCCTCAATCCGAGAGGTCGTTATCGGCTGATCATCGATGTAGATACGCACGAAACCATCGCCCAAAGCCCGGCCGCCAAGGCTGACATCGCCTTCGTCGGTATAGGTGATCGTGTCCAAAGCCACGCTGGTCATGGCCTCGGGGCTTTGCAACACCCGAATGCCCTCATCGTCTGCCAGCAAAACCTGCGGCGCGGCTGGTGCCGCCGAAACAACTTCCCCGGTGGCTTCGGCACTTTCAGTGGTTGCACCCTCGACCTCCACGGCCGCGACGCTCTCAGCGTCATCCTGTGCTTCGGTTGACGCCGCTGCCTCAGCACTTTCGACGGGTGCCTCCATGGCCTCCCCGCCCTCGGCGCGCTCCGTCGCAGTGGCTGCTGCCACACTTGTCTCTCCCTCTGCCTCTTCAACTGGCACAGCGGGTCCATCCGATACAGCGGCATCATCTGATGCACCGGTTTCAGTAGCGGCCTCAGCCACCTCAGCCACCACGGCACCCACGATCACCGTCTCACTGGACGCGACAACCGTGTCGCCATCCACACCGCGCAAAGACATCGTACGCGTCAGGTCTGCCGGCGCGATGTCGAGCAGCGCAGCAAACTGCCCGCTCCCGTCGACCAACGCTTCGCCGACCATTTCCCCGTCGATCAAGATTTCCACCCGGCTGCCCGGTGCACCGGTCCCTGCCACAATGGTCTGACCACCGGCATCCACGCGCACTACGTCGAACCGTGGTGCCTCCGGGGTCTCAACGCTCGGCTCTGCCGCGGCAGCATCGCTGCCCGCTGCGGCGTCGCTGGGCACGTCAGGGTTCGCCACCTCTTCGACGACCTGCGCCGCGTCCTCGGCCGCTGGCGGGGCAGCACCCTCCTGCTGCGTGTCCGGGCGCAGAAAAAACAGTCCCGCCACAATCGCCACGACCACCGCCCCGGCCCCAGCGATCCCCATCGGCCCAACGGACGATGCACCTGTTCCTGCCATCTTTTCCTCCAGACAGCGCACGAGCCTGCAGGATATCGCATCCCATCGACCCAAACCCCGTAGTTTTGTTGGGCAGAGCCTAAACCTTCCGCTATCAGGGGTCAAAGCCCCAACACCTAGCGATTGAAAGGTTTTCCATGACGTCTGCCACCCGCTCCCTCTGCGTCTATTGCGGCGCCCGTCCCGGCACCGATCCCGCCTATGCGGCGGCCGCCGACGCCATGGGCGCAGAACTTGGAAAACGCGGATGGCGCCTAGTTTACGGGGCCGGCGACGTCGGCATCATGGGGCTCCTGGCCAATGCCGCCAAAGAGGCCGGCGCAGATACCTTTGGCGTCATCCCCGAACATCTCGTCCATATGGAAGTCGGCAAAACCGATCTCGATCGCTACATCGTTACTGAGACGATGCATGAACGCAAAAAAGTGATGTTCATGAATGCAGACGCCATCGCGATCCTGCCCGGCGGCGCAGGTTCCCTCGATGAATTCTTCGAGGTGCTCACCTGGGCCCAGATCGGGCTCCACGGCAAACCCATCGTTCTGGTGAATATCGCGGGTTACTGGGACCCGCTCGTGGCGCTGATAGACCACGTCATCACCCAGGGCTTTGCAGCGTCCAGCCTCAAAGACCTCTTCCGCGTCGCAGATACTGTCGAGGCCTGCTTCGACACACTGAACGAGATGCTGTCTGAGACCGCGTAAGACAGCTCCCACAGGGCACCAACAAAAAGCCCACGGGCGACCAGCCCGTGGACAATTTTCTAACAGCCTCTTTGAAGGAGGACGGCCTCACATGCGGGAGGCGACGTTTTCCCAGTTCACGAGGTTGTCCAGGAAGTTCGTCAGATACTTCGGACGCGCGTTGCGGAAATCGATGTAGTAGGAATGCTCCCAGACGTCGCAGCCCAAGAGAGCTGTCTGACCAAAGCAGAGCGGGTTTACACCGTTTTCGGTCTTCGTCACGGCCAGCGAGCCGTCCGCGTTCTTTACCAGCCATGCCCAGCCGGAACCGAACTGGCCTGCACCAGCGGCAGAGAATTCCTGCTTGAACTGGTCAACAGACCCAAAGGTCTCTTTCAACGCGCTTTCCAGCTCGCCCGGCATCTTGCTTTCGCCCGGCCCCATCATTTCCCATAACTGGTTGTGGTTCCACAGCTGCCTGAGGTAGTTGAAGATACCGTTCTGCGCAACCGCAGACCTGTCCTAGGTGCCGGTGATGAGGTCTTCCATCGACTTGCCGTCCC
>JBCDKE010000045.1:0-25264 GCA_038747015.1 Pseudomonadota bacterium
GCACCTTCTGCCACACGGGCACCCAGAAACTGGTGCGCAATCTCACCGCCGGTGAGATCGTGGGCCAGATCATGGTCGCGCGCGATGATTTGGGCGAATGGCCGGTTCCTGGGGAGCCCAAGAACGAAACCCGGCTTTTGTCGAATATCGTGCTCATGGGCATGGGCGAGCCGCTCTATAACTTTGATCAGGTTCGCAATGCGATGAAGATCGCTATGGACCCCGAAGGCATCAGCCTGTCGCGCCGCCGGATCACGCTGTCGACCTCGGGCGTGGTGCCTGAGATCGCCAAGACCGCCGAAGAGATCGGCTGCCAGCTAGCAGTGTCGTTCCATGCGACGACCGACGAGGTCCGTGACGTGCTCGTCCCGATCAATCGCAAATGGAAGATCAACCAGCTGCTCGATGCATTGCGCGAGTATCCCAAGCTGTCGAATTCCGAGCGGATCACCTTTGAATACGTGATGCTGAAGGATGTGAACGATACCGACGCCGATGCGCATCGGTTGATCAAGCACCTCAAGGGCATTCCCGCCAAGGTGAACCTGATCCCGTTCAACCCGTGGCCCGGTTCGCCCTATGAGCGGTCGGATTGGTCGCGGATCGAGGCCTTTGCCGACATCGTCTACAAGGCGGGCTATGCCTCGCCGATCCGCACGCCGCGGGGCGAGGACATCATGGCTGCCTGTGGTCAGCTGAAATCGGCGACCGAGCGGGCGCGCAAGTCGCGCCGCCAGATCGAGGCCGAGGCCGGTGTTTCGGCGGCTTAGGGTCGCTTTTCTCTTTCTGGGTCTCGCGGGGCCAGCTCTTGCCTGCAATTTCGACGATGCTGTGGCGACCGAAGTGGTCGCGGCGACGAATGCCTATCGGGCCGATCAGGGTCGGCGGGCGCTGACGATCGACGCGGCACTGACCCGCGCGGCGCGTGCCCATGCCTGCGAGTTGGTGGAAACGTCGCGGTTTTCCCATGACGGAGCCAATGGGTCGGGCGTCGGCGACCGCGTGAGCGCGTCAGGCTATGGCTGGCGGTTCGTGGCGGAAAACATCGCGTTGGGTCAGCGCGGAGCGCAGGCTGTGGTCAGCGGATGGATCGGATCACGCGGGCACCGGCGCAACCTGTTGTCGCGGGATGCCACCCAGATCGGCGTGGCCTCGGTGCCCACGTCCCGAGGGCCGATGTGGGTGATGGTGCTGGCTGCGCCAAGGTGAATTTGGGAGAGCGGCACCGGCGGCCCGCGGTGCGTCGGACGTATCCCAGTTCAGATCACTTTATGGTTGCGACCTTGGCTACGCCGAATGGCCAGCGCGCTGGTGGGTAAACACCGACGGACCGTGGGGGCGGCCCGCCGGTGGCGCGGCGGCGGCGCCTTGATTCCGCGCCGTGGCGCTCTGCTCAGGCTTCCCAGTTCTCGATGGCTTCCATCGCCTCGCCTGCGGTTTCGACAAAGCGGAAGAGTTTGAGATCTTCGCCGGAAATTGTGCCGGCGTCGCTGAGCGCTTCCCAGTTCACGATCTTTTCCCAGAATTCGCGGCCAAAGAGTAGGAAGGGTACCTTGCCCATGCGACCGGTCTGGATCAGCGTCAGCGCCTCGAAGAGTTCATCCAGTGTGCCGAAGCCGCCCGGGAACACGCAGATCGCGCGGGCGCGCAGCAGGAAGTGCATCTTGCGGATCGCGAAGTAGTGGAAGTTAAAGCAGAGCTCGGGCGTCACGTACTCGTTGGGCGCCTGTTCGTGCGGGAGCACGATGTTGAGGCCGATGGATTTGCCGCCCGCGTCCACTGCGCCGCGGTTGCCGGCCTCCATGACGCCGGGGCCGCCGCCGGTGACAACGACGTTCTCGCGGCCGTCGGATTCGTTGCTTTTCAGGGTCATGAGCCGCGCGAATTCGCGGGCCTCATCGTAAAAGCTCGACAGATCGGCGAGGGTCTGGGTCCGGGCGGTATCCTTTTTGGAAGGCTCCGGGATGCGCGCGCCGCCAAAGAGGACAATGGTAGATTCCACCCCGGCCTCGTTCATCAGCATCTCGGGTTTGAGCAACTCAAGCTGGAGGCGCACCGGGCGCAGATCTTCGCGGCACAGAAATTCGTCATCGGCAAAGGCGAGCTTGTAGGCTGGCGCCTGGGTTTGAGGCGTGACGGGGGCCTTGTCCGCGATTTCTCGGTCTTGTCTCGACCGCCGAAACACGCGGTAAATTTCATCCCTCATAAGACACACTCCAAATTACTTGCCCGACCTGTCTAAGCCCCGTGGCAAAGGCGCACCAGTCTTTGCGCGCCTGCACAAGAAATTTGCGCCGGTCAGAGGGATTGCTGCTAACGTCCCTGAAAACCAAAACTATTGAGCAGCACTTTATGATGAAATCCTTGCGCCGGTTTGCCGATGCCACCCTTGGCCGCTGGACCCGGCATTTCTTTTTCATCCTGCTGCGGAGCTATTACGCGCTCTTTTTCAACATCAGTTGTGCCGACAAGGCCAAGTTGCAGGATTTTCCCGGCGGGTTGATCCTATCGACCCACGGCAGCCGCCATGACGGGCCCATGGTGGCCGCCCTGCTTTACACTACGCGGCGGGTACGGCCGGCGGTGCTCTATACCGAATACTACAGCTGGGCGCAGTGGTTCCCGCTGATGATCGCGGGCTGCATCCCTATGTCATCGCCCAAGGAGTGGTCGCCGGAGCGGCGCGCCGCGCAGAAGGACAAGGCGCTGGGTACCATTCGGCGCGTCATAGAGAACGAGAACATCATCCTGCTTTTCCCGGAAGGGCGCATCAAGCAGCAGCGGCGCGAGGTGATCGAGCCGCATTTCAGCGGGGCCTATGACACGCTCAAGGCGCTCGACGATGTTCCGGTGGCGATCATCCGTATTCGCGGCTTGAGCCCCTTTGACGAGCACAAACGCGATCTCTTTTGGACTTTCATTGGTCGTCAAAAGGGTCGCCGGCACGTGCTCATGGATATTGAAATCCCAGAGCGCCCGCTGGATTCGTCAATGTCTCTCGAAGAGTTTAATCTGGATCTTGAAGCGCGCTTCAACGAGGGTCTCGACCTTGAGGGGACGGAGGATGACGTTGTTGCTTAGTCGAGGCACCAATAGGCGGCGCCCTCACTGTCACAAAGCAATACGGCAATCCTCTTTAGCCAAGTTCGGTGGGTTACGGGGGCAAAAAAGCCGCTAGCTCGCAAGCAAAAGTTCAGCTTCAAAATTGCGTAAGGATCTGCGTGCAACGGGACCAAATCCGGCCCCGGTGGCTGGGTCGCAACTGGGAAACAGGCGCAATACTTCTTCACGCGCACTTGCGTCGAAGCTGTTTAGCGTCTGCAGGCCGGGATGGTAGCTTTCGCTTTCCAAGCCGTTGGCAGTGACGATTTCGTGCCTGTCAAAAAGGATATGCACGTAGTGCACGATACCGCCCTGCACGCGGCGAATGCCATCTTTGCCAAGTAGGTCCTTTGCCTTGACCAAGACATCGTTGGCCCCAAAGATAAGTTCGGCCTTGGGTGATCGGATCAGCATCCGATGCTGGGGTGAAACGAGCAATCTGCAATGGCCTGATTCAAGTGCTCCGGCGGAAATCTCAATTGGAGCGCATTCGCCCACAGCTTGTCGCGTGGATACCCCGATCCAACGGATGATTTGTGCGCCATGGTCCCGGGTCCAAACTGGATCACCTTCGCGCAGCGCCTCGACAGGTATTGGTCCTCTTGGCGTGGAAATCATCGTGCCGGCCGTAAAGCATGGAGCCGTCGTGTTGAGCGTTACGAACGCCGTATCGCTGACGCCGCTGTCGTCTTCTATCGTATAGGAGAATACATCGGTGCCCTCTTCGCCCGTGGTCTCGATCTTGAGCGTGCCGTCGTCGGTGAGCGTGATCTTGTCGCCGGAGGGAAGCACGACGGTGTCGCCTGCCTTGACGGACACCCCGTTGATCGACGTTATGGTAAGCTCTGTCCCGACACCTGGAGCGTCGTTGGCCAGTACATCCACTTCTTTCTCGTAGCTGGACGCGATTGAAAATTCGTCATCATTGGCGATGAGTGTCGTCTGCAAACTGTCCGCTGCGATCAAGAGATTGGAATCGTAAGCGCCGTCACCACCATCGGCGATAGCAATCTTGATCGTATTGATGTCGCCAGACTTTACCGGTGCTTTCAGCGTCAAAACGACAGTGAGGCCATCCATTTCTGTATTGTAAACGTCATCTTTATGACTGTTATCGAGGTACAGGTTCGAGGACTGTTCGTCGTTGATTGTATTGATCGTGATGTCGCCCGGACCGACCGATAGCTCGGCCTTGACGCCATTTACAAAGATGCCGACCGCGTCGTTGAACCCGGAATTAACGTATTCGAGGTATTCCTCTGAGGCGAAAGTCAGCTGCATCGTTAGAATGTCGCCGTCCGGAACAAAGGTCGCCTCAAGCACAGCTGCGTCATACGTTTTCGTGCCTGCAATGCCGTCGAGGTCTGCGTCCCCACCGCGACCATGGTCGGTCGTCGTCCCCGAAGATTTGTTCACATCGCCACTGGAGTTTGTGAAATCCATAGCTTTGCCGGTGGATAAGATCACACCACTGTTGGAAGGCGCCAGATCTGGGATTGTATTGTCTGCGCCGTCATAGATGCCGGAAGCGCCTTTGGCCCCGATGTAATTCGCCGTTTTGACCTCGACCCCGCTGCCAAAGACGGCTTCTGCCATTTCTTTGGCGGTGGCGTCCGCCTTTACCGTTAGCTCTGATGCAGTAGCCATACTCGTAACCCTTGTTTGGGGCCGAGTTACCGGAAGGCGCTTAAAGTGCCGTAAAGATCGGTGGCGGCATTGAGATTGCAACGGAGCGGCGATATAGGCCCCGAAATGCTTGAAGGGGGCCTCAGCCATGTCGAACGCTCAGCTTGAAACCGCTATCGAAGCCGCCTGGGAGGCGCGCGATACGATAACTCCCGCCACCACGGGCGAAACACGTGAAGCTATCGAGGAGACGCTCAATGCGCTCGACGGCGGTACGTTGCGCGTGGCGGAGCGTCAGGAAAGCGGTGATTGGCACGTCAACCAGTGGGCCAAGAAGGCCGTGCTGTTGGGTTTCCGTCTGAAAGACATGGAGATGCAGTCAGGGTCCCCCCAGGGTGGGTCCTGGTGGGACAAGGTCGATAGCAAGTGGGCCGGATGGGGCGATACAGAGTGGACCGAGGCAGGTTTCCGCGCGGTGCCGAACTGTGTGGTGCGCAAGAGCGCCTATATCGCACCCGGCGTCGTCCTGATGCCGTCCTTCGTGAACTTGGGCGCCTATGTCGACAGCGGCACCATGGTGGACACCTGGGCCACGGTGGGGTCCTGCGCGCAGATCGGCAAGAACGTCCACCTGAGCGGCGGCGTCGGCATCGGCGGTGTGCTGGAGCCCATGCAGGCGGGCCCGACGATCATCGAGGACAACTGTTTCATCGGCGCGCGTTCGGAGGTCGTCGAGGGCTGCATTGTTCGCGAGGGATCGGTTCTGGGGATGGGTGTCTTCATTGGTAAATCCACCAAGATCGTGGACCGCGAGACCGGCGAAGTGATGTACGGCGAAGTGCCGCCCTATTCGGTCGTTGTCGCGGGATCGATGCCGTCGAAGAACAACGTCAGCCTCTACTGCGCGGTCATCGTGAAGCGCGTGGACGAGCAGACCCGCTCCAAGACCGGTATCAACGAGCTGTTGAGGGACTAAACGGTGGGTCTGGGTCTGATACTGTCGATCATCGTGGGGGGCTTTGCCGGTTGGGCAGCCTCTCATTTCATGAAAGCTGAGACGGGCATTATTGCCAATATAGCGCTCGGTATCGGCGGGGCGTTCGTTCTGTCCTTTATCCTCGGTCAGATCGGGATCTACGCCACCACGGCCGTGGTGCCGCAGTTTGTCGTGGCCTGCGCGGGCGCGGTGCTTTTGATTTGGATTGGTCGCTCACTGCGGAAGTAATTTCGACGGATTTACCGGCATGCTCCGTTTCATCGCTAATCCAAATGATAGGACCATAGCGATGAAAAAACTGATCCCCCTGCTTTGCGCGATGCTGACTGCACCGGCCGTGCAAGCCGCTGACGTGACCGTACGCGGTGACGAGCGCTGCATCACCTCTGATGGTGTCCCAAACCACAGTTATGGACCTTTTCGAGCTCGCGCGAGCCTGCGTTCTCAGACGATAAGTTATTGTTTTGACGCTTCTCCGGTTCGTACGGGGCGCGTAACAACCGACGTTCAGACATCTGGGGTTACGATTACTGGGATCCCGCTACGACCGGGCACGGCAGAGTATTTCGATGCGTCATCGCCACGGGGGTTTTCGCGGGACAGGTCTGGCGATTGGAATGTCGAGGGGATGGGTGGAGTGCTGCGGATGGACAGCCAGAACGCTCATGTCGATCATCGAGGAATGTACCATTACCACAGCGTACCTGACGCGGTGGTCGAGTCACTGAACGGAACGCTCTTTGGTTATGCCGCTGATGGTTTTGAAATCCACTATGCGGGCAGCACGGCGCAGTCTTCCTGGCAGCTGAAGTCTGGTACGCGGCTTACGGCGCCCTTTGGCAACTATGACGGCACCTATGTTGAGGACTATGAGTACGTTTCCGGTTCCGGCAATCTGGATGAATGCAATGGTGCGGTTGTGAACGGGCGCTACGTGTACTTTGCGACCGACGCCTTTCCGTTCTTTCCGCGCTGTTTCAAAGGTACGGTGTCTTCGGATTTTGAGTTCCGGCGGCGAGGCTAAAGTCTGCTAGTTGCCGAACCATTTTGACACGAGCAGTCCATAGGTGCCGTTTTCTTGCAGGGTCAGCAGAGCTTGGTTGATTGGTTCGCGCAGATCGCTGCCGTCAGCGAGACTGATGCCATAGTCTTCGGGCCGATAAATTGGTTCCAGCACCTGCGCCAACCCCGCCCCTTCGTTTTGCGCATAGTGCGAGAGTATCGGCCCGTCGAAAACAACCGCGTCCAACCGACCACTTTCGAAGGCTTCCAGTAGCTCTGCGAGACCGGGGAACTGGATATAGTTGATCTGGATGTCATCGAGGTAAGTGGCGGTGGTTGAGCCTTGGGTTGTTCCCACCTGTTTGCCATCGAGATCGCTGATCGAGTTCACGCTGCTTGAAAGTGCCTGCACCGTGATCGCCGATGTAATCGTCGCGACGAAAATCGACACGGTGAAGAGCGAGGACAGCACAAGAATGACCGCGAAAGCGCGCCCTAACGCGCTTTGCGGCATGCGTTCTTCAAAGCCGCCATTGACCACGACATTGAGCGCCCACCAAAAGTTCGGGAACAGCGCTTGTTTGATAGGGCGATCGAAATATGCCTGACGACCACGCTCAACGAGCCAGGTGAACATGCCTGCGAGAAACAGAATCCCTACAAAAGTCAGGAGAACGAGGAGCAGATCGCGGGACATCAACGCGTTGAAAATGCTATTCCCTGACGCTTCCATCGGTACCAAGATTTGCAGCCCACTTCGAAAGATCGGTTGAGAGAAATCAAAAATCCGCTCTCGGTCAGCAGTGATCGAAATGTTGGCAATGGCGCCGTCAACTTCGCCGTTTTCGACAGCGTTGAGCATGTCGATGAAACCATCGCGCCGATCATAAATCACCCCTCGACCGAGCTCGACCGCGATTGCGTTCATTAGCTCAATCGAGAACCCCTGGTCTCCACCATCGTCGGTGGGCATCGAGAAGGGCGGTCTGGTGACCGTCGTCATAGTTATTGGATCGTTGGAGGAAGTTGCAGTCTGGGCCGAAACGGTTTGAAGGTCCGGCCCCAAAAACAGCAATAGAGTGGCGAAAAAAATGCTGACTAGCTTTCGCATCATGCGTGCACCTCCCTCACCAAATACACGTTTTATCGGTGGATACTGCCTAGCTAACGTGGGCGAGCACCCGAAGATTTGATGCACAAGCACACTACATTAACTGTTTGCGCGCAATGCGTTTCGGCCTGCCCGATGACCTAACGTGGCGTATTTGACGCGTGCGCCCGATTTGTCAGCAGGCACGGTGCGCGAACAAAGGCCAGATTGGATATTCTGGCGAGGGCGGTGAAACCCTCTTGCGGTTTTAGTCATGCGCGGTGATGACGGGGCCATGGGTGAAAAGAAGAAACATCAGGTCTACACTTTGCTTGTTGAAGTGGGTCGCAAAGAAGGCGACGGGTTGCCTGCGGGTGCCACCGGAGCCGCGCTGATGCTGTATGCAAGCGGTGTGGACGAAGCCGAAGCGGTGCGGGAAAGCGTGGCAGTACTGAAGCAGGCGGAAATGGCACCGCTGGATGTGTCAGGCTACGGCACGCTAGAAGAGCGTAAAGCCGAGGGCCACGACATCAGTGACGACGAAAAGGCTCTGATGGAACGGGCACGGGACGAGAACGCCGTCGTCGTAGCGCAGGTCACCCCGTTTTTTGACGAAGACTAGGCGGCCCGTGAGGCGTTGATTGTGACGATCTCGTAGGGTCGCGCGATAGGATGGGGTTCCGTACCGTGGTGGCCAGGCCAATTACCGTGCAGGTCTGCCCAGAGCGTCGCCGCAGCTGCGATGCGGTTCGGCCGCTGAGTCGCGAAATTCATCGAGCAGATGCCCACGCCTGCATTGAGGATTTCGACCCCATCAAAAACCAGCTGATGGTAGGAAACAGTGGGGTGGTCACTGCGAAGCGGAGAAGACTTACCTTCGCCTAGCTGGTTAACCTGAGCCAGGACACGTTCGCAGCCCAAGAGGTATTCGACGTCTGCTCCTTCGAGCTGAACGAGCGCCTCACCTGCAAGAATGACGTCCCGCTTGAGACCCAGATACGGGGCGCGGAGGTTGAACGGTGTGAAGCTGCCGCGGGCGGGTAGCGTACGCTGCAAACGGCCAAGTACGGGGACGTGTCGACCGTCCTTTGTTATGATCGTGTCGCCCGCACGGATCTTTGCCATTTCGACGTTGCCCTGGGTTGTCGCGACGGGCGTGCCACCTTCAACACCGGGCATCATCCCGGCAGGTTCAAACCCGCGCGACACCGCCAGATAGGTAACATCATTGCTACGGCACATGGCTGGCGCGTCCTGGATCAATCCGTGCAGCGCGGCCCACGGGATTGGCCTCGGTGCATAGAGCAGGATTTGTTCGAGGTTATAGGATCGGGGTTGGCAGACCGACAGGATGGCGGCCCGTGTCGCCACGTCCCAGGAGTAGGTGATGCGCACAGGGTGCAGCATGTCAGTGATCACAAGGGGCAGGCGTGCCTCCCACATCTGATCGCCAATGGTCAGAGTGAAGTCGAGCGTGTCGTCGGTGCCGAACGCCATGTCGAGCCAGAAGCCCTCGCCATGCTGATGGTTTATCAGCGGCCTGGGCACCGTGAATTGAGCAACATTTGCCTCGACCATGATTGTACCGCGGTAGGCCAGGCTATCGAGGCATTGCGGCATCTGGGAAGCGTGATTTCTGCGGCGCGAGGCCAATCCTGTCAGGTCAAATTCCGCGTCGTCGCAATCTGCTAATCCGACCCAACTCATGCGACACCTTTCATGAAGACTTTGGCCTCGTGAGACTTGAGCGTTCGGCGAACCGAGGGGCTGTAGCCGCTGCCGGTTTGGGGATCGAGCTCGGGGAAGATCTCGCAGATTTCGTCGAGCACTTCTTCTTCGAAACAGTCGGTTGTCTGCGGACCGGGGAGGAAGCTCTCGGTGGCGAGGCCTTCGGAGAACACAACCTCGTGTCTGTCGAAGAGGAGGTGCACGTAAGTCACGAATCCGCCCTCTTCGACACGAATGGAATGGTCATCTACCAGATGTTTGGCGCTGACGAGGACCTCCGGTTCGCCAAAGAGCAGTTCGGAAAGCGTGTCGCGGACCAGGATTCTGTGCTGTGGCGAGACAAGGAGTTGGCGGTGATCGCCCAGGGCCCCCTCGCGGATCCGGATTGGTGCCATTTTGCCGGAGGCGGACATGGTTCGCTGACCTGCCCAACGGATCGGTTGGGCGCCATTGTCATGCGTCACGACGAGGTCGCCCGGAACGAGGTCCTCGATCCTGCGTTCGCCATCGGGCGTGAGGATCATGGTCCCGGCGACAAAGCACGGGACGGTTTCCAGCGTCACGAAGCCGGTGCTCGTGTTCCCGACATTGTCGATAATGTCGTAAGTGAAGACGTCCTCTGCAGGCTGTGCGGTGGATGTGACCGTGATCGTCCAGTCAGAATTGAGCAGCACGGCTTGGCCGGAATTCAGGATGACGGACTGACCGGGGATCAGTTCGACGCCGTTGATATGGGTCACCTGCACACCGAAGTTAACGACCTCGTCGTTGCCAAGGAGATTGAATGTCTTGGTGAATTCCGTGCCCATGGTCAGGTCGTCGTCGATGGCGATGAGTTCGGTCTGGATCGCGTTTGCGCCAATTATGACGTTGGTGTCGTAGACACTGTCTGAGGCGTCAGCTACCCCGATCCGAACCGTGTTGACCTGGGGGTCGCTCGGGTCGGTTGTGGGGGTCACCGGGAATGTCAGGGACATGGTGACGGTAAACCCGTCCATTTCGGTGTTAAAGGCGCTGTCGGCGTTGTCAGTGTACAGATTCTGGGTGGTGTCTTCGTTGATCTGATTGATCGAGGTATCCCCGTTTCCGATGGAAAGGGGCACGAAGACTCCGTTGACCCAGACGGCGAGGACGTCGTTGTAGATGGATGAGGTGAATTCGGGAAATTCATCGGACGCGAAGATGAACTGCATCGTCATCAGATCATTTTCGGTCGTGAAGTCGACGTCGAGATAGGCGGCATCAAAGGTCGTTTGCCCGGCGACGTCGTTGAAGTCCTGTACTGTCCCCGTTCCTGGGGAGTCGGTGCCGGTGAAATTCGACTGGTTCGCGTCGCCGGTCGAATTGGTAAAGTCGCTTGCCCGTCCGGTCGACAGGATCACCCCGCTGCTATTGGGCAGGAAGTTATCGCCGGAGCCGGTTGGATCATCGTAGATGGCAGAGCTTTGCGACCAGCCTGTATAGGAAGCGCCGACCACCGTGGCCCCCGCACCGAATATGGTCTGCGCCATCAGTAGATCGGACGCATTTGTCGTGTAGTCTAGTTCGGTTGCCTGAACCATTTCCCTGCCCCACTGCCAGTGAAGCAAAGCACAACGCAGAAACAGCGCCCCCTAATGCGCTGTGCAAATTCTACCGCTGTTTGAACCTGCTCGGTTCGAAGCCCTGCCTCAGGCCATTTTTTGTTCGGGATTTTTCCCGATTAAGAATGAGACTACGTCAAATGGGTGATTTCGCAAAGGCATATTCTGTAGGCTCAGAGGGGCTGACGCATCTGTGTCACGATGCATCTTGTGGCGGCGCGGTGCTTCGCCCACAGTCGCCGCCATGACCCAAATGCCCGACAATGCCCCGGTTGATCCGGTTGAGCTGACCGCCGCCCTTGTTCGCTGCCCTTCTGTCACGCCCGAAGAAGGCGGCGCGCTGGTGCTTTTGCAGGAGTTGCTGGGCGCCAATGGGTTTGAATGCACGCGGGTGGATCGGGGCGGGGTATCAAACCTCTTCGCCCGTTGGGGCGCAAAGGACGCGGCGCGGCGTTTCGGGTTCAACGGACACACCGATGTGGTGCCGGTGGGCGATGTCGCGGCCTGGACATATCCGCCGTTCGGGGCGGAGATCGTGGATGGCTATCTCTATGGTCGCGGATCGACCGACATGAAAAGCGGCGTGGCGGCCTTTGCCGCGGCGGCCATGGATTTCGTGCGGGAGAGCCCGCCCGAAGATGGGGCAGTGATCCTTGCCATCACCGGGGATGAAGAAGGCGATGCCACCGATGGGACGGTGGCGCTGCTGGACTGGATGGAGGATGCGGGCGAGGCCATGAGCGTGTGCCTGGTGGGCGAGCCCACGAGCCCGGAGGCCATGGGCGACGCGATCAAGATCGGGCGGCGCGGGTCAATGACCGCGTGGTTCACGGTGACCGGAGTGCAGGGGCATTCGGCCTATCCGCATCTGGCAGTGAACCCACTGAGCGCCATGGCGCGGCTGATGGATCAACTGGCGTCGCACGAGCTGGATCAGGGGACGGACCATTTTGATCCCTCGACCCTGGCGGTGGTGTCGATCACTACGGACAACACGGCCACCAATGTGATCCCCGCGCAGTCTCGGGCGGCGGTGAATATCCGGTTCAACGATCTGCATTCCGGTGCGTCGCTGACGGATTGGCTGCAATCCAAGGCAGATGCCGTGGCGGCCGAATTCGGCGTGGGTATCGCGATGCAGGTGAAGATCTCGGGCGAGAGCTTTCTCACGCCGCCCGGCGCGCTGAGCGAAGCGGTACTGTCGGCGGTTCAGGCCGAGACCAACCGGGTGCCCGAGATGTCGACATCGGGTGGCACGTCGGACGCGCGATTTATCAAGAACCATTGCCCTGTCGTGGAATGTGGCCTCGTAGGAAAACGCATGCATGCCGTTGACGAACGGGTGCCGGTGGCCGATGTCCATCAACTGAAGGCTATCTATACCCGCATCCTGAGAGAGTATTTTACCCCATGATCGACGTCGCAGAGACTCGAAATGTCACCGCCTGCCAGGCCATGCGTCGGGCTGTTTTCATCCATGAGCAGGGTGTGTCGCCCGAGGATGAGCTGGATGGAAAAGATGCGGAAGCCACGCATCTTCTGGCCAGTTTGAACGGGTATCCCGTGGGCGCGGCACGCATCCTGAACATGGGGACGACGGTCAAGATCGGCCGTGTCTGCGTGTTGAAGGATCATCGGGGCAAGGGTTTTGGCGAGGCGATCATCGAGGGCTGCCACGCGTCGGCCCGCCGTATGGGGGCCACGCGCGCGATTTTGGGGGCACAGCTATCGGCGCTGAGCTTTTACGAGCGGATCGGCTACCGGGCCTATGGTGCGGTGTTTGATGATGCCGGGATCGATCACCGGATGATGGAAATCTCTCTTTAATCGGGTGTGCGCCTCGTTTCTGGCTGCGGGCCCTCCCGCCTCCCCGCTGCGCTGACGCTTGCGCATGAGGGGGCGCGCTGCGCGCGTATCGCCCCCGTCTATCGCCGGGTCCGATGCCTACGGCGCAAGTATTTATGAAACAAAGAAGGGTGGGGTTTGCGTGTCCTTTGGGGCGTGTTAGCTGGGAAGCATGAGCAGGATACCGTCGCGCGAGGAGGTCCTCGACTGGATCGCGCAGAACCCCACGAAGTCATCGAAACGCGATATTGCCAAGGCCTTTGGGATCAAGGGAGCGGGGCGCATCGATCTGAAGCAGCTGTTGCGGGCTTTGGAGGATGAAGGGCATCTAGAGAAACGCAATAAGAGCTATCGCGATCCCGACAAACTGCCGCCGGTATCGGTGTTGAGTGTGTTGGCGCCCACGGGGGATGGTGATCTCTTTGCGCGGCCCATGGAGTGGCAGGGCGAAGGGCCCGAGCCGCGCATTCTGTTGGTGTTGCGAGCCTCCGACCCGGCGCTGGGCGAAGGGGATCGGATATTGGCCCGCCTGAGCGAGGTGCGCGAGGACGAGTATCACTATGAGGGGCGCCTGATCCGCAAGATCGGGACCAATCCACGGCGTATCCTCGGTGTCTTTCGCAAGGGGGCTGAGGGCGGGCGGATCGTGCCGGTCGACAAGAAGGCCGATCGCGAGTGGATCGTGCCTGCCGGGGCCACCGGTGGGGCGCGCGATGGCGAGCTGGTGGAGGCGGAGCAATCCGCGCCCAAGGGGCGGATGGGTTTGCCGAAGGCGCGGATTACCGATCGTCTGGGGGATCCATCAGCACCCAAGGCTGTGTCTCTTATCGCGATTCATCACCATGGGATCCCCGATGATTTTCCTGATGATGTGGTGGCCGAGGCTGACGCGGCAGAGCCTGCATCTCTGGAAGGTCGCGAGGACCTGACGGAACTGCCTCTCATCACCATCGACCCGGCTGATGCACGCGACCATGATGACGCCTGCTGTGCCTTCCCCGATGAGGATCCGGGCAATCCCGGGGGTCATGTGATCTGGGTCGCCATTGCCGATGTGGCGCATTATGTGCGCCCCGGATCGGCGCTCGACCGCGAAGCGCGGCGACGGGGCAATTCAACCTATTTCCCGGACCGCGTGGTTCCGATGCTGCCGGATCGGCTGTCGGGGGATCTGTGTTCGCTGCACGAAGGGGTGCCGCGGGCCTGTCTGGCGGTTCGCATGGTTGTGTCCGAGGCGGGGGAGCTGGTCGGGCAGCGGTTCGTACGTGGGCTGATGAAATCGCCCGCGTCCCTGAATTACGAAGAGGTTCAGGTGGCCATGGATGGCGCGCCGAATGAGCGGTGTTCGGCCTTGTTAGAGCCTGTTTTGAAGCCGCTTTACGCCGCCTATGGCGCGCTGGTGAAAGCGCGGGAGGCGCGGCAGCCGCTGGATCTCGATCTGCCGGAGCGGCGCATTGAATTGAGCGATGCGGGCAAGGTGACCTCGGTGGCCTTCAAGGACCGGCTGGATGCGCATCGGCTGATCGAAGAGTTCATGGTGCTGGCCAATGTGGCCGCGGCCAAGGTGCTGATCGCCAAGAAAACGCCGCTCCTGTTCCGGGTGCACGAGGAGCCGTCGCCCGACAAGATGGAGGCGCTGCGCGAGACGGCGTCGTCGGTGGGGCTGCCGCTGGCCAAGGGGCAGGTTTTGCACACGCGGCATCTGAACCGTCTGCTTGCCTCGGCGCGGGACACCGATTTCTCCGAGATGATTTCGATCTCGACGCTGCGGTCCATGACCCAGGCCTATTATTCGCCGCAGAATTTCGGCCATTTCGTGCTGGCGTTACAGCACTACGCGCATTTTACCTCGCCGATCCGGCGCTATTCGGACCTGATCGTTCACCGCGCGTTGATCTCGGCCCATGGCTGGGACGAGGACGAGCTGATGCCCGAGGAAATCGACCGGCTGGAGGCCACGGCAGAGCATATTTCGGAAACAGAGCGGCGGTCGATGCTGGCGGAGCGGGATACGTCGGACCGCTATCTGGCGGCCTATCTGAGCGAGAGGGTGGGCAACGAGTTTGGCGGGCGGATCAGCGGGATCGCCAAGTTCGGCGTGTTCGTGAAGCTGGATGACACGGGCGCAGACGGGTTGGTGCCGATCCGGGAGCTGGGGAACGAGTATTTCCACTACGACGCGGAGGCTTTGACGCTGACGGGGTCGGATACGGGTCGCGAAATCGGGCTGGGGCAGCGGGTGACCGTGCGCCTGGCTGAGGCCACGCCGGTGACCGGGGGGCTGATTTTGGAGCTTCTCGACATCGAGGGCAACGCGGTGGCGCGGGGCCCGTCGCGGGGGCGCGGGAAACCGGCCAAACGCAAGATGCGCGCGGCCAAGAAAAAGAGCACCAAGCAGCGCAAGGTGACGCGCCGTCGGCGGTAGGGCGCCGGTGCGCATTTTGCCTCTGATACCCCGATCATAACCGGCCTATGCTGACCTCATTGTAGGGGGGCTAGTGTTGTGCGCCTGATATTGATTTTCTTCCTTTTGGGCTTTGCGGGGCCCGGCTTTGCCGCCAGTGTCGACCGCGGGCAGACAGAGGTAATTCGGGTGCAGGCATCCAAGGAGCAGGCCTTTCAGAGCTGGGTGCGCCAGTTTCGCGCGCGGGCGCGGCAGCGCGGGTTTAGCGAGCGCATGTTGGCGCGGGCTTTCGAAGGCGTGAGCTACAACGAAGAGGTGATCAGCAAGGACCGGAATCAGGCGGAGTTTTCGCTGCCGATCTGGGATTATCTGGCGCGGGTTGTCTCGGACGATCAGGTGAATAACGGGCGGCGGGCGCTGCGGCAGCAGGGTCGCGTGCTCGACCGGATCGAGGCGCGTTATGGCGTCGACAAGCAGGTGGTCGCGGCGGTCTGGGGCGTGGAGACACGCTATGGCACATTGCGCGGGGATATTCCGGTGATCGAGGCGCTGGCGACGCTGGCCTTTGACGGGCGGCGCGGGCGGTTTTTTGAACAGCAGCTGTGGGAGGCGCTGAGGATCCTGGCGAACGGGGATGTGGCGGCGCGCAACATGACAGGCAGCTGGGCGGGGGCTATGGGGCACACCCAGTTCATTCCGACGAGCTATGAGGCCTATGCGGTGGATTTCGACGGCGACGGGCGGCGCGATATCTGGGCCGATGATCCCACGGATGCGCTGGCCTCCACAGCGGCTTACTTGCAGCGTTTTGGCTGGCGCAAGGGTCAGCCGGTGGCCGTGGAGGTGCGCCTTTCGCAGGGGTTTGACACAGGTCTGGCGCGGCGGTCGCTGACGATGTCGCCCGGGCAATGGTCCGCGCGCGGGGTGCGCGGGATGGATGGGAAGGCGGTGCCGAATTACGGACAGGCCTCGGTCTGGTTGCCTGCGGGCGCCGGTGGGCCGGCCTTTCTGATCTTTAACAATTTCAGGGTGCTCGAGCGCTACAACGCCGCCGATGCCTATGTGCTGGCAGTGGGCCGTCTGGCCTGGCAGCTGCAGGGTCAGAGACCCATCGAGGGGCGCTGGCCTGTGGGAGCGCGCGCGCTTACGCGGGCCGAGGTGCAGGAGATGCAGGAGCGGCTGACCCGCGCCGGATTTTCGACGGAGGGTGCCGATGGGCTCATCGGGCCCAACACGACGCAGGCGATCCGCAGCTATCAGCGTGCGCAGGGGCTGAAAGTGGACGGGTTTGCGTCGCTCGATCTGCTCGAGAGGCTCAGGCGGCGGCGCTAGGGCGCGATATTGGGGCTACGGAGCGTGATGGGGGGCCTGTGCGAGGGGCCAGCGCGTCGCGCACACCGGAGTTATTTCGGAAAGATGAAGGTGGCCGTTTCGCGTGTCCTCAGCTTCATCTTTCCATAAAAACTCCCCCCGGAGGGTCTATCGGTTCACCACGCGCAGGCCCTGGTTTCTGGGGTGCTGATGGCCGACGCGGGCGTTGGCGAACTTGCGCAGCGGCTCCATTTCGGGGACCTGACGATCCGGTTTGGCGCGGTCCCATTCTTCGCTGCGCCCGGGTTGGAGCGCCTCCCATGGATTGCGGGCGAGGCCAACCTCGGAGATTTCGGGGCGTTCGCCCATGCCCGGGGTCAGGCGGTGGCGCAGGAAGGCCAGAGGGTGGCGGCGCAGCGTGAGGCGCATGGCGACGTAGTCTTCGACCACCTCTTCGCCTTCGGTCATTTGCGGCAGGGTTGGCGTGTCTTCCTGAATCGCCTCGTCTTCCATGTCATGGGCGAAGAGCGGCGGAGGTTTGGTGCCCACCAGCGATTTTGCCTCCCAGAGCGCATCGCGCCGAGAGAGGCCCAGGGCGCGGAAAGCGTCGGCTTCGGCGAGGGATTTGACGGCTGAGGGGGTGATGCCTGCGCGGCGCCAGACGTCGCGGACGGTCTGATAGCCATTGCCGCGGGCCGCCGTGATCCAGACCGCGTCTTCTTCGGCCATGCTTTTGAGTTGTCGGAAGCCCAGGCGCAGGGCCAGTGCCCCGTCGGGTTGCGGTTCCATGATGTTGTCCCAGTCGCTCGCGTTCACGCAGATCGGCAGGACGGTGACCCCGTGTTCGCGGGCATCCCGCACGATCTGTGCCGGGGCGTAGAAGCCCATGGGCTGGGAGTTCAGCAGCGCGCAGGCGAAGATGCCGGGGTGGTGACGTTTCATCCAGGCGGAGACGTAGACCAGAAGCGCGAAGCTCGCGGCGTGGCTTTCCGGAAAGCCGTAGGAGCCAAAGCCCTCGATCTGGGAAAAGCACCGTGAAGAGAAGTCTTCGTCATAGCCGTTTGCGGCCATGCCTTTCATGAAGCGGTCGCGGAATTCGCTGACATTGCCGTGCTTTTTGAACGTGGCGAGCGATCGGCGCAGGCGGTCGGCTTCTTCGGCGGTAAAGCCCGCGCCGACGATGGCGATCTGCATGGCCTGTTCCTGAAAGAGCGGCACGCCCAGCGTTTTGCCCAGTACGTCGCCCAGGGCGTCGGAGGGGAAGGAGACCTCTTCTTCGCCGTTACGGCGGCGGATGAACGGGTGGACCATGTCCCCCTGAATCGGGCCGGGGCGAATGATCGCCACCTGGATGACCAGGTCGTAGAATTTGCTCGGCCGCATGCGCGGCAGGAAATTCATCTGGGCGCGGCTTTCCACCTGAAAGACACCCAGCGAGTCGCCTTTTTGCAGCATCTTGTAGGTTGCCGGGTCATCATCGGGCACGGTGGCCAGCGTGAAGCGGTCCCCGTGGTGCCCATCGATCAGGTCGAACGCCTTGCGGATGCAGCTGAGCATCCCCAGCGCCAGGATGTCGACCTTGAGGATCCCCAGGCTGTCGATGTCATCCTTGTCCCAGCAGATCACCGTGCGGTCTTCCATGGTGGCGTTCTCGATGGGCACCAGTTCGTCCAGGCGTCCCTCGGTGACGATGAAGCCGCCCACGTGCTGGCTCAGGTGCCGGGGGAAGCCGATGATTTCGAAAACCAGCTCCAGGGTCTGGATCAGGTGCGGGTCGTCGCCGTCGAGGCCTATTTCGGCCATGCGCTCACGCTCTAGCCCCACCGCAGAAAAGAATCCCCATAGCTGCGAGGATAGTGCGGCGATGGTGTCGTCGCTGAGCCCCATGGCGGCGCCCACCTCGCGCACAGCGCGTTTGCCGCGGTAGTGGATCACTGTGGCACAGAGCCCGGCGCGGTGGCGGCCGTAGCGGTTGTAGATGTGCTGGATGACTTCTTCGCGGCGCTCGTGTTCGAAATCGACGTCTATGTCGGGGGGTTCATTGCGGGCCTCTGAGACGAAGCGCTCGAAGACCATGGTGCCGAGTTCGGGCGAGACCGACGTGACGCCCAGGCAATAGCAGACCACGGAGTTTGCCGCCGACCCGCGTCCCTGACAGAGGATGCCCTCGGCCCGGGCGTAGGAGACGATGTCGTGGACCGTCAGGAAATATGGGTCGTATTTGAGCTTGGCGATCAGTGCGAGCTCGTGTTCGAGCAGGGTTTTCACGCGCTGGGAGGCGCCCCCGGGATAGCGCCAGGCGAGCCCCTCATAGGCCAGACGGCGCAGGCGATCAGGGGGCGCTTCGCCATCGCTGATCTCCTTGGGATACTCATAGCGCAGTTCGCTGAGGCAGAAATTCAGGCGTGCGGTGATGCGGGCGGTATTCTCGAGCGCCTCGGGATGCTTGCGAAACAGACGTTCCATCTCAACCTGGCTGCGTAGGCGTTGTTCGGCGTGGACCTGCGCCTCCTTGCCGATCTCGGAGACCTTGACGCCTGTGCGGATGGCGGTGAGCACATCGGTGAGCTTGCGCCGCCGTCCGTGGTGCATGACCGGAAGCGCCGAGGCTGCGGGGGGCAGATCCAGGGATCTGGCCAGGCGGATGATCTGGCGGAAGCGGATCGGATCACGGCCGTCATAACGTGGGGCGACCATGAGGTAGCAGGCCCCGGGAAGGCGGCGGGTCAACCGGCGCACAGCCTGCGCCCATGGTCCCCCGCCGCGCTGAGAGGCCGTATCTCGTGGCGGGTGGAGCAGCAGCGTCATCCCCTGCCCGAACTCTTCAAGATCCCGCAGGGCGAGAGAGCAGGAGCCCTTCGATGCCCGGCGGCGGCCAGTGGAGAGCAACCGGCACAGATGCGCCCAGCCTTGACGGTGATGCGGGAGCGCGGTGGCGGTAAAACCATTTTCGAGTGTGATGCGCGCGGCCGGGATCAACCTGGGAATGTTGAAAATCGCCGCGCTGGGCGGCTGCGGGATGTGGCTCGGGCGCGGTGGGCCAATGGGGCCGTCCATCGCATCGGCCTGCCGCCTCATCCGAACCTTGCGCGCGATTTCCTTGGCCTCTGTATGGGCGCGCACGATCCCGGCCACGCTGTTGTCATCGGCGATGGCAAGGGCAGGGTAGCCGAGCAGCGCGGCGCGGCGCATGTACTCCTCCGGGTGCGATCCGCCAGTGAGAAAGGTGAAATTCGACACCGCCGAGAGTTCCGCAAAAGCGCAGCTCTCGGGCGGGCCAGTCATGCTGTTAGTCACAAGTTTAGTCATGGAAGGTGGCAGCTCCCTGGATGACATGAAACGACTCGGGGGATTATTTGTTCACATTTTGTTCTAAAAATCCAGAGCGGCGAATGCCCATGCATCGCATAAGTATTTTTGAAACAAAGAAGGGTTGGTAACGCGTCCTTCACCAATCACGCGCCACGTTGAAAAGGCAGTACAGGCAGAAGTGCCGATGACTGTAAACGAAGAAGGGCTGCGGCGCGCGGTCCTGACTCTGGCGTCGCGCCTCTATGCGGCAGAGCCTAGCTTCTTTGTTTCGAAAATACTTCCGCCGGAGGCGACCATACCGCCGCCGCATATGGCCCACCAACCTAACGGGCAGTCCTATCAAAAAGCACCTCGCGCGAAGCGCGCCCCCTCATGTTCAAACCAGCGAAGCTGGTGCAGAAGGGAGGCGGGCGGGCCCGCTCTCTGCAAAACAGTGTGGGCTCATGGAAGAGGTCAAGAATCATCACTCACTGACACGCAGTCCTTGCCCTGATGGCATGCCACCACCTTTTCGATCTGCGCAGCGCTAGGGGCGGTGTAAACTTGCCCCGGGCAGGGGCTGACGGTGAGGTGATAGCCCCCGTTGCGGTCTTCGATGAAGGCCAGCACCTCCTGCCCAGGCTCTATCCACCCGCACCAGGGACCAAGGCACAACGCCTCGACAGTCACCTCGAGCACCGTTTCGAAGCCGAAGTCCTCGCCGGTGAACAGCCCGCCCGTAAAGACAGCGTCCACCACCGTGCTCGGCGGGTTGGAGTTGTCCACCCTGCGTTTCGGGAGCTCGGCCTCGTCAAAGTCGAAACGCCCCAGCGCGATGACATAGGTTTCCTTGGTCTCAGCGGCCTCTTTGTAGCTGCCCGCCACGTCCATGGGCAGGCAGGAGAGGGCAGCCGCCTGACCTGCCAAAGCGATGAGAAAGGCGATTGCGAGAAAGGTGAGCATGTTCATCTCCCTTGCGGCTCACTCGGGCTTGCAAGCACGGCGTCAGATCAGCGGACCCAGCTCGGCGATGACCTGTTCGTACACCTCGCGTTTGAAAGGCACGATCGCGTCGGGCAGGGCCGAAGGTGCCAGCCACTTCCAGGCGGAAAACTCCGGTTCCTCCGTGGCGATGTTAACGTCCGTATCCGTGCCGCTAAAGCGCATGAGGTAGTATTTCTGCTCCTGCCCGCGCCATTTACCTCCCCAGAGCTTGGGGATCAGGTCATGAGGCAGCTCGTAGGAAATCCAGCCCTCGGTCTCGCCCACGATCTCGACCAGATCGGGCGAGATACCTGTTTCCTCTTCCAGCTCCCGGAGTGCGGCCGCCTGCGGGTCTTCGCCTTTGTCGATGCCGCCCTGGGGCATCTGCCAGGCGGGCGAGGGATTGTCGCGGCGTTGACCGACGAACACCATTCCGTCGGCGTTCACCAGCATGACGCCGACATTTTTGCGGTAAGGGAGGCGGGCGATTTCATCGGGTGTCATGGGCCTCTTATTGGACCATCGAGACAGCGCCGTCACGCGAAAGCGCAACTTGCGGTTCAGTCCTTAAAATGCATATTGGTAAGCATTAACTTACCAATAGGATGTCACCATGGACAAGCGTATCATAATTACCGGTGGGACGCGGGGCATCGGGCGAGCGATCGTCAAGGAACTTTCGGCGGACTACCGCGTTACCGCGGTTTGGCATTCGACCGAGCCGGAGGGGTTGCCAGAGAATGTCGCAACGGTGCGCGCTGATCTGCGCAGCGAGACAGGATGCCAGGACATCCTTGCACAGCTCTCTGACGGGCCGGTTCACGGACTGGTCAATAATGCGGGGTATTTCGCGGCCAGCGAAATCTCGGGGTTCGATGCCCAAGATGTGCTCGCCATGATGCATGTGAACGCCGTGGCCCCGGCGCAGCTGCTGGCCGCGCTTTTGCCGCGCATGGATGCGGGCTCGCGCGTGGTGAATATATCGTCGGTGAATGCCGATCTGCCGCCTATGGGCGCTGCGCTCTATGGTGCCAGCAAGGCAGCGCTGAATGCCTGGACACAAGGTGCCGCGAAGGAGCTCGGCCCGCGTGGTATCACCGTCAACGCCGTTGCGCCGGGTGCTGTGAACATCCCGGAGGCCCCTCGGTCACCCGATCTCACGGCCAAGTTCGAGGAGTTGACCGCCCTCGGTCAGTTGGCCAGCACCAAAGACATCGCAAATACCGTGCGTTTCCTGCTAAGCGACGCCGCCAGTCACATCACCGGAGAGGTGATCCGTGTGTCCGGCGGCTATCGTCTTTGACGGCTACTGCTGCAGCGCGCTCAGGCCTTTGAGAATGTCGATGGCGTAGGCCAGCTGGTAATCCTCTTCGCGCAGCTCGGCGGTGGCCTCTGCAATCGCGCGTTCTTCTTCGATCTGCTGGCGTTCGTCTTCGGTGAGGCTGTCATTGTCGAGCGATCCGCGCAGATCCGCCTCGGAGCGGCTGGCACGAGCGTTCTCTTCTTCCTCTACGACGGCTTCGGTGCGGCGCGGCTGTTCGACAATGATGTCGGGCGAGATGCCCAGGGCCTGGATCGAGCGGCCCGACGGCGTGTAATAGCGCGCGGTGGTCAGGCGCATGGCGCCAGAGCCGCGCAGGGGCATGATCGACTGAACCGAGCCTTTGCCAAAGCTCTTAGTGCCAACGACGATAGCCCGCTGGTGATCCTGCAGCGCGCCAGCCACGATCTCGGACGCAGAGGCGGAACCGCCATTGATCAGCACAACGACCGGCAGACCTTCGGCCAGATCGTCGGGGGTCGCGTTGTAGCGTTCGGAGTCCTGCAGTTCGCGGCCGCGGGTCGAAACGATTTCACCTTTGGTGAGGAACGCGTCGGAGACCTGAACGGCGGCGGTTAGTAGCCCACCCGGGTTGTTACGCAGATCGACGACCACGCCGGACACGTTGTCGACGCCGCCAGCGGCCTCGATTTGCTCGGCCAGCCCGTCCTTGAGGTTCGGGTAGGTCTGGTCGTTGAAGGTTGACACACGCAGCACCACGGCGTCGCCTTCGGTGCGGGTGCGCACGGCGGTGAGCTTGATCGTGTCGCGGATGATCGAGATGTCGAAGGGATCATCCTCGCCTTCACGCACCACGGTGATGAGGATCTCGGAGCCCACGGGGCCGCGCATCAGTTCCACTGCTTCGTCCAGCGTCAGGCCGAGCAGGCCTTCGCCGTCTACATGGGTGATGAAATCGCCCGCTTCGACGCCAGCAATGTCGGCCGGGGTGCCGTCCATGGGAGCCACGACCTTTACGAAGCCCTCTTCCTGGGTCACCTCGATTCCGAGGCCGCCGAATTCACCCCGGGTCTGGACGCGCATGTCTGCGGCGTCGTCAGGCGACAGGTAGGAAGAATGCGGGTCCAAAGAGGTGAGCATTCCGTCAATGGCTGCTTCGATCAGTTCGCCGGCATCGACCTCTTCGACATATTGTGCGCGAATGCGTTCAAAGATGTCTCCGAACAGGTCCAGCTGTTCGTAGATGTTTTCCTGATCTTCGGCCTGTTGGGCCAGTAGAGGCCCGGCCACTTGGGTCGTGAAGAGGCCGCCGGTAAGGATACCGATGCCTGCCGCGAGGAGGAATTTCCGCATTACTCGTTCCTTTCCAGGGCAAACCATGTCTCAGGGTCTGCTGTCTGCTCTTCTTCTCGAACTTCGATATAGAGCGTTTCGGACCGCTCTGTCGAAGGGGATTCTAAACTTTGCAACTGACCTGATCCCACAAGTCCGAGGGGTGCGCCAGTCGTGACGACGTCACCGGTACACACATAAACCTCAGACAGACCGGCAAGCACTACTAATACGTTGCGTGCGGGCTCAAGGATCATCACATTTCCGTAGTCCAGCAAAGCGCCCTGAAAACGGATCGTTCCTGCCGCAGGACTTGTCACCAGCGCACCAGGACGCGTTGCCAACGTAAGGCCGGGGCGGGCTGTCCCGTTCGCATCGGATTCGCCAAATCGCCGCAAAATGGTACCGCGGACTGGTGCGTCGAAACTGCCCTTTAGCGTAGCGGCGTCTGGCAGATCGGTTGGTTCCTCGGCAGTGGCGATGTCGCCCAGGCCGGCGGCGAAGGCTTCCAAAGTCTCAGACGCGGCGATCAGGACGGCGGTCTTTACGGAATCTTCGGTGAACCTTTTGGGCAATGGCGTCCGATCTGCGATTGCCTGGCTTAGGGTTGCGCGGGCATTCTGGATTTCGATGAGCCCCTGTCGCAGCCGTGCGGCGGCATCCTGTTGCAGCAGGCGCAGGTTGGCAACTTGCTTGAGGTCTTCACGCAGCACGGCCGCATGGGCCTGGAGCGCGGGGGTCACGTCAGAGAGTATCATGGCCGTGCGCGCGGCCCCAGTTGGGCCTTGCGGGTGCAGCAGCAGTTGCGAGGTTGGGCGCTGGCGCATGACCTGAAGCACGCCCACTAGTCGCGCAACTTCGGCCTCTTTGGCGTTGAGTTCTGCTGTTAGACGTTCTTCTTCCAACACCGCAGCGCGCAGGCCCGTGCGGACCGCAGCCAAGCCATCTTCGAACGCCTGCACCGTTTCGGTGAGCGCCGCCACACGGTCACGGCCGCTTTGAGCCGCGTCGAGCTGGGCTGCCGCATCATCGAGCTGTTCCATCGCTGCGCGCGCCTCTTCTGCCGGGGTAAGGGCGGCGGCGGGGCTGGCAAACAAGAGGAGGATCAGAACGCGGAGCATGTCAGACAATAACGCTCTCACCCGTCATTTCCGGCGGTTTTTCTAACTCCATGAGTTGGAGCAATGTCGGCGCGAGGTCCGAAAGGCGTCCATTGCGAAGCTTGGTGCCTTCGGGCCCGCCGAAAAGGATCACCGGCACCGGGTTCGTGGTGTGCGCCGTGTGGGGCCCGCCGGTGACGGGGTCCACCATGAACTCACAGTTCCCGTGGTCGGCGGTGACGATCATCGCGCCGCCCACGGCCTCGAGCGCCTCGACCACCTGTCCGAGCCCCTGGTCCACCGCCTCGCAGGCCTTCATCGCGGCCTCCAGATCGCCGGTGTGGCCCACCATGTCGGGGTTGGCGAAGTTGGTGACGATAAGGTCATAACCCTTGTGGATCGCCTCGACGAATTTCTCGGTCACCTGGGCCGCCGACATCTCGGGCGCGAGGTCGTAGGTCGCGACCTTGGGCGAGGGCGGCATAAAGCGGTCTTCGCCCTCATAGGGCGTCTCGACACCGCCGTTCAGAAAGAACGTCACGTGGGGGTATTTTTCCGTCTCTGCGAGGCGGAATTGGGTTTTACCC
>JBCDKE010000046.1:0-23788 GCA_038747015.1 Pseudomonadota bacterium
CGAAGCGTAAATACGCCTCGGTCGGCGACATCATCGTCGTCTCCGTCAAGGAAGCCATTCCGCGTGGCCGTGTGAAGAAGGGTGACGTCCGCAAGGCCGTCGTCGTTCGCACCGCCAAGGAAGTGCGCCGCGAAGACGGAACCGCGATTCGCTTTGACCGCAACGCCGCCGTGATCCTCAACAACAACATGGAGCCCATTGGCACCCGTATCTTCGGGCCAGTGGTTCGCGAACTGCGCGGCAAGAACTTCATGAAGATCATTTCGCTCGCGCCGGAGGTGCTCTGAGATGGCTGCTAAACTCAAAAAGGGCGACAAGGTCGTCGTGCTGGCTGGCAAGGACAAGGGCAAAGAGGGCGAAATCACCTCTGTGAACCCCTCCGCTGGCAAAGCAGTCGTTGACGGCGTTAACATGGCGATCCGCCACACGCGTCAGTCCCAGACATCCCAGGGCGGCCGCCTGCCGAAGGCAATGCCGATCGACCTGTCTAACCTGGCGCTGCTGGACAGCAAAGGCAAAGCGACCCGCGTTGGCTTCCGCATGGAAGACGGCAAGAAAGTCCGCTTCGCGAAAACAACCGGGGAGACTGTCTGATGCTTGACACGACCGATTACACCCCGCGCCTGAAGGCACAGTACAACAGCACGATCAAAGCCGCGCTGAAAGAAGAGCTGGGCCTGAAGAACGACATGCAGATCCCGCGTCTGGACAAGATCGTCCTGAACATGGGTATCGGCGATGCCGTGAAAGACACCAAGAAGGTGAAAGTCGCGCAGGAAGCGCTGACGGCGATTGCTGGCCAGAAGGCCGTGATCACCAAGGCAAAGAACTCCATCGCTGGCTTCCGCGTTCGTGAAGACATGCCGCTGGGCACGAAAGTGACCCTGCGCGGTGACCGCATGTATGAATTCCTGGACCGCCTGATCACGATCGCCATGCCGCGTATCCGTGACTTCCGCGGTGTGAAGGCGTCCTCGTTTGATGGCCGTGGCAACTATGCCTTCGGTATCAAAGAGCACATCGTCTTCCCCGAGATCGATTTCGACAAGGTCGACGACATGCTCGGGATGGACATCATCATCGCCACGACGGCTGAGACGGACGATGCGGCGCGCGCGCTGCTGACGGCCTTCAACATGCCCTTCACCAAGCAAGGAAACTGATCCATGGCTAAAAAATCCATGATCGCCCGCGAAGTTAAGCGCGAAAAGCTGGTGAAGAAGTACGCCGCTAAGCGCGCTGAGCTGAAAGAGATCGCTCGCGACGAAGACCGCCCCATGGAGGAACGGTTCAAGGCGCAGCTGAAGCTCGCAAAACTTCCGCGCAACTCCTCGGCAACGCGTTTGCACAACCGCTGCCAGCTCACCGGGCGTCCCCACGCCTACTATCGCAAACTCAAGATCAGCCGTATCGCGCTGCGTGAACTTGGTTCCGCAGGTCAGATCCCCGGCATGGTCAAGTCGAGCTGGTAAGGAGGGCCTGAGATATGAACGATCCTATCGGTGATATGCTCACCCGCATCCGCAACGCTCAGCTGCGCCGCAAGTCCACCGTGCTGACGCCCGGTTCCAAGGCACGTGTCCGTGTTCTCGAAGTGCTTGCCGACGAAGGCTACATCCGCGGTTTCGAAGCGACCACTGGTGCCGACGGCCACCCGGCCATCGAAATCAGCCTGAAGTACTACGAAGGCGAGCCGGTGATCCGCGAGATCAAGCGCGTGTCCAAGCCTGGCCGCCGTGTGTACCTGAACAAGAACGACATCCCGCAGGTCCGTCAGGGTCTGGGTGTGGCCATTGTGACCACGTCCAAGGGTGTCATGACCGATGCCAGCGCGCGTTCCCACGGTGTGGGCGGCGAAGTGCTGTGCACCGTGTTCTAAGGAGGGATTGATGTCTCGTATTGGGAAACAACCAGTCGAGCTGCCCTCCGGCGTGGAGGCCAGCCTCAACGGTCAGACGATCGAAGTGAAGGGCCCGAAGGGCACCCGCAGCTTTAAGGCCACTGACGATGTCACGCTGACCATCGACGACGGTAAAGTCGTTGTGGAACCGCGCGGCAAATCCAAGCGCGCGCGCCAGCAGTGGGGCATGTCCCGCACGATGGTGCAGAACCTGGTCACTGGCGTGACCGAGGGCTTCAAGAAAGAGCTCGAAATTCAGGGTGTTGGTTACCGCGCCCAGATGCAGGGCAACACGCTGAAGCTGTCGCTTGGTCTGTCTCACGAGGTCAATTTCGACGTGCCGCAGGGGATCACTGTGACCGCGCCGAAGCAGACCGAAATCGTGATCGAAGGCAACGACGAGCAACTCGTCGGTCAAGTTGCCGCCAACATCCGCGAGTGGCGTAAGCCCGAGCCCTACAAGGGCAAAGGCATCCGCTACAAAGGCGAGTTTATCTTCCGCAAGGAAGGTAAGAAGAAGTAAGGACCAGACAGATGGCACTATCCAAACTGCAACTGTTCCAGAAGCGCCGCCTGCGGAACCGCAACAAGCTGCGCAAACTGGCAAACGGCAAGCCCCGTCTTTCGGTGCACCGGTCGTCCAAGAACATCTCGGTCCAGGTGATCGACGATCTTCAGGGCGTTACCGTCGCAGCCGCCTCCTCGCTGGAGAAGGACCTGGGCGTTGTCGGCAAGAACAACGTGGACGCAGCCGCCAAGGTGGGCGCGGCCATTGCCGAGCGTGCGAAGAAAGCAGGCGTGGAAGAAGTAATCTTCGACCGCGGCGGCTTCCTCTTCCACGGCAAGATCAAATCGCTGGCCGATGCGGCCCGTGAAGGCGGTCTGAAATTCTAAACACTGTAGGGGGCGACTGGGATGCCGGTCGCCCCCTCGATGATCCGGGGTCCCGCGATGGGGCCACTGGGATCGAAGAAATCAAAGCTCAAGGAGGCCTAAATGGCAGAGCGTGAGAACCGGGGTCGTGGTCGCAACCGCGAAGACGAGACCCCAGAATTTGCAGATCGCCTGGTTGCGATCAACCGCGTGTCGAAAACCACCAAGGGTGGTAAGAACTTTGGCTTCGCAGCCCTCGTCGTCGTTGGCGACCAGAAAGGCCGCGTGGGCTTTGGCAAGGGTAAGGCCAAGGAGGTCCCTGAGGCCATCCGTAAGGCGACCGAGCAAGCCAAGCGCCAGATGGTTCGCGTACCTCTGAAAGAGGGCCGGACACTGCACCACGACATCGAAGGCCGCCACGGCGCCGGTAAGGTCGTCATGCGCACTGCACCGCAGGGTACTGGTATCATTGCCGGCGGCCCGATGCGTGCCGTTTTCGAAATGCTGGGCGTCCAGGACGTGGTTGCGAAGTCGATCGGCTCTGCAAACCCTTACAACATGATCCGCGCCACGATGAATGGCCTGGGCCGCGAAAACTCGCCCCGCATGGTCGCACAGCGCCGCGGCAAGAAAGTTGCGGACATCCTGCCTAAGCGTGATGAGGCTCCTGCAGCCGAAGCCGCTCAGACCGAGGAGGCCTAACCCATGGCTAAGACCATTGTCGTCAAGCAGATCGGTTCCCCGATCCGCCGCCCCGTCAAGCAGCGCCAGACGCTGATCGGGCTGGGCCTGAACAAAATGCACAAAACGCGTGAGCTGGAAGACACCCCTTCCGTGCGCGGCATGGTGAACTCGATCCCGCACCTTGTGGAGATCGTCGAAGAAAAGGGCTGAGGCTTTTCAGAGAGCCTTGGCAAAATTCTTCGAAGAGTTTTGGGCCCCGGTGGAAACGCCGGGGTCTTTTCTTTTGATGCCCGCCGCCTGGGCGCGCGACCTTTTTGGGAAGTCTTGGCAAAACTGGTTGAAAGATTTTGGGTCTGCGGTTCGCGCACTACTTTTACCCAATGACACAGGAGACACGCCCCGAGATTGGATCACTTAGATCAGGCGCCGAAATTAAGCGCTGGTACTGGCTCAAATCCGAGCTTTTAACTCATGCCAAAGCGCTAGGCTTGCGGACGGCTGGCGGTAAGTTCGAGCTCTTGGATCGCATCGCGCATTTCCTCGATACCGGTGAGCGTGAGGCGTCAGCGGTCCGCCCCGCGAAAGCGACATCAGTTTTCGACTGGCACAAAGCTGATCTTACGGACGCGACGATCCTCACCGACAATTACAAGAACAGCCAGAATGTTCGGCGCTACTTCAAGTCGCGCCTCGGCGACGGGTTCAAGTTCAATATTGAGTTCATGGCTTGGCTTAAAACGAACGCGGGGAAGACGCTCGCGGATGCCTGTGATGAGTACCGCGCCATAAAAGCGCGAGAGGCCGCTCCCGGATTTCAGTCCAAAATCGCTCACCACAACCAATTCAACCAGTACACCCGCGATTTTCTGGACGACAATCCTGAAATGGGCATGGCCGAGGTTCGCAAGTACTGGGCCTTGAAGATCGCCTTGCCATCAGACAGTGGGCGGCATGTTTATGACCGTTCGGACCTCGACCTAGATTAGATGCGCGCAGGTACCACGGCGTAGGCCCCTTCCCGCGCATAACCCATAACCAGGGCGATGAGGATCGCGGCCTTCAGCGTGAAAAGATATGCCGGATAGACCAGAAGCACGGGATCCAAGGTCCCAACCGAACCCACCGCCATGATCGACGCCAGGAACGACAGAACCCAAAAGGACGCTGTCTCCGAAGTCGGCACGCGGTAGGCCTTTATTACCGTGATCATGCCGCCGAGCAGGGAGATGCCACAGGAAATCCCGAGCGCCCATACCGCTGAGTCTGTCACGTACCAAAGGACCAAGCCAAAGGCCGCTGCGGCGAGCACCGCGCCGTCACAGCCTTTGAGGTAGGACCCAGCACCCCTGGAAATCGACAGCAGAAAGATCGTCAGCGTTCCGCAGCATTGAGCGCCAGCAAAAAAGAGCGAGCTCGTCGCACCTTCTGCGATTTGGGAGGCCAATGAAATGCTGCTGAGGACGCTCCAAATAAGCCAGGAGGATTTTTGCGGGCGTGTGCGCCATGCAATCGTGTCACGTAAATACGGGAAGTAAGCAATGCAGCTTAGGGATACAGCGACGGCCGCGCAGTAATAGCGCGCGTCGGCCCCGAAAAATGGGTCCATGTCAGTCTCAAATCCAATGTCGCAGCCCGAAAATATTGGGCCGACTGAAATAACTTGTGGCTTAACGCCTATTTAGCTGTCGTACGGAGGACTGGATACCCGCGCAAGTAAAGGAAACCTTACCTTGGGGCAGTTACCCGTGGGGCAGTTGGGTGATCACCTGGCGGCGCTGACCGATCAACGCGCATCCCAGCGTTTCCTGAAGCGCGGCGGTCAATTCATCCACAGTTTCAGTCGTTACAAACAGCCCACCTGTCGCGTCCGCCAGGCAGCGCGCCACGTTGTCGGCGCCGAATTCCTGTTCTGGGTTGTTCCATCGGAAGTATTCGTCATGGACACGCAGTCGAAAGCCGATGACATGGACCGTGAGATCAAACGCGTTCGTCGCAAGCTCGGCTGAGACCGCGCAGGGTCTGCCGCCGCAGGTTTCGTTACCATCCGTCAGGAGAACGATCACTGCA
Source organism: Pseudomonadota bacterium (assembly GCA_038747015.1). Taxonomy (GTDB): domain Bacteria; phylum Pseudomonadota; class Alphaproteobacteria; order Rhodobacterales; family Rhodobacteraceae; genus Shimia_B. The sequence continues at coordinate 5,525 of JBCDKE010000046.1, forward strand.
GGTTCAGTGCGATAGTTCATGGCCTCGGCGGCAGCCTCGATCGAGGCCGTAAGTGGCGTCAAACCGCCCGGCGCCAGAGCGCCAGTGGCTTCGAGTATAGGCGCCGCGGCCTGGGGTACCGGCGGGAAATGGAGCGTGATGCCGTCGCATGCGTCACCAACGAGGTTGGGACCGTAAATCATCAGACCGACATCTCGGAAGTCTTCGATTCGAGGCAGCGCCCGTGAAAGGGCTTGGCGGGCCTCTGCAATCTTCGGGAGGGAACCTGTGAACGCGGCAGTTTCAGCCATGGAAGTCGACCCGTCGAAAACGAGCATTGCGTCGGCCGTGCAGTTCGGCAGGGCAGCGGTGGGCAGGCCCGCGAGGGCAAGGGTGGCGGCTAAACGCATGAAGCAATGGTGGGGCAGTCGCCCGGCCTGGCAAGTTCTAGGCTGACCCGCGGCCCAGGATCATATGTGCGACGCGTTCGCCTATCATCATGCATGGGGCGTTGATGTTGCCGTTGGTGATCGACGGGATGATCGAAGCATCCACAACGCGCAGTCCCTCGATGCCACGAACGCGGGCCTCAGGGTCCACGACCGCGCCTTCGTCAGTGCCCATTCTAGCGGTACCGCAGGGGTGGTAGGCAGAGCCCGCATTGGCGCGGACAAAGTCGTCGATATCTGCGTTGGATTTTACATCGGGTCCCGGGTAGACCTCTGGGCCGCGGCAGAAGTCGAAAGCTCGTTGCGCTGCCATCTCGCGGCCCAATCGGATTGCCTCGCGGAACTCCACGAAATCCTGGTCGTGGTTGAGCCCGTTCAACTGGATGCGCGGGTCGGCCATCGGATCCGCTGAGTCAAGTTTCACCCAACCTCGCGACTGGCTTTGGACCGGACCCACGTCGAACGAATACCCGTCCTTGGAGGGGTCCGGCAGCCACCCCGGCGCGTAATACGGCCAGAAGTGAAACTGGATGTCGGGGTGGCTCTTGGCGGTATCAGATTTGAAGAACCCGCCGACACGCGACGGTCCTGACGCTGCCGGACCGGTTTTGTTGAGGAACCACTGGGCTCCGGCCATGAGCATCCGGTGTTTTTTGAGGTATTTGTTCTTTGAGATCCCCCGATGGGGACTGAGGTGCTTGATATGCACCTCGAGGTGGTCTTGCAGGTTTTCTCCCAGCCCGGGCAGGTCGGCAAGGACGTCGATGCCGTGTTCGCGCAGGTGATCGGCGGGGCCAAGGCCCGAGAGCATCAACAGTTGTGGTGACTGGAAGGCACCCGCGGAAAGCAGCACTTCGTGACCGGCATGGGCCACCTTGGTTTGGCCGTGGCGTTGATAGGTCACGCCGGTGGCGCGGGAATGCTCGATATTGATCTTGAGGACGCGGGCCTCTGTCAGGACCGTCACGTTGGGGCGCCTTGCTGCGACGGCCACGCAGGCGCGCGCAGTGCCCGACCGATAACCGCCGTCGATATTGGCATCATAGGATGTGACGCCTTCCTGATCAGCGCCGTTGTAGTCCGCCGGGGCGATGTGGCCGGCCTGAAGGCCAGCTTCTATGAATGCGTCTTCGATCGGGTGATTGTCGGTATAGCGCTGAATTTGGATTGGGCCTTTGCCGCCGCGATAGTCATCGGCCCCGCGCGCGTTGGTTTCGATGGACTTGAAGAAGGGAAGCACATCATCATAGCCCCAGCCTGTTGCGCCTTCCGCTTCCCACCTATCGTAGTCTGCGCGGTGTCCACGCACGAAAACCATGCCGTTTAGAGACGAAGAGCCGCCGAGAACCTTGCCGCGGGGCTGATCCAACTTGCGGCCCGCCATATTAGGTTCGGGCTGCGTCTCAAAGGACCAAGTCCGCGGGCCGCCGTCGAACGTATAGCGCGCGCCGGCGGGCATAGTGGTGGTCCAGTGATTGTCGGAAAGGCCTGCTTCGAGGAGCAGAATTTTGAGCGAAGGGTCCTCTGACAGCCGATAGGCGAGAAAACCGCCGGAAGATCCAGCGCCGATAATTATGTAGTCGAATTCGTTCATTTCAGTCTCCCGTTCCGGCACTGGAAATGCCGGAACGGGAGTGTGTCAAGCGTTTGCGCGCTTAGTCGGCGCGCGTGATGCCTGCCTTGTGGAGAATACCCGCCAATGCTCCACCCGCGAGCGGTGCAAGCAGGAATATCCAGAGCTGCGCCATCGCTTCGGCGTTGAACACGTTCGTGGCGATCGAGCGGGCCGGGTTCACCGAGGTGCCGGTGACCGGAATGCCGGTCAGGTGGATCAGCACGAGGGTCAGGCCGATTGCCAGGCCTGCGACGGCCGTTGCATGGCCTTGCTGGGTTGCGCCGAGAATTACAGTTACAAAGAGGAAAGTTGCGACAAATTCAAAGATCAACGCCGCCGTTAAACCGTAGCTGCTTACCATTGTAGAGGCTGCACCCGGATCCACTGTCATTGCCATTAGGGCCATTGAGGCAACGAGGCCCCCTACGATCTGAGCGACCCAATAGCCGATCATTTCGCCTGCGGCCATGCCGCCGGATAGGAAAACGCCGATGGACACTGCAGGATTGAGATGCGCGCCAGAAATTGGCCCAAGCCCGTAGGCCATGGCCACAACCGAGAGGCCAAATGCGAAACTGATACCGACGAGGCGTGCCGCTTCACCCATTTCAGGGCTCATGAATAGCGCGGTGCCGCACCCAAAAAATACGAGGGCAAATGTTCCAATTCCCTCGGCGATTAGTTTTTTCATTTCACTGTTTCCTTCCTAATTGGCGAGCTTGTTGCCCGTCTTTTTCACGCAATTGATTTACAATTTTATCTGGTCCTATTTTTATCTCTCTGGGAAGGGGAAATTGAAACTGGCAGGACCGCTTGCGTCAGGTTGCTGGGGTCGCTATACGCCGCCGGTGGCCTCGTGCCACGTGACTCGAAACCACTAATGCCGTGTGCCACCCTCGTTCGCTTCGGGGTGGAAGTCCGGCGAGGAGAAGCGACATGAAACTGCATGAATTGCGGGATAATCCCGGCGCGACGAAGAAACGGACCCGTGTGGGCCGTGGTCCTGGTTCTGGCAAAGGCAAGACCGGTGGACGCGGTATCAAGGGTCAGAAGTCCCGTTCGGGTGTGGCCATCAATGGCTACGAAGGCGGCCAGATGCCGCTGTACCAGCGCTTGCCAAAGCGCGGCTTCAACAAACCGAACCGTAAGAAATTCGCCGTTGTGAACCTGGGCATCATCCAGAAGTTCATCGACGCCAAGAAGCTGTCCGGTGACATCACCGAAGACGCGCTGCTCGAAGCAGGCGTTGTACGCCGCAAGCTCGACGGTGTCCGCGTGCTGGCGAAAGGCGATTTTTCGGCCAAGGCAAAGATCACCGTTACGGGCGCATCGGCGTCTGCTGTGAAGGCAGTGGAGGCCGCGGGCGGCTCTCTTACGGTCACAGGCGCGCAAGCGGCGGCGGAATAAGGTTGTGGGCGCGGCCCCCCGCGCCTAAATCTTACAAGAATTCCTAACGCCGCCTCCGGCTCACGGCAGGCGGCGTTTTTGCGGGAGAGATACATGGCTTCGCAACTCGAACAGATGGCCGCCAACACGTCCTGGGCAGCCCTGGGCAAGGCGACCGAACTTCGTCAGCGGATTTTCTTCACGATCATGCTCTTGGTCGTCTACCGGGTGGGTACCTACATCCCCGTTCCCGGCATCGACGCGGCCGAACTGCAGCGGTTCATGGAGCAGGCGGCAGGCGGCATCGGGGGGCTGTTGTCGGCCTTTACCGGCGGCGCGCTCTCGCGGATGGGCCTCTTTGCCCTCGGGATCATGCCCTATATCTCTGCCTCGATCATTGTTCAGCTGCTGGCTGCGATGTGGGAGCCTCTCAAGCAGCTCAAGAAAGAGGGCGAGCAGGGGCGCAAAAAGATCAACCAATATACGCGCTATGGCACGGTTCTGCTGGCGACTTTCCAAGCTTATGGCCTTGCGGTCTCGCTGGAAGCGGGCGGTTTGGCGTCCGATCCGGGCCTCTTTTTCCGTGCGGCCTGTGTGATTTCGCTCGTGGGTGGCACGATGTTCCTGATGTGGCTGGGTGAACAGATCACCGCGCGCGGTATCGGTAACGGTATCTCGCTGATCATCTTTGTGGGTATCATTGCTGAAATTCCGGCGCAGCTGGCGGGCTTCTTTGCCCAGGGCCGCACCGGTGCAATTTCCCCGGCGATTATCGTGGGCGTGCTGGCCATGGTCATCGCGGTACTGACCTTTGTGGTCTTCATGGAGCGCGCGCTGCGCAAGATCCACATTCAGTACCCGCGTCGCCAGCAAGGCATGAAAGTCTATGAGGGCGGATCATCGCACCTGCCGATCAAGGTGAACCCTGCGGGCGTGATCCCGGCGATCTTTGCCTCCGCGCTGCTGCTACTGCCGACAACGATTTCGACATTCTCTGGCGGCCAGTCAGGCCCCGTAATGTCGACGATCCTGGCGTATTTTGGCCCCGGTCAGCCGCTCTACTTATTGTTCTTCGGCGGCATGATCGTCTTCTTCACGTATTTCTACACCAAGGAAGTGTCGTTCAAAGTCGATGACGTCGCCGATAACCTGAAGAACCAGAACGGTTTCATCCCTGGTATTCGCCCGGGTGCGAAGACCGCCGAATACCTCGATTACGTCGTCACGCGCATCCTGGTGCTCGGTTCCGGCTATCTGGCGCTGGTCGCGCTCTTGCCCGAGATTGTCCGCACCCAGCTCAACATCCCTTTCGTCTTCGGCGGCACGGCTGTGCTGATCGTTGTGTCGGTCGGGATGGACACGATCCAACAAATCCAGAGCCACTTGCTGGCACACCAGTACGAAGGCCTTCTGGAAAAATCGCAGCTTCGCCGGAAGAGCGGGGCGCGCAAAAAACGGGGACCGCAACGTAAATGAACATTATTCTGCTTGGCCCGCCGGGAGCGGGTAAGGGGACGCAAGCCGCCAAACTGGTTGAAAAACGCGGCATGGTGCAGCTCTCCACCGGGGACATGCTGCGCGCGGCGAGAACCTCCGGCACCGAGATGGGCAAGAAAGTTGCCGCGATCATGGATGCTGGCGAATTGGTCACCGATGAGATCGTCATCGGTCTGATCGAAGAGCAGCTGGACAAAGGCGGCAACGGGTTCATCTTTGACGGTTTCCCTCGGACGCTGCCGCAGGCGGATGCGCTGGGCGCGCTGCTAGCGTCGAAAGGTCTGACCTTGGACAGCGTTGTCGAATTGCAGGTCAATGACGAGGTTCTCGTCGACCGCATCGTAGGCCGCGCCAAGGAAGCAGCCGCCGCTGGCCAGCCGGTCCGTGCGGACGACAATGAGGAGAGCCTTAAGGTGCGCCTCATGGAGTACTACAAAAAGACCTCGCCGCTGATCGGCTATTACTATGCCAAGGGCGACCTGAAGGCTGTTGATGGTCTGGCATCCATGGATGAGGTGGAAACGTCGATTGCGGGTGTGCTGGACGCATAAGGTGCTTGTTGGGCTTGCAAATGCGGGCCTGAACTCCTTTACGGACCAGATTTTCCAGGCATCGGATCAAGGCCTCTTGACGAACGAAGCGATTCACCCTAACTGCCCACATCTCTGAGCTTTGAGCGCTACGCGAGCGCTCATTGATCACCTCTCACCGAGGCCCGCCCGAAACGCGGGCCTTTATCTGTGAAAAAAGGTTCTGGAGTGACGGAACCGCAGCTGAAAGGAATACCGCCTTGGCACGTATCGCCGGCGTAAACATCCCTACCGCCAAACGAGTGCCCATCGCACTCACCTATATCACCGGTATCGGCCACACCACGGCCAAGTCGATCTGCGAGGCCACCGGCATCGAGCAGACGCGCCGCGTGAACGAGCTTTCCGACGCCGAAGTCCTCGCTATCCGCGAGCACATCGACGCCAACCTCACCGTCGAAGGTGACCTACGCCGCGAAGTGCAGATGAACATCAAGCGTCTGATGGACCTTGGTTGCTATCGCGGTCTGCGCCACCGCCGGAACCTGCCGGTTCGCGGTCAGCGCACGCACACCAACGCACGTACGCGTAAGGGCCCTGCAAAGCCCATCGCCGGTAAGAAGAAATAAGGAGCCTGACACATGGCACGTGATCGTCGCGCTCCTAAGCGCAAAGTATCCAAGAACATCGCGTCGGGCGTTGCCCACGTGAATTCTTCTTTCAACAACACGAAAATCCTGATCTCGGACGTTCAGGGCAACGCAATCGCGTGGTCCTCGGCCGGCACCATGGGTTTCAAGGGCTCCCGGAAGTCCACGCCTTACGCGGCTCAGATGGCTGCAGAAGACGCGGGCAAGAAGGCACAAGACCACGGCGTGAAAACGCTCGAGGTTGAGGTGCAGGGCCCCGGTTCGGGCCGTGAAAGCGCGCTGCGCGCCTTTGCTGCTATCGGTTTCACCATCACGTCCATCCGCGACGTGACGCCGATCGCGCATAATGGCTGCCGCCCGCCGAAGCGCCGCCGCGTCTAAGCATTACCCGCGAGCGCGTCCCGCGCGCTCGCATCCCGGCTGGGTGCCGCAACACCCGTCCAAACATTTCGACGACCCTCGGGACGCCCGCGCACCCGGATCCAACGCGTGGGCAAGAATGGAGGCACTATGATCCACAAGAACTGGGCCGAGCTGATAAAGCCCACACAGCTCGACGTAAAACCTGGGACTGATCCCTCGAAAAAAGCCACGGTCGTGGCCGAGCCGCTGGAGCGCGGTTTCGGTTTGACCATGGGTAACGCGCTGCGCCGCGTGCTGATGTCGTCCCTGCAGGGCGCGGCCATCACGAGCGTGCAGATCGACAACGTGCTGCACGAGTTCTCCTCGGTCGCCGGTGTGCGTGAAGACGTCACCGACATCGTGCTGAACCTCAAAGGCGTTGCCATCCGCATGGAAGTCGAGGGCCCCAAGCGCCTGTCGATCTCCGCCAAGGGCCCGGGCGTCGTGACCGCCGCTGACATCAGCGAAACGGCCGGCATTGAGGTCCTGAACAAAGAGCACGTGATCTGCCACCTCGATGATGGTGCTGACGTGTTCATGGAACTGACGGTCAACACCGGCAAAGGCTATGTCGCAGCCGACAAGAACCGCCCGGAAGACGCACCCATCGGCCTGATGCCGATCGATGCGATCTACTCGCCGGTCAAGAAGGTCTCCTACGACGTTCAGCCGACTCGTGAGGGCCAGGTGCTGGACTATGACAAGCTGACCATGAAGATCGAAACAGATGGCTCGATCACACCGGATGACGCCGTGGCCTTTGCTGCGCGCATTCTGCAGGATCAGCTGTCCATCTTCGTGAACTTCGACGAGCCGGAAAGCGCGCAGACCGCACAGGAAGACGACGGGCTGGAATTCAACCCGCTGCTTCTGAAGAAGGTCGACGAGCTGGAGCTTTCGGTGCGTTCGGCGAACTGCCTGAAGAACGACAACATCGTCTATATCGGCGATCTCATCCAGAAGACCGAAGCAGAAATGCTGCGTACGCCGAACTTCGGCCGCAAGTCGCTGAACGAGATCAAGGAAGTGCTGTCTGGCATGGGGCTGCACCTCGGCATGGATGTCGAGGACTGGCCGCCGGACAACATTGAGGACCTCGCCAAGAAGTTCGAAGATAACTTTTAAGTGTATGGCGGGCTGATGCCCGCCAAACCAACCCCGGGCAATGCCGCCCCACTAAAGCGAGGGTCATCCAACGCAGATGGCCCCGAGACAAAGCATAAAGAAGGATTACAGATATGCGTCACGCTCGCGGATACCGCCGCCTGAACCGGACACACGAACACCGCAAGGCGATGTTCTCGAACATGGCCGGTTCGCTCATCGAACATGAGCAAATCAAAACCACGCTGCCCAAAGCAAAAGAACTGCGCCGGGTGGTGGAAAAGCTGGTTACGCTCAGCAAGAAAGGCGACGCCCATGCCAAGCGCCTGGCCGCGTCTCGTCTCAAGCAGGCAGCCCATGTAGACAAGCTCTTTGACGTGCTTGGCCCACGCTACAAAGAGCGCAATGGCGGCTATGTTCGTGTGCTCAAAGCTGGCTTCCGCTACGGTGACATGGCCCCTATGGCTATCATCGAATTCGTGGACCGTGACACTGCCGCCAAAGGCGCAGCAGACAAGGCGCGCGTCGAAGCGGAGATGAACGAAGAGGGCTAAATCGCCCACAGTTACCGAGGAAGGCCCCGCCGTTGTGCGGGGCTTTTTTTCAGGATACACGTCTAAGGTGACGCAGCGTCAAGGTGAATCAACTTGATCCTGCAAGACCATTTGCGGTTTGCTAGGCGGACCCCGGCTTATTGCTGGCCTTGTGTCTAACATGATGCAATCAGGGGTTGATAACTGGGTACGTGTTGGCGCTGTATAGGAATATGTCTGGTAAATCGGGCCTTGATGACGTTTTGGGCGAGATCTCGCATCTCGCGCCGGCTGGGTACTTCCTCGGCCTGCATATCCGATTCACATCACCGCTTATGACGCTCCAGACGTACCCGCCCGAGTGGATCGAGGCATACACTTCAAAAGGTTATGCATTACGAGATCCGATTGTGGCGTGTGGCTTCGGCCAGGAGGGACCCTCCCGCTGGAGCGATATTAAGATTCCCGATCCTTTTGGCATTCTGGACGAGGCAGCCTCGCACGGATTGCGTTTTGGGGTAGTTGTACCGGTAGGAGAGCTCCGTTCTCGGACTATCGGCGCGGTCGCCCGCGGGGACCGGGAATTTTCCGATGCGGAGATCGCTGTGGTCACGCATCATATCGAGCGGTTGCATGAAATCACGCAGCCGCCTGAACGCCTCACTGAGGCGCAACTCACCGCCCTACGTTTCATTGCCGAAGGGGAACGGCACGCGGCTGCGGCATCCAAACTCAATATATCGGAGAGCGCGATTATGGCTCGGCTCACGGCGGCGCGCGAAAAGCTTTTCGCGCGCACCACGGCCGAAGCTATTCAGCGGGCTAGAGATTATGGATTGCTGTAAGTCTCGTCCTCCTCCCTAGACAGCCATGGAGCTGGGGTGTTTTCGCACTGTGACCTGGGGATACAAATGCAAACCACCACTCTCTCTTTCGCTAACATTCACAACCATGGCGAGCTTTTCGCCAACGTGCTGCGTGCGCGTCGGCAATCGTTCATCGTTCAAAACAAATGGGACCTGCCAGAGGCAATGGGCATGGAGTACGATCAGTACGACACGCCTGCCAGCCGCTGGGTAGCGGTTCATGAATTTGGCGAAGTCTATGCCGGCATTCGGCTGACACCAACCACCGCACGTTGCGGGATCTACAGCTACATGATCCGCGATGCGCAACTGGGGCTTCTCGACACGATCCCGACGGATCTGCTCTATGAGGACGCGCCAGTTCAGGAAAATATCTGGGAATCCAGCCGTGTGTTCGTAAGCCACACGACACCGCAGCGTATCCGCCGTCGGGTGCACGCCATGCTCATTACTGAAATGACGCGCTCGGCTCGTGATTTGGGTGCTGCGCAGGTGCTGGGCCTCATTCCAGCAAACTGGCCGCGCTGGACACGGCGCTGTGGGTTGGACGGCACTGCCGCGGGCCCGGTCATGAACCTGGATGGCATCGACAACCAGTGTGTCATGTTGAACCTCGCGGACAAGCTGCACTAGTGGCTTGATCCCTTAGCACCAGTGGGAGTGGTGCTGGCCTTACGGCCGACCCTTTGGTGGGGTGAGTAATGTGGGGGCTTCGCCGGTGGGGGCGAGCCCCCCATTTTCGCGTAGAGTACTTTCGCATCGAATTGCTCTAGCGCATGATGAGTACCATGGCAGACCTTTTTGAAACGCATTCCAACACCGCCGAGAGCGCGCCGCGCCCTTTGGCGGACCGTCTGCGTCCGCAAGCGTTGGGTGACGTTATCGGGCAGGAACAGGTGCTCGGGGCCGATGCGCCGTTGGGTGTCATGTTGGCGTCGGGGACGTTGGGATCCCTGATCCTATGGGGGCCGCCTGGCGTCGGTAAGACGACAATCGCGCGGCTGCTAGCGGACGCCACTGACCGCCATTTCGTACAAATATCTGCAATCTTCTCAGGCGTGCCGGAGCTGCGGAAGGTTTTTGAAACAGCCAAGATGCACAGGACGGCGGGCAAAGGAACGCTGCTGTTTGTTGATGAAATTCATCGCTTTAACAAAGCACAACAGGACGGTTTTTTGCCTCACATGGAGGATGGGACGATCCTTCTTGTGGGTGCGACGACCGAGAACCCATCCTTTGAGCTCAACGCTGCCGTTTTATCCCGCGCTCAGGTGTTGGTTCTTGAACGGCTGTCTTTGGTGGACCTGGAGCATTTGGCCCAACGGGCCGAAACCGTGTTGGAGACCAAGCTGCCATTGACGGGGGAGGCGCGGGAAAGCCTTCTTGAAATGGCTGATGGGGATGGTCGCGCGCTTCTCAATCTGATCGAACAGATCGTAGCATGGAACGTCGACAAAAAGTTGGACCCGGCCGCCCTCGGTGCAAGGCTTATGCGCCGGGCCGCGCAGTACGACAAGTCGGGCGATGCGCACTACAACCTGATTTCCGCGCTGCACAAGTCGGTCCGCGGGTCGGACCCGGATGCGTCGCTCTATTGGTTTGCGCGGATGCTCGAAGGTGGCGAGGACCCCAGGTATCTCGCACGGCGGATCACCCGCATGGCGGTCGAGGATATCGGGCTCGCTGATCCGCAGGCGCAGGCAGTTTGCCTGCAGTCATGGGAAACATATGAGCGGCTCGGTTCACCCGAGGGCGAGCTCGCACTGGCACAGGCGGTGGCCTATCTCGCCCTCGCGCCGAAATCGAACGCGGCCTATGTCGGCTACAAGAGAGCACGCCGGCTGGCCAAGGAGACCGGTAGCGCGCCGCCGCCCAAGCATATTTTGAATGCGCCAACGACGATGATGAAGGATCAGGGCTATGGCGCGGGTTATGCCTATGACCACGACGCAGAGGACGGGTTTTCAGGGCAAAACTACTTCCCGGACGGTGTAGAGCGGCAGGAACTCTACCAGCCGGTAGAGCGCGGTTTTGAGCGCGAACTGAAAAAGCGGCTCGAGTATTTCAGCAAGTTGCGCGCGCGCCGCTAGGTGCCTGCCAGTTGACTTTCAGGTCCTGCGGACGGAAAGAGCCGCGATGCTGGTACATCTGGGATATGTCGCGCTTGGGGGCGCTTTGGGTTCTGTGCTTCGTGCGCTTTTGGGCATGGCGGTGGCCTTTCCGTTCGGCACTTTGGCGGTGAACGTGTTGGGATCGCTCTTGATCGGCGTGGCCTTTGCGTCTGGTCTGGCCGATCGCACGGGCGCGCATCCTTTTCTGATGCTCGGCATTTTGGGTGGCTTTACCACGTTTTCGACCTTTTCGCTCGACGCGTTGAAACTGATGCAGTCAGGGCAGAGCGCTGCTGCAGGCGCTTATGTTGTCGCCTCAGTGGTGCTTAGTGCTTTGGCTGTTTGGGTCGGCTACACTGTCGCGGAGCGATGGGTATGAGCAAGGTTCAGACGGTAGAAATCGCGGATGGCGATGGCGGGCAGCGGCTCGATCGGTATCTTAAGCGACGCTTTCCGCAGTTGGGACAGGGGCGCATCGAAAAGATGTGCCGCAAGGGTGAACTTCGCCTCGATGGCGGACGCGTGAAGGCATCGACAAGGGTCGAGGCTGGGCAGGTGCTGCGCGTTCCTCCGTTGCCCGATGCCGACGCCCCGAAACCAGAGCGTCAAATCGACGATCGGGATGCCGAGATGATCCGCGCGGCGGTGATCTATCGCGACGACCAGATCATTGCACTGAACAAACCGCCGGGATTGCCAGTACAGGGCGGGTCAAAGCTGACGCGCCATGTGGACGGGCTGGGTCCGGCGCTGCGGTTCGGTTTGGATGAGAACCCGCGACTGGTGCACCGGCTCGACAAAGACACTTCTGGGGTTTTGATCCTCGGGCGTACGCGCGCTGCTGCGGCGGCGCTCACGGAGGCGTTTCGCCACCGCGCGACGCGCAAGATATACTGGGCTGCTGTCGCAGGCGTTCCGTTGCCGAAATCAGGTATTATCAAGTACGGGCTCGTCAAAGCGCCGGGCCATGGCAAAAGCGGCGAGGGTGAAAAGATGCACGTGGTGCATCCAGACGAGCTGGCGAGCACAGAAGGTGCAAAGCGCGCCACCACAGAATACACCGTGATCGAGGCGCTTGGGCGTCGAGCTGCATGGATGGCGCTGGTTCCCGTGACCGGCCGTACCCACCAGTTGCGCGCCCATATGGGGGCCTTGGGGCATCCCATTGTCGGAGACGGTAAATACGGCGGATCGAGCCAGGAAAATCTGGGCGACGGCTGGGGCGCTGGCCTCGGAGGCGCGTTTTCCAAGAAGCTGCATCTGCACGCGCGGTCGCTGACTTTGGAGCATCCCTTTACCGGGGCAACGCTGCATCTGACGGCACCTTTGCCGGAGCACATGGACCGCACCTGGGCCGAATTCGGCTGGCAGCCGTCCGAGGCGCCGGTTGACCCGTTCGAGGAGCTCTGATGCGGCTCATTCTCTTTGATGTCGATGGGACTTTGGTGGACAGCCAGGCGCATATCGTCGGGTCCATGGATGCTGCGTTTGGGGCGCTGGGTCTCGCGCCTCCCAGCCGTGAAGAGACGCTTTCTATCGTTGGGCTTTCGCTGCCGCAGGCGATGGCGGCCCTAGCACCCGAAGCGCCGAACGGTCCGTTGGTCCAGGCGTACAAGGACGCCTATCAGTCCCTCCGTTCGAGCCATGGCGAGGCGACCGCTTCGCCGCTCTTTCCCGGTATTCGCGAGCTTCTCGACAGATTACGGTCGGAACCCGAAACGCTTTTGGGCGTCGCCACGGGCAAATCGCGCCGTGGGTTGGATCATCTGATCGAAACTCATGGTTTGGAGAGCTATTTTGTGACCCGACAGGATGCCGACGGCCACCCATCGAAGCCGCATCCTTCCATGGCGTTCGCTGCGCTGCGCGATGCCGGTCTAGAAACCGGCGTCATGGTTGGCGACACGACATTTGATCTGGAGATGGGCCGCGCCGCCAAGATGGCGACGGTGGCTGTGACGTGGGGCTATCACCCCGAACAACGTCTGCGCCCGCTGGCGGATGCCGTGGTCAATGATGTAGCGGCGCTGGAGGAAGCGCTCGATGAGGTATGTCCATGAGCGAATGGAAGTCGAAACGATTCTGGAAGGCAGCCCGGGCGGAAGAGGTCGAGGGCGGGTTCACCGTGACACTGGACGGGCGCATGGTAAAGACACCCGGGAAATCGACCCTGGTCGTGCCGAACTTGAAGATGGCAGAGGTCATCGCGGCCGAATGGGATGCGCAAGAAGAACAGATCGACCCTACGACCATGCCGGCCACACGGGCGGCAAATTCAGCAATCGAGAAAATCAATCCGCAGCGCGCGGCGGTCATCGATGCGCTAGCCGAGTATGGCGCGACAGATTTGATCTGCTACCGCGCAGAGAAACCGGCGGCCTTGGTCGAAGCTCAGAACGCGGCTTGGGACCCGCTTGTCGCCTGGGCGAAGGATGAATTTGGGGCCGAATTGACGCTAACCGCTGGGGTCATGTTTATTGCCCAGAACGCTGATGCGCTGGCCGCCTTGCGCGCGCCGCTCGAAGAGGCGACGGATTTCGAGCTCGCCGGGCTGCATGATCTTATAATGCTTTCAGGGTCATTGGTTATAGGACTAAAGGCGCGAGCAGAGGCCGACGTCTCGGAGCTTTGGCGAGCGAGTCGGGTGGATGAAACCTACCAGGCCGAAGAATGGGGCTTTGACGAAGAAGCAGTCGAAGCAGCTGCGGCCAAAGAGTCTGCATTTTATGCAGCTCACCGATTCTATATTTTGTCCCGGTAGAATTTTTGGGCATTGGCCCGGCAGATTTGGGCCAAAACAGATCGGTTCTAACGTCCACCAAGTGCATGCAAACGCTGCGGATACAGTAAATTTTCGCCTATGAAGGCAGCAGAGTAAGTTTCGTCCATCTTGGGCGCGTAAAAAACGAGAAATTCGTGCCTAATCTTGCGTCACCTGTTGACGTCAGGGGGCGAAAGCGACCAAAGTTTTGCATTGCCAGAGGGGAGACTAGCTGGCGATCGGCGGCGGGAGACGCCGCAACAAATGAAACCGACCTGCACCGGTCGGTAAATCAGGAAGAGGTTAGTATGAAAAAATCTGTCATTCTGGGCGCATTGACTGTCGCCGGTCTGGCTGCTGGTGCCGCTGGTGCCGCAACGCTGGACGACGTCAAAGCCCGTGGGACACTTAACTGTGGCGTATCCACCGGCGTGCCCGGCTTCGCTGAGCCAGACGCAAATGGCGTTTGGCAGGGCTTTGACGTGGCCGTGTGCCGTGCTGTTGCTGCTGCTGTTCTCGGTGACTCCACCGCCGTCGAATTCGTGCCAACCACCGGTAAGACGCGTTTCACCGCGCTGGCCGCTGGTGAGATCGACATGCTTGCGCGCAATACCACGTGGACGTTCTCGCGCGACGTGGACCTGAAGTTCGAATTCACCGGCGTGAACTACTACGACGGTCAGGGCTTCATGGTTCCTGCTGATCTGGGCGTGACCTCCGCGAAGGAACTGGACGGCGCGACCGTCTGCATCCAGACCGGTACCACGACCGAACTGAACCTCGCGGACTTCTTCCGCGTGAACAACATCTCGTATGAGCCTGTGCCGATCGAAACGGGTTCTGAGGCTGTTCAGCTGTTCCTGGCTGGCTCCTGCGATGTTTATACGACGGACCGTTCCGCACTGGCCGCTCAGCGCGCCAACTTCCCGGCACCAGACGACTACGTCGTTCTGCCGGAAGTTGTTTCCAAAGAGCCGCTCGGCCCGCTTGTTCGCCACGGCGACCACGAGTGGGGTGACATTGTTCGTTGGACGCTGAACGCGCTGATCACTGCTGAAGAGCTGGGCGTGACTTCGGACAACATCGAAGCGCTATCCGCTGGTTCCGACAACCCAGAAATCAACCGTCTTCTGGGTTCTGAAGGCACCCTGGGCGAGATGCTGGGTCTGGAAGCTGACTGGGCCATGAAGGCACTGATGGCGGAAGGCAACTACGGCGAGATCTTCGCTAACAACATCGGTGAGGCAACCAACATTGGCCTCGCACGCGGGCTGAACGCTCAGTGGACCGATGGCGGCCTGATCTACTCGCCTCCGTTCCGCTAAATACTTCTGGAGGGGGCGCGGTGACCACACCGCGCCCTTTTCACATCTAACAACACGTGGGCCGCCGTGAGAGTGCGCAAAGCACCGTGACAGGCTCCAGCCAACAGAGGACGTCTATGTCGACAATCCCTGACCACGGCGACGCAGGTGGTTTCCGCCTCAGCCAGCTAATTTATGACACGCGATACCGGTCCATTACCTTTCAGGTGATAGCTGTGTTCGTGCTGGGCTACTGCCTGTACCAGCTCTACGGAAACGCGCGTCAAAACTTCGCCGATGCCGACCTGAATATTTCTTGGCTCTTCCTGTGGGAGCCTGCGGGATATGACATCAACCAGCGTCCTATCGAATATAACTCTCAGAGCACGCATCTGCGGGCGTCCACGGTGGGCGCGATCAACACGATTATCGTGGCGGTGCTGGCCTGTATATCGGCCACTGTCATCGGGGTTTTCGCTGGTGTCTTGCGGCTGTCGAACAACTGGATCGTCTCAAAACTGATGAGCGCCTATGTGGAAGCCTTCCGCAACGTGCCCGTTCTGATCTGGATCCTGATCATTTTCCTGGCCATGTCGAATGCCTTCCCACAACCAAGGTCGTTTAGGGGAGAGAACCCAGACAGCGAAATGTGGCTGGGCATGTTCGCATTCACCAACCGGGGTGTTTATGTCCCGTCCTTTATCAATGAGGCCGGTTCGGGCATCTTCTGGGCCGTGTGTTTGTTGTCGATCGTAGGTGTGTTTGCCTACCGCCGTTATGCCAAGAAGCTGTTATACGATACTGGCCGGCTACTTCCGATAGGATGGCCGTCGCTGGCAATCCTGATCGTGCCGGGCTTGGTTGTGTATTTTCTGCTAGGTCAGCCTGTTGGTCTGGAAAGCCCGGAGCTGAAGGGTTTCAACTTTTCCGGAGGCGTGCATCTACGATTGTCACTGATTGCTCTTTGGTTCGCCCTGGCGATCTACACGGGTGCCTTTATCGCGGAGAACGTGCGCGCGGGTATTCAGGCGGTTAGCAAAGGTCAGACGGAAGCTGCCGCGTCGCTGGGACTGCGTCCTGGCCGGATCATGAACCTAGTGGTCCTTCCACAGGCGCTTCGGGTTATCATCCCGCCGCTGATTTCGCAGTACCTGAACATCACCAAGAACTCTTCGTTGGCGATTGCCGTGGGCTATATGGACATCACCGGTACGCTGGGCGGCATCACGCTGAACCAGACCGGTCGCGCCATCGAATGCGTTCTCCTGTTGATGCTGTTCTATCTCTGCGTTTCGCTGCTGATCTCGTTCTTCATGAACATCTACAACAACGCCATGAAGCTGAAGGAGCGTTGAGATGAGCGATAACACAAACAACGTCAGCTACGTTCGCACCGAGTTTCTGGACCCGTCCGATCCGCCCGAAGCGGTGGGTGGCCCGGTAAAGTGGATCCGCGACAACCTGTTTTCGAGCTGGTTCAACAGCATCATGACGCTCCTTGCGTTGTACTTCATCGTCCGTATCGCGGTCGGGGTGTACCCCTGGTTTGCGAACGGCGTATGGGGGACATCTGGGCTGGCAGAATGCCGCGAGATCCTCGACGGCGCGACTGGTGCGTGTTTCTCGATACTGCAGGAACGCTGGCCCCAGATGGTCTTTGGGTTCTATCCCTCAGAAGAGTACTGGCGGCCTATCGTTGGCCTCTTGCTCCTGGCCATTGCGGCGGCGCCGGTCCTGTTTTGGACACTGCCGCGCAAGATGCTGATCTTTACCGGCATCTACCCGTTCCTGGCCTACTGGCTGGTTTACGGCGGCACGATCATTGTTCCGATCATGGCGCTGGTCGGTCTTGTGGCTGGCTACATAGCTTTCAATCGCGTGGAACGTGCCTACGGCTTTTTCCTCGGTCTGGTTGGTGGCGTTGTCGCTGCACTGGTCGTGTGGTGGATCGGTGGTCTGCTGTCGGCTGCCATGCCGGGCTTGATCGCCTTGCCTGAGGTCACGACGCGGGACGTGGGCGGCTTTATGCTGAACATGATCCTCGGCACGGTCTGTGTGTCGCTGTCGATCCCGCTGGGCATCGTACTGGCGCTGGGCCGTCAGTCGAACCTGCCGATCATCAAAGGCTTCTGCGTGATCTTTATCGAGTTCATTCGGGGTGTGCCTCTCATCACGCTGCTCTTCGTGGCAAATGTGATGCTGGCCTACTTCTTCCCGGCTGAATCGAACCCTGACCTGATCCTGCGGGTAATCATCATGATCACGATGTTCTCGGCGGCCTACATCGCCGAGGTGATCCGTGGTGGTCTCGCGGCCCTGCCCACCGGGCAGTACGAAGCCGCGGACTCTTTGGGTCTCGACTACACGCAGGCAACACGACTGATCATCATGCCGCAGGCGCTGAAGATCTCGATCCCTGGCATCGTGAACGTGGCGGTGGGTCTTTTCAAAGACACCACACTCGTCTCGGTGATCTCCATGTTCGACCTCGTCGGTATCATCCGCGGGCCGATCCTGGGCTCCACCCAGTGGACAGGCATCTATTGGGAAGTCTTCGGCTTTGCCGCGCTTCTCTTCTTCGTCGTTTGCTACGGCATCTCGCAATATTCGCAGTGGCTCGAACGCCAGCTGCAAACAGACCATAGGTAATCATCATGGCTGAAGCTCAAATGAAGGTCTCTGACGAGATCGCCATCACCATCGACGGCATGAACAAGTGGTACGGTGCGTTCCACGTGCTGCGCGACATCAACCTGACCGTAAACCGGGGCGAGCGGATCGTGATCTGCGGACCGTCGGGGTCCGGTAAGTCCACGCTGATCCGCTGCATCAACGCGCTGGAGGAACACCAGCAGGGGTCGATCACCGTTGATGGCACGTTGCTGTCGTCGGACCTCAAGAACATCGACACCATCCGGTCTGAGGTTGGCATGTGCTTCCAGCATTTCAACCTGTTCCCGCATCTGACGATCCTTGAGAACTGTACGCTGGCTCCGATCTGGGTGCGCAAGACACCCAAGAAGGAAGCCGAAGAGACAGCGATGCATTTCCTTGAGAAGGTGAAGATCCCGGATCAG
>JBCDKE010000047.1:0-22988 GCA_038747015.1 Pseudomonadota bacterium
CGGACCCAGGTGAGGCCGCTGGCGGCCATCTCTGCGGCGTCGGCCTCCCACATCTCGCGGGGCCAATGTTCGGGGTAGTAGCAAGTGCCGATGGCGCGTTTCACAGGATCACCTGGTATTCTTGCAGACCTTTGCCTGCGCCCGGGACAGCGTAGGTGCGGCCTTCGTCCGGGCCGTCAAGCCCGTCCGCGGCGGTGGTAACGTAGAGCGTCGTGAGGTCTGGGCCCCCGAATGCGGGGCAGGAGGCCTGTTGGCCGGGCACCGGCACGGCGCGCAGGAATTCGCCGGTGGACGCGTAGACTGCCACGCGGGACGAGCCCCATTGCGCGTTCCAGATATTGCCCTCGGCATCAACGACCGCGCCATCAGCGCCGAGACCCTCGGCTGTAAGGTCGATGAGCACCTCTGCAGGGCCTTCGGGCCAGCCTTGGTCGGCCTCCAGCGGCTGGCGCATGATCTGGCGTTTCATCGTATCGCACCAGTAGGCCGCCGAGCGGTCCGGGGCAAAGCAGATCGCGTTGGTGATGGTGATGTCTCCGTAAAGCTTGGTCACCTCGCCCCGGTAGTAGCGGTAGATCGTGCCAGCGCCGTCCTCGGCGTTCAGTCCCATGGTGCCGATCCAGAAGCCGCCCCAAGGGTCGGCGCGGCCGTCATTGGAGCGTGTTACCGGGTTATCGGCCTCGAGAGGAAGCAGTTCCTGGGACCAGCCGGTAGCGATGTCAAATCGCGACAGGGCGGTGGCGGAGGCCATGAGAAGCGTGTCGCGGTCCACCCAGCCTGCGGCTGATACATGGGTGTCGAAGTCCCAGACTTGGGATTTAGAGCGGAGCTGTTTGCCGATGATATCGAACCAGAAAAGCTCTGCCCGTTCGGGGTGCCATAGAGGCCCCTCGCCAAGGGCGCAGCGGTGTTCGTCGAAGATCTCAGCCATGGGCTGATGCCTCGTAGGCGGCAACGATGTCAGCGGCGCGTTGGCCCACGTCGGTGGCGCTCATACCGGGTTTGTAGAGTGCGGAGCCGATGCCGAAACCGTCGGCGGAGGCGGCGATCCAGTCGCCGAAATTCTCGGGCCCTGCGCCGCCTACGGCGTAGACTTCAGTGCCCTTGGGGAGCACGGCGCGGATCGCCTTGAGCCCGCCGGGGCCCGCCATGTTGCCGGGGAAGAGTTTCAGCCCCGTGGCCCCGGCCTTGAGCGCGGCGAAGGCCTCGGTCGGGGTGAAGATGCCGGGCCAGGACTGCATGCCTGCCGCGACGCTGGCGGCGATGACCTCGGTATCGCAGTTGGGTGAGACGATGAGCTGGCCGCCGGCTGCTTTGACCCGTTCCACGTCGGCGACGGTGAGCACGGTGCCGGCGCCGATCAGGGCCTTGTCGCCATGGGCCTCTGCCATGGCGGCAATGCTGTCAAAGGGATCCGAAGAGTTCAGCGGCACCTCGATACGGTCGATGCCTGCAGCGATAAGGGCGTCAGTAACGGGGACGGCCTCCTGCGGGGTGATACCGCGGAGGATAGCAATGAGGGGGCGGGACATTTATTTCCTCAGCGTTTTGTAGGCGGCGGTGAGCCCGGCAAGCGTCATGCGCGGGCCGTCCGCGATGGTGGCGGGCACGCCCTGGGCGGCCAAAGCGGTACCGTAGATCTGACTGATCGTCGAGGCACCGATGACGGCTACTTGCTGACCCAGCCAGTAGGGGCGTGCGGCGGCGAGCTCGGCCCCGATCAGGAGGCCGGAGAGGCGCGCGCGGGCCTCAGCGCCCTCGAGGCCCTGAAGCAGATGTTCGGCGCGGAGAGAAAAGAGCCGCGCGGCGATGATTTCAGGTTTTGCCATGGCGTCAGAGACCGCTGTGGCAAAGGCCTCATCATCCCAGCCCGTGGGCGCGATGGTGTGGCGGAGCACCGATTGGTCGGAGAGGAGGGCAAAAAGTTCCCCGGTCATGAAGGTGCGGAAACTGACGATCTCACCGGCGCTGATTTCGGCCCATTTGGTGTGGGTGCCCGGCAGGCAAACGATGCCGTCCCAGCCGGGATTGAGCGACAAGAAGCCCGCGATCTGGGTTTCCTCGCCGCGCATGACGTCCGGGGTGGATTCCTGTTTCACGCCCGGGATCACGTGGACGCGCAGCAGGGGGTTTTTGGTCTCGGGCTGGGCAAAGCCTGTCGGCAGCGCTGCGCAGGGGGCGGTGGCGTAAGGGGCCTCGATCCAGCCCTGGCGGGAGCCCACCATGCCGCAGGCCACCACATCGAGCGTGCCGGTGCCCAGCATCGGGGCCACGACGTCCAGGAGTGCGCCCTCGAAATGTTCGGGCTTGAGCACGCCCATGCCCTTGTCGGACGCGCCGGACCACAGTTCTGCGCCGCCGCTTGTCATCGCCCAGGCGCGCAGGTTCGAGGTGCCCCAGTCGACGGCGATCCAGTCTGCTTTTTGCGCTTGGTTGTTCATGATCCTATCCTGTCGTCACGACGCCGCCATCTATCACGAGCGCCTGGCCGGTCATGGCCTTGGAGGCCTCAGATGCCAGAAAGAGCGTGCCGCCGATGATGTCGTCGGGGTCGAGCGGGTCCTTGAGGCATTGGCGTTCGAGATGGGCGGCGAGGCCCTCTTCGGTAACCCACATGTCCTTTTGCTTTTGCGTCAGCACCCAGCCGGGGGCCAGTGCGTTGACGCGGACACGGTCGGGGCCGAATTCGCGCGCGAGGCTGCGCGTCATGCCGTTGATGCCGGAGTTGGAGGCCGTGTAGAGCGGGTATCCCGCGTTTCCCATCATATAGCTGATCGAGCTGAAATTGATGATCGAGCCGCCGCCCTGGCCTGCCATCATCGGCGCGGCGTGCTGGCAGGCGAAGAAGTAGGCCTTGAGGTTGATGGCGATCATCCAGTCCCAGAACTCTTCGTCCACTTCGGCGGTGGTATGACGTTTGTCATTGGCCGCGTTGTTGACGAGGATCTTGATCGGCCCGTGGGCGGCGGCGGCCTGATTCATGGAGGCCTTTAGCCCTGCGGTGCCGGTGATGTCGCCCTGCATGAAAAGCGGGCGAACCCCGTGCTTTTCTTCCATTTCATCGCAGAATTCGGTGGCGTCTGACCGACCGATAAAAGCGACTTTGGCGCCCTGGGACAGGAAACCGTCGGTTAGCGAGGCGCCGATGCCGGAGCCGCCGCCGGTGATGTAGACGGACGCGTCCTTGAGGTCGGAATAGCTGGCGATCATAGGCGTTCTCCTTCGAGGACCCACATGGTGCAGGGGAAGGACCAGGGCAGCGTGACGCCCTGGCTCATCAGCCATGCGCCAGAAGCCTCGATGTCCCGATCCTTGAGCACGGGCGTACCGCGCGACAGGTCTGGCGCGGAGGTTCGGTTGACGAGCCGCAGGCGATAGGTCGCGTCGGCGTCCAAACGGGTGAAGCGCAGCGGGCGCGGGGCGATCTGGGCGGAGGTGTCGGCCTTGCCCGCGAAGATCACAAAGCGGCTGCCATCGGCGGCGAGCTGTTCCTCGGCGATCACGGCCGGATCGGCGCTGTCGAGGCGCAGAATGTCTGCGTCATGCATCCAGCCTCGGTTATGTTTGTACCAGCTCGTGACCTCGCGCAGGACGGCCTCTTCGCGGGTGTCGAGCTCTCGCGGGTCCATCTCGAACCCCATGTGACGCTGGGCAGCGACCCACGCGCGGAAGGTGATGTCATGGGTGCGCCCCGACGTGTGGCACAGGCGCGGCCCGACATGGGAGCCGGTTACCACCGTTGGCAAGAAAAGCGCTGCATTGTGCTGAATGCGGAGCCGTTCCAGCGCGTCGTTGCTGTCAGAGAGCCAGACCCGCTGGGTGCGGCTGAGGATGCCGAAATCGATGCGCCCGCCGCCGGATGCGCAGCTTTCGATTTCCACTTGGGGGAAGGCCTCGCGCAGGGCATCGATCAGTGCGTAGGAACCGCGTGTCTGGGCGGCGTCGGGCATGGGCAGCACCCGGTTGTGGTCCCATTTGATGTAGTCGATGTCGTGGTCGCTGAGGACCTTGGCCATGCGGTCAAAGATGAACTCGCGTACTTCCGGCAGCGCCATGTTGAGCGCTTTTTGCTGACGCCCGAGTGTCTGATCTTCGGATCCCAGCGCCCAGTCGGGATGGGCCCGATGGAGATCCGAGTCCGGGTTGATCATCTCGGGTTCGAACCAGATGCCGAAGCTCATGCCCTCGCCATGGACATGGTCGATGAGGGGGCCGAGACCGTCGGGGTATTTGCGCGGATCGACCTCCCAATCCGAAAGCGAGGTCGTGTCGTCGTCGCGCCGTCCGAACCAGCCGTCATCGAGGACGAAGCGTTCGGCACCCAGGGCAGCGGCGCGGGTGGCGATGTCCTTGAGGGCCGGGAGGTTGTGGTCAAAATAGACGGCCTCCCAGCAGTTATAGTGCACCGGGCGGGGCCGGTCAGCATCGGGGAAGGTCACGATGCGGTCGCGCAGGTGGCGTTGGAACGCTGTGGCGCAGCCGTTGATGCCCTGGGCCGAAAACGTCGCGTAGAGCGGCGCGGATTTGAACTCCTGCGCGGCCTCGGTTTCCATCCGCGCGGCGTGGCCGAACTGAACCTGGCGGCGGCCATCGGGGAGCTCTTCGGCGATCATCTTGTGCCCACCGGACCAGCCATAGTGGAAGGCGTAGGCGTCGCCTTGGGTGTTGGTGGTGCCCTTGCAGGGGATGATCAGGCCCGGGAAGTGTTCGTGGCCCGTGCGTCCAGTGCGGTTCTCGCGAAAGCGCATGCCGGGTGACCAGGCGGTCGTGGCTGTTTGGAATTCCCCGCACCAGCGGCCGGTGAAATCGATCATATCATCTGAGAGCTGCGGTGCCGGGAAAACCGGGGCAGCAAACCAGTGCAGGTGCACCGGGCGCGAAGCCCAGAGCCGCGACTGGGCCGTGATGATGTGCGTGTGCGCGTCGATCTCGAAGCTGGCCGAGTAGAAGACCTGGAGCTCGTGGTCCTCGAAGCTCAGCGTCAACGCTCCGCTCTCTGCCGTTTCGCTGGCGTAGCAGAATTTGGGCAGGAGCGGCGTTCCGTCGGTGTCGCGCAGGATCAGGCCCGGCTGACCGGGGAAGCTGCGGACGGCCTCGGGGCAGATCGACAGGTCAGGGTTTTCGTCCAGCATGCCGCCGGTCACGTCGATGACGTGGCCAGCGGAAATGGTGGTGAGGTCCTCGCTTTCGGGAAGCGGAGCGCCCCAATAGACGATCTCGGGCAAACGTTCGCGTCGTGCCGCCAGAACCAGGGTCTGGCGGGTCGAGTCGAGCCTCCAAACCTGCATGATTACTTCACGGCTCCGAGCGTTAGGCCAGCGATGAAGTGACGCTGCATTGCAAAGAACATGACGACGGGTGGCACGGCGGCCAGAAGCGACGCGGCCGAGACCAGGTGCCAGTTATTGACGAACTGGCCGTTGAGCGAGCGCACGCCCGCCGTGATCGGCTTGGCCTGTTCGCCTTGGGTCAGCACGTTGGCCCAGAAGAAGTCGTTCCACACGAAGGTGAAGATCAGCACAGCGAGCGCGGCGATGGCCGGGCGCACCAGGGGCAGCACCACGAACCAGAAGATTTTCCATTCCTGGATGCCTTCGACGCGGGCGCTTTCGATCAGATCGAAGGGAAGCGCCTTGATGAAGTTACGCATGAAGAGCGTGCAGAAGCCGGTCTGGAAGGCGGCGTGGAACAGGAACTGGCCAGCGATCGTGTCATAGAGGCCGGTTTGCACGGACATGTCGCGCACCGGGACCATGAGGATCTGGAACGGAATGAAGTTGCCCGCCACGAAGAGGAAGAAGAGCGGTAGCGCCCAGCGGAACTTGTAAATCGCCAGCGCGTAGCCTGCGAGGCAGGCCAGGCTGACCGAGATGATGACCGTGGGCACCGTGATCAGCACGGAGTTCCATAGGTAGAGCCCGGCCTGCGACTGGGTGAAGACGGCCGTGTAGTTTTCCAGCAGCTGGAACTGCGACGGCCAGCCAAAGACGTTGCCCGAGTTGATATCCGCGCCGGAGCGGATCGACGTCAGGAAGATCGCGATCAGGGGGATCAGCCAGATAATGAGCGCAATCGGCAGGAAGGCCTGATAGCTCAGACCCTTGGGCGAATTGGCGGCAATGGGGCGTGGAAACATCAGTTGGTCCTCGCAGGCAGGGCGTCACGGACGGCCTTTTTCAGGCTCCCCCGGATCAGGTCATAGGAAACGCCGATGCGGTGTTCGGCATAGTCGCGGGCAGTGGCGTCGAAATGCAGACGCACCCAGCTTTTGTGAAAGTACGGCGCGCGGACGGCCTCGCCCGCATCGATCAGCATAGCGGCGGTTTCGACATCTGCGGTCTTGACCGACACGCCGTCAGAGTGGCCGTCGCCGCCAGCAAGGCAGGCGAACATCTTGCCGCCGACCTTCCAACTGATCAGCTCGGGCGGGAGCGCCAGTTCGGCCCCCGGCAGAGCGGCGCAGATGGTATCCACGTCCTCGCGTGTCATCAGCGCGTGCCTTTCTCATCCTGGTACATCCGCCACAGGAAGTAGGAGATGTAGAACAGCATGATCACGAAGAGGACCGTAGCCACGGCAGAGCCGTATCCGTAGCGTTCGCCGAATTCGGAGATCGCGACCTCGAACATGTAGTAGGCCAACACGTTGGTTGAGCCGAAGGGCCCGCCCTGGGTCATGATGGCGATCATGTCGAACGAACGGAGCGCGCCGATCACGGTCACAACCACGGCGATGAAGGTCGCCGGGCGCAGCTGCGGCAGCACCACGTACCAGAGCATTTTCCAGCCCTTTGCGCCGTCGAGGCGGGCGGCCTCGATCTGGTCGGCGGCCACGTTGTTGAGGCCCGTGAGGTAGAGGATCATGCAGTAGGCGATCTGTGGCCAAAGACCTGCGGCGATGATGCCGTAGGTGGCCCATTTCTCGGACGACAGGATGTCAGGCGGGTTTTGCGAGCACACGAAGGTGACGTTGCCGATGAAGTTGACCGTTTCCTCGCAGAAGAGTGCTTTCCACACGGTGCCGACGACGCCGAATTCGGGGTTGTAGAACCAACCGAAGATTAGGCCGACGACGACCTGCGAAATCACGAAGGGGAAGAAGAAGAGCGACTTGTAAAGCCGCATCCCGGGCACGTCCTGGTTCAGGAAGAGCGCGATCATCAGGCCCACGGGAACCGCGAGCATGTAGAGGATCAGCCACGCCACGTTGTTGCGCAGCGAGGTCCAGAAATTCGGGTCATCCCAGAGCTTTACGTAGTTTTCAAAGCCGATGTAGGTCGCCGTCGAATTGCCGTCGGCGTCGTAGAGGCCGTTCCATTCAAAGAGCGAGAGATAGAGGCTCTCGAAGATCGGGATCACCACGTAGATCGCAAAGAACACCAGCGCGGGCGCGAGAAAGATCCAGGGCGCGATGGAGAGCTTGTTGCGAGCCAGCCAGCCCGGGCGCGGAGCCTGAGCGACAGATACGGATGCGGCGTCGGTGACGGCCATGGCGCGGACCTCCTGCGGCGGCAGTTGTTGGACGGACTAAAGCGACAAAAGAAAGGGTATTTGAAAAAGGTAGGCCCCCCGCGAGATGCGGGAGGCCCGGCGTCGTGATTAGTAGACTTCGGCCTGAACGGTATCGAGGCGTTCGAGCACTTCCATTTTCTTGGAGGTGTCGAGCATGAACTCCTGGAAGCCTTTCATGCCTTCGGCAGCCATCGCAGCCGGTGCGTCGCGGTCATAGAACTGCGCGAGGCCTGCGGCGGTGGAGACGGTGGCAAAGCCTTCCTGGATGAACTTGTCGTCGGAGACTTCCGATTCGGAGTTCGGCGGCAGCTGACCGATTGCTTCGTTCCATGCGGACTGGACGTCAGCACGTGCTACGAAGGCCAGGAATTTCTTGGCGTCTTCGGGGTTCGAAGCGTTCGTCGGGATGAAGAACGCGTCAGCAGGTGCTTCTTCGGCACGGGCCACATCCGGGTTGATGGATGGGAACGGCATGTAGTCGATCTGGTCGTTGGTCAGACCGGCGTCTTTCATCGCGGAAACCGCGAAGTTGCCCATCACGTACATGCCCGCGTCACCGTTGACGAAAGGCGTCAGGGCGTCCTGCCAGGACATCGACGCGTGGTTGTCGACGAAGCCACACTCGTTGATGAGCTGTTCCCAGTTGTCGAAGGTCTGCACGATGCGCGGATCGGTGTAGGCGATTTCGCCGCCGGTCAGGCCGTTGTGCACTTCGTAACCGTTGGTACGCAGGTTGATGTAGTCAAAGACGCCTGCGGCGGTCCAAAGGAACTTGGTGCCGATGGTGAAGGGGGTCACGCCCACTTCTTTCATCGCGGCGCAACCTGCGAGAAGGTCATCCCAGGTTTCGAACTCTTCGAGGCCCAGGCCGTCGAAGATGTCTTTGCGGTAGTAGATGCCCCACTGGTAGTAGGAATACGGCACGCCGTAGGTGACGCCGTCGCGGGTCATCGTGGGCTCGATCGCTGCGAAGGTTTCGCGCAGGCCGTTTTCGTCCCAGACGTCATCCACGCCCTGGAAGAGGCCGGCATCGGTGAACGGTGCCATGCGGTTGCCCGGGTACCAGGAAGTCACGTCGGGCGCGTCGGCGGTCAGGAAGTTGCGGATCGCGGTCTTGTGCGCTTCGCGGTCGTTGATGTTGACCGTGACGTTGATGTCCGGGTTTTCGGCCTTGAACTGCTCTACCGCGGCTTCGAACGCGGCCTTTGGTGCCGGGTTAAGGTCGTCGAAGTTGATGACGAGATCGCCTGCAAAGGCGGGTGCCGCGATGGCCAGAGCCAGCGCGGAGGTCATGATGGAACGCATGCTTTCCTCCCTATGCTTCCACTTACGCCGCCCCGAAAGAGTTTCATTATTCGGAACGGAGTTTTATATATTGAAATAGTAACCGCGACTCGCCTAGTCTTGTCAACCATGGAACCTGCTTTGAGCTAAGCGACGGACGATCGCGGCGCATGGCAGGAGGGAGGAATGATGAAAGACGCGCAATCCAGCGCCGGCACTGTGGGCAAAGCTCTCGAAGTGCTCGACCAGGTGGCCACCTTTGGCCGTCCGGTGCGTTTTGCCGAGCTGTTATCCGCATCCCGATTCCCCAAAGCCACGCTCTATCGATTCGTGCAGACGCTCACATCCGAAGGGATTCTGAGCTATGATCCTGAGCGCCAGACCTACGCGTTGGGCGTGCGGCTGGTGCGTTTGGCCCATGCTGCGTGGGAGCAATCTTCATTGGCCCCAGTGGCCCGTCGCCACATCGAGGCGCTGTCGGCCAAACTGGGTGAGACAGTGCATCTGGCGCAGCTCGACAATGCCAGCGTTCTTTACGTCGACAAGGTCAACGCGCAGGAACCGCTGCCGATGTATTCGCAGGCGGGGAAGGTTGGCCCGGCCTATTGCACGGGCGTGGGCAAGGCGATGATGGCCTATCTGCCACCGGCGGAGCTGACCCGCGTGATTGCGCAGCAGAGTTTCCATCGCTTCACCCCGTCCACCGTGACTTCGGAATTTGCCCTGCGCACCGAGCTCGAAGCGATTCGCGAACGCGGCTACGGATTTGACCGGGAAGAACACGAGCCGGGGATCATTTGCCTGGCCATGCCGATCCTTACCCCACGCCGGCGCATGTTAGGGGCCCTGTCGGTGACCTCATCGACCACGCGTACAACGCTAGATCGTCTCGAATCCAAGGCCCCGGCGCTTCATGCCACGGCCGTTTCCATAGCCGAGGAGGCCGTCCAGTGGCGCTTCCCCGATACTGTTACTCTCTAGAAATGAGGTTGCCATGACAGGCGTCACGCTTAACCAGGTCATCAAGCGCTACGGCGACGTCCAAGTGATCCACGGGGTGGATCTGGACATCAAGGACGGCGAGTTCTGCGTCTTTGTGGGGCCATCGGGCTGCGGTAAATCCACGCTTTTGCGGATGGTCGCGGGCCTCGAGGAAACGACGGACGGGCAGATAGCCATTGGCGACCGCGACGTGACCCACCTGGACCCGGCCGAACGCGGTGTGGCGATGGTTTTCCAGACCTACGCGCTCTATCCGCACATGACGGTCGAGGACAACATGGGCTTTGGCCTCAAGATGAATGGCGTCGACAAGGACCAGATCACCGAGAAGGTGTCGGGTGCGTCCAAGATTCTGCGGCTGGATGAGTATCTCAAGCGCAAGCCTGCCGCCCTGTCGGGTGGTCAGCGTCAGCGGGTCGCCATCGGTCGTGCCATCGTGCGCGGGCCTGATGTGTTCCTCTTTGACGAACCGCTCTCGAACCTCGACGCCGAACTGCGTGTAGAGATGCGTGTCGAGATTGCGCGGCTCCATGCTGAGTTGGGCACGACGATGATCTACGTGACCCACGACCAGGTCGAGGCGATGACGCTCGCTGACAAGATCGTGGTGCTGCGCGCAGGGATCATCGAACAGGTCGGGGCGCCTATGGACCTATACCGTGACCCGGACAACAAGTTTGTGGCGGGCTTTATCGGGTCGCCGTCGATGAACTTTGCCGACGCAACAGTGAAAGGCGGGGCCGTAGAGGTGCCGTCGCTGAAGCAGGATGTCAGCCTCGATGTCACTCTGCCCTCCGACGGCACGTCGGTGCAGCTGGGCCTGCGGCCCGAGCATCTGAATATCGACCGGGCGGGCACCACCCACACGGTGGACCTGACCGAAGCACTGGGCGGGGTGTCCTACGCCTATCTCGTGTCCGAGAACGGCGAGCGACTCATCGTGGAAGAGCGCGGCGATGATCGTGTGAAGGCGGGCGAGACCGTTGGCGTAAGCTTTGACGCGGCGCAGGCGCGTCTGTTCGACGCCAATACCGAGTTGCGCATTCGCTAAAAAGAAAGGGCGGCTGAGATGCTGCCCTGTTTCATGAATTTCAGCAAAGCGAGGGGCAGGGCCCCTCGTTTTTCGTTAGGGGATCAGCGCGTTGGATTCCGCGATCATGTCCCGCCCAGCCTGCAGGAACAGCTCTACAAGGTCGATATGGACCCAGTTTTCGGCGAGCCGTCCCTCGTCGATGCGATAGAAATCCATGACGCGCATGGTGATCGGGCCGCCGGTGGCCTTTACGCCCATGTAATCAGCGGCGAAGGTCGCGTGGATCGAGGGCCAGCCTCCCATGGCGGCGTAGTTACTATCGCCAAAGCGGCAGAAATGGTTGCCGCCCTTGCGGTCAGGGAAGGCGATCAGGAAGGGCGCGCGGTGGTCCTGGACGAAGCCCTCCCAGCGGTAGTTCGATCCGATCCCGCCGGGTCCGTACCAGAGCATGTTGTCTGCCCAGACGCCGTCCTCGCCGGTCTGACCCTCGGACATGAAGGTCACCGGATCATAGGGACCGAGGGTGCTGGCCATGCGTTCCACGACGTCGAATGCGTCGCCCTCATAGGGGGCGCTGGGGCACAGGCCGTCCTGGGTCACGGGCGGCGGGAAGGTGATTTCGTCGCCGAAGGATGCCACCGGCATGCGACCTGCCTGATACATCAGGTCGATCATGTCGAAGATGATCTTTGATTCTTCGATGCGGCCTTGGTCGTCCAGGCGATAGAATTCGCCGGAGCGGAAGAAGACCATGGAGCCCGAGGGCTGGAGCCCGAATAGCGGCGCGGTGAAGTTGCCAACGTAATGCGTGATGCAGGCCACCCAGCGCCCGTTCTCGTGCAGTTTGTTCTGTCCGCCGAGGAACAGGATGTCACGGCGTTCCACGTTCTGAAGACCAGCGTGGAGTGGTTTCAGAAACTTCTCGATCACCTCCTGCGGGCCGGTGAGTCGGTTCACCGGATGCGCGGCGTCCCAGATGCAATCTGGCGCGAGATGCTCAGACGCGGATTGCGGATCTTTCAGGATTTCTGAAAGTACTTGCCGGATTTGTGGGCGAAAGTCGGTCCCGGCGGCCGTCCCATTGAGATCTAACATATCATTCTCGTAGCTGCGCTCATGAAAAGGCTTGGCAAAAGGTGGCGTCTGCGTCTAGCCTTTTTTGCATACCTGTGCAAAAACCGCGCCAATCGCGGAAAAACCGCAGAAAATCATTGGGCTAGGGCTGATTTGGCTCTGGTGGACTACTGGGGAGGATTCGCGGCGAATGGCCGAGATCAGACTGGAAAACGTTTCGAAACGCTGGGGCTCCTTTGTCGGGGTCGAAGATTTCGACCTGACGATTGCGGACCAGGAATTCCTGGTGCTGCTGGGGCCATCGGGCTGCGGTAAAACGACGACGATGCGCATGATCGCGGGGCTCGAAGATCCGTCAGGCGGCGACATCATGATCGATGGCGAGCGCGTCAACGATCTGGAGCCCAAGGACCGCGACATCTCGATGGTGTTCCAGTCCTACGGTCTCTACCCCAATATGAATGTTTACGAGAACATCCGCTTTCCGCTGAAGGTGCGGAAGGTGCCCCAGGCAGAGCACCACGACCGCGTGATGCGCGCCTCGGCGATGGTGGAGCTGGATGACTTCCTGCACCGCAAGCCTGCCGCCCTGTCGGGTGGTCAGCGTCAGCGCGTGGCGCTGGCCCGGGCAATCGTGCGTGAACCGAATGTGTTCCTGATGGACGAGCCGCTGTCGAACCTCGATGCAAAGCTGCGGGTTTCCACGCGGGCCCAGATCAAGAACCTGTCGCATGAGCTGAAAGTCACGACGATCTACGTGACCCACGACCAGATCGAAGCGATGACGCTGGCCGACCGCGTTGTGGTCATGAGCAAAGGCGTTGTTCAGCAGGTGGGTACGCCCACTGAGATCTACGACAATCCGGCCAACACTTTCGTGGCGAGCTTTATCGGCAACCCGGCTATGAACCTCGTCGAAGGTTCCGTCAAAGGCGGCACGTTCGAGGCCGAGGGCATGAAAGTCACCGGGCTCAACGTTCCGGACGGCGCTGTGACCCTGGGCTTCCGCGCGGAAGACGCCGAGGTCGTTGAAAGCGGCGGTCAGCTGAACGCGCCTGTCTATTCGATGGAGCTGTTGGGTGACGCGACCATGGTCAGCGTGAAGTCCAGCGGCGCGCTTTTGAGCGTTAAAGCCAACAAGGACTACCGCACCGAAATCGGCCAAGGCGTTTCGGTGTCGATCCCGGCTGAGATCTGCCACGTCTTTGACGGGCAAAGCGGCGCACGGATTACGGGCTGAGGCCTTTTGAATTGGTGTCCCGGGCGGTGGTAGCCCGGGGGCCATAAAATTAGGGGTGAGTGCGGGAGGCATCGCCCCAAATACAGGAAACAGGGAGAGATAAATGTTTCTGAAGCACTTTGCAGTCGCAGGCGCGATGGCCCTTATGGGTACTTCGGCACTGGCCGGTGGTCACGCAGGCTGCCCGGAGTCGGGCCGCATTTCCATCGTGGGCAACGAGTTCCCCGCGATCCAGACCGTCGGCGCCGCCGCAACTTCTTGCGCGTCGGATAGCGTCGAAGCGTCGTCGAACCTGACCGCCGATCATCAGACGATCAACGTGCCCGGCATGCAGGGCAACCCTGCCGAGTACACCACGGCGATCATCGCGAACTCGTCCATCGTGGCGCTGATGAACGAAGACGTCATCCGCCCGCTGGACGATCTGGTCGCAAAGCACGGTGACGGCATCCAGCCGAACCAGCTGATCACGATCAATGGTCAGGTGATGGCCGTCGCTTTCATGGCGAACGCGCAGCATCTGGTTTACCGCTCCGACGTGCTCGAGCAGGTGGGCCTTGAAGCACCGACCTCCTATGAGGAAATGCTGGCAGCAGCGGAAGCGATCCGCGCCGCAGGCATCATGGAGAACCCGGTGGGCGGTGCCTATGCCGCTGGTTGGAACCTGGCGCAGGAATTCAACAACATGTTCCTGGGCTTCGGTGGTTCCCACTTCAAGCCGGGTTCGGCCGAGCCGAACGTGAACAATGAGGCCGGCGTACAGGCCCTCGAAATGATGAAGGCACTGTCGGAGTACATGAACCCCGACTTCCTGACCCATGACTCGAACGCCACCAACGCCGAGTATCGTGCCGGTAACACGGCGCTCATGAACATGTGGGGCTCTCGCGCTGCAACGCTCGTGACCGCAGAAGGTGTGCCGCAGGAAGTGATCGACGGTTTCGCCATCGCAGGCCCGATGACCGTGGGCGGTGGTTCCACTCCTGCGACGACGCTGTGGTGGGACGGTTGGACCGTTGCCAAGAACATCTCTGACGAGGACGCTGAGGCGACCTTCCTGGCGATGAAAAAGGGCATCGATCCGTCGATCCTGAACGACGAGACTGCCACTCAGGCAGTCTGGCTGATCGACGGCTACGAGCCGACCGAAGCTGCTGTGGGCGTGTTCGCCGCGGCGCAGGCGGGTTCCATTCCTTATCCGATGCTGCCGTTCATGGGCCTGATGCACACCGCGCTGGGCAACGAGCTGTCTGACTTCATGCAGGGCAACGAGTCCGCAGAGCAGGCGCTGGCAGATGTCGAAGCGGCCTATATCGCCGCCGCACGCGAGCAGGGCTTCCTGTAAAGCGCCACGCGCTGCGCCCCGGGCCTGGTCCCGGGGCCTCTACCTTTCCTTTTGCTAGGCGTCCCGGACAATTTCCGGGGCGGGTGGAAAAACCTCAGGCGAGGCGCCCCATGCGCGGCTCGTCCGGCTCACCTCATCTTCATCCCCGCTTACGCCAAAAGGGACTAACATGAAGCACCGCACCTTCTTCTGGTTCTTTCTGCCGACAGCGGCAGCGATGTTGCTCTTCATCGCACTGCCCATCGTGTCGATCGTTACCCAATCCTTGTTCACACCGCATGAAGCGGTTCTGATCGAGACCGAAAACTGCGGCCCCTTCGGCTGTACCACTGAGACCACCATCGACCAGGAGGCCACCGCCGCGTTGCGCGACGCCGCCCCGCTGGGCCGGTTTGTGGGGCTCGAGCTTTACACGGACCGTGGGCATTTGGCCTTCGGCGAGATTGGCGAGGCCTGGAGCAGCTCTGACTCCATGGGCGATTTCGCGGCGCGGGTTTTCAACTTGCCGTTCTACAAGGCGCTGGCCTTCACGCTGACTTACACATTTGTATGTACGCCGATGTTGATCATTCTCGGCTTTGCCATCGCGGTTGCGGTCAACTCTCTGCATCGCCGGCTCAAGGGTTTGATGATTTTCTTTTCTCTTTTGCCGATGATTGTGACGCCGCTTATCGGCTCACTGATCCTGTTCTGGATGGTCGATAGCCGCGGCGTTCTGGGCAATTTCCTGAGTTGGCTGGTCAACGACCCGGACCTGTCGGTCAAAGCATCAACGCCGCTGATGTGGATCTGCCTGATCGTTTACGGCATCTGGTCATCCGCGCCCTTTGCGTTTGTCGTTTTCTATGCCGGTCTCCAGACTGTACCGCAGGATACGATCGAGAGTGCGCAGATTGATGGGGCCACACGCTGGCAGCAGATCCGTTTCGTGATCATCCCGCATCTGGCACCGCTGGTGACCTTTGTGGCGCTGATCCAGCTGATGGATAACTTCCGCGTTCTGGAACCCATTCTCGGCTTTGCAGCCGCGGCCCATGCGCAATCTCTCAGCTTCTTTATTCTCAGCGACCTTAGCGGGGAAACGAGACAGCTATCGTCGGCGGCCACGACGTCGGTGCTGACGATCATCGGGATTGCGATCCTTCTCTTCCCGGTCCTTCTGCGCACTTGGCGCGACTTCAACGAAACGAGCCATTAATATGTCTTCTGTCGCACAACGCCGCCCGCTCGCTCTCCAGATTGGTCTTTGGGCCTTTGTGGTGATTTGGTTCATCATGGCCGCCTTCCCGTTCTTCTGGACGCTTTGGGGCAGCTTCAAGGTCGAGCTGGATTTCTTTTCCATCGCGGACTGGACCAACGCCCTCGTGGGGCGGAACACCCAAAACACCTATGGCAGCTCGTTCACGCTGGCTGGGTATGAAGGCGCCTTTGTCCTCAACGAGTTCTGGAAGAACACGATCAACACATTCATCGTGTGTTTTTGCGTGGTCACCGTGTCGCTGACGATCGGGACACTGGGCGGCTATGCCCTGTCCCGTTCGGGTTTCAAGTATGTCTTCTGGCTTCTGATCATCGCGCTGATCTTCCGCGCGCTGCCTCAGGTGACGCTGGTCTCCGGTTATCTGCCGGTGTTCTTTGACTGGAACCTCTGGGGCTTCTTGCCCACGGCGATCATAGTTCTGGTGGCGATCAACCAACCTTTTACGCTGTGGATGCTGCACTCGTTCTTTGAATCGATCCCCAAAGATCTGGATGAGGCAGCCAAGGTTGATGGCTGCACCCAGTTCCAGGCGTTCCGCCACGTGATCATTCCGGTGATGTGGCCGGGCGTGATTACCACCGGTCTGTTCAGCTTCCTGCTGGCCTATAACGACTTTGTCGTGACCTCGCTTATCCTAAACGAGGCCAATCGGACCATGGTACCGCAGATCGCGGCGTTCCTGGGGACGACCTATACCGAAGGCAACGTGATGTTTGCCGTGGCCGCAGTGGTCAGTGCCACCGCACCGCTCTTTGTGCTGGTGATGTTCTTCCAGCGTCAGATCGTGTCGGGGCTTACCGCCGGGGCCGTCAAAGGGTAAGGGCTGGGGGCCAGCGCAAAAGCCAGCCCCCAACTTATCGAGCCGAACTGGAGAGCCAGATGCCCTATGACGTGATCGTCGTCGGAGGCGGGTCCGCGGGATGCGTGGCCGCCGCAGAATTACACCGCCGTGGCGTGGGCCGCGTGCTGGTGCTGGAAGCGGGACCGACCGACCTGCACCCCCTCGTTGCCATGCCCATGGGGCTGACTTGGCTCATGGGGTCGGCGCGGGACTGGGCGATGCAGACCATGCCCATGCGCGAGGCTGCGATGCGCCGTGTAAAGGCACCGCGCGGCAAGATGCTGGGCGGGTCGGGGTCGATCAACTCCATGGTCTGGTTTCGCGGGCGTGCTCAGGATTTTGACGGCTGGGGTATCCCGGGTTGGGGTTACGGTGATGTCGAGCCGGTTTTTGAAGCGGTCGAGGAAAAGCTGACGCCACACAAGCTGGAGAATGTGCACCCGCTAACGGCGGGGCTGGAGGCGATGTTGCCGTCCAACAGCGGTCAGCCAACGCCAGACCACGAGAGCGCAGGGGTCTTTTCCCACAACATGAAGGGTGGGCGTCGCAACAATGCGGCCCGTGCATTCCTGCGCGAGCACGAGATCACCGTGACGACCGGTG
The DNA here is from genome assembly GCA_038747015.1 of Pseudomonadota bacterium. GTDB lineage: Bacteria > Pseudomonadota > Alphaproteobacteria > Rhodobacterales > Rhodobacteraceae > Shimia_B. Next base: position 17,195 of record JBCDKE010000047.1, read on the forward strand.
CGCCTGTGGATCGACTGACCTGGCGCGACGGTAAGGTTGCCGGTGTGAAACTGAGCGACGGGACGCAGATCGACGCCGACAAGGGGGTGATCCTCTGCGCGGGATCGTTGATGTCTCCGGCGATCCTCATGCGCTCTGGCATCGGCGACCCGGAGCAGCTGAACAAGCTGGGTATTCCCGCACGAGTGGACGCACCGGAGGTCGGGCAAAACCTGCACGACCACCCAGCCTTTGGCATCCATTTCGAGGGGGCCGGTACGGGCTATGGGCTGGAGCCATCGCAGTGGCTGGGCTGGGCGCGCGCGCCGCTCGATCTGATGATGGGGCAGGGGCCGCTGGCCTCCCCCACGGTCGAGGGCGGTGCGTTCTTTAACGCGCGCGGCAATGGGCCGGAGCCTGATGTTCAGAGTCACTTCATCCCGTTCCATCTGGACCATCGCGGTAAGCGGTATGCGATGAAATCAGGCTATTTCGCAGATGTTTGCGTGTGCAAACCGAAATCGCGTGGCGTGCTGAGATTGGCCTCCAGCGATCCGGAGGCCGCGCCGGTCTTTGATCTGGGCCTATTCCGCGAGGAAGAGGACCTCGACACGCTTACCGCCGGTGTCGAGCGGCTGCGTGAGCTTTTAGGCAAGGCTGAATTCGGCCGACGTCGCGGCACCGAAGTGTCGCCGGGCGCTGCCGTCACTGGGGAGACGCTCAAGGAGCGGATCCGCAATGGCGCGGGAACGGCCTATCATCCCGTGGGCACCTGCCGCATGGGCGAGGATAAGAGTTCTGTGGTGACACCCCGTCTCGCAGTGCGGGGGGCCGAAGGGGCCTGGGTGGTGGACGCGTCCATCATGCCCCAGGTGACGTCGGCCAACACCAATGCGCCGTCGATGATGATCGGCTGGAAAGGCGCCGAGATTATCGCCAAGGACATGGGGGTCGCGTAACGCGCGGCCCCAAGTTGAAACGCTAAAGGTGTGCTGGGAGCACACCGCGAAGGAGAAGAAATGAAAGGTTCCCGCCCCGAACAAGCGGTGCTCACCAAAGACACCGACATGTCGAAAACCGAAGAGACCCGCGCGGTCATCGAAGGGATGGTCGATGGTCTCAACGACCACCGGATTTCCGATATCGGCGAGTTCTTTGCCGAGGGATTCCGTTGGATGGGCAATACCGGCTGCGGCACCAAGGAAGGGCTGCGGGACTTTCAGAACAATTGGCAAAAGCCATTCCAGGCGGCATTTCACGACAAGGTCTGCGTGGACGAGGCGCGCATGTACATGGGCGAGTGGGCAGCGGCCTTTGGCCGTCAGGAGGTCACCCACGGCGGCGATTTCATGGGCGTGAAGGCCACCGGCAAGCGCATCACCGTGCGCTACATGGATTTCTGGAAAGTCGTCGATGGCAAAATCGTCGACAACTACGTCATGGTGGATTTCCCCCATGTCTTGGCTCAGCTCGGCGTTGACGTGTTCAATGGCGAAGGCTGGGAAGCCTATGATCGCGGCGAAAAGGAGCCGCCTGCACCTTCCTGATGGCCGAGAAAGTCACCTCCACCCAAGTCGCCGAGCGGGCGGGCGTCAGCCGATCGGCTGTGAGCCGGGTGTTCACGCCCGGCGCCTCTGCTTCGGCGGCAACGGTGGAAAAGGTGAAGGCCGCCGCTGAAGAATTGGGGTATCGGCCCAATGTCATCGCGCGGTCTCTTTTGACGGGGCGGAGCCGGATGATAGGGCTCGTGGCGACCTATCTCGATAACCTGTTTTACCCGGGGCTGATCGAAGAGCTGTCCACGGCGCTTCAGGCCGAAGGTTATCACATCCTGATGTTCATGGCGGGCCCAGGTGCGCGGGATGTCGATGACGTGGTCGACGCCATTCTGGATTATCAGGTGGGCGGTTTGGTGCTGGCCTCGGTGATGTTGTCCTCTGACCTAGCCGAGCGGTGTCGCGACATGGGCGTGCCCGTGGTGCTGCTCAACCGTCGTCAGGGGGAGCCGGACGAGGTCGCGGTAGTGTCGGACAACATGGCCGGCGGGAGGCTCGCAGCAGAGCACCTTGTGTCGCAGGGTGCCCGGCGCATCGGCCATATCGCCGGGTGGGAGACAGCAAGCACCCAGCGCGAGCGTGAGGCCGGGCTTTTGGCCGGTTTGCGTGACGCAGGTCTGGGGCTCTATGCCCGCGAGGTCGGCAATTTCAACGCCGTCGATGCGCGCAAGGCGGCGCTGGCGATGTTTTCAGAGCCCGAAGGCAGGCCCGACGCTGTCTTTGTCGCCAATGATTTCATGGCTCTGATAGTGATCGATACACTGCGTCACGAGCTGGGCATCGATGTCCCGGGCGACGTGCGCATCGTGGGCTTTGACGACGTGCCGGCGGCGGCGTGGATGCCCTATGGGCTGACTACAGTGCGCCAGGATGCGTCCGCCATGGTCGCCCAAACCGTCGACCTGCTCTTAGGCCGTGCCGAGAGCGCCATGATGCTACCTGTCGAGTTGATCCATCGTCAGACCAGCTGACGGAGGGTTGCGGCAGGGCCCCGCGCGCGAAGCGCGCGCCCCCTCGTGCGCAAGCGCCTGCGCGCCGCGGGGAGGCGGGCGGGTCGGCTCTGGAAAACCAATGCGGATTTGAAGCTGGAGCGGGCACTATCCCAAGAGCGCCATGCCCGCGAAAATGAAGCCGCCGATAAAGATGGTTTCCAGAACGATCAGTCCCACCGCCGCACCGCCTAGCGACAGCACCTGACGCAAGTTCGATTTCATCCCCACCGCGGCGATGGCGATCAGGAGCAGCCAGCGCGATGCGGAGGACAGCGCGTCGATCGCCACCTGCGGCAGCAGTTCGAACGAAGACAGCGCAGCCAGCGCCATGAACCCTAGAACAAAACCCGGCAAAAGCGGCGGTCGCGCACCGCCGTCATCAGACGCCGCAAAGCGACGGATCAGCAGTGAGGCGATCAGCACCACGGGCGCCAGCATCGCCACCCGGAAGAGTTTGACTAGCGTTGCGACATCGCCTGCTTCCTCAGAGATCGTGTAGCCAGCGCCGACCACCTGGGCCACGTCGTGGATCGTGGCGCCCAGGAATACCCCCGCTTCGAAATCTCCGAAGCCACGGATGTTTACCAAGATAGGGTAGAGGATCATCGCGATGGTAGAGAGCACCGTGACGCCAATGACCGTAAAGGTCAGCCGTTCCTCGGAGCGTTCGTCCTTGGGCAAAATAGCGGAGATCGCGATGGCGGCAGAGGCTCCGCAGATCGCCACGGATCCTGCCGTGAGCAGCGAAAACCGCCATTTGTGGCCAAAAAGCGGGCCGATGACTAGGCCGAACCCGATGGTCAGGAGAACGCCAAGCACGACCAGAGCAATGAGTTCCGCCCCGAGGCCGAGCATCAGCTGCGCTGAGATACGCACCCCGAGCAACGCCACGCCCAGCCTGAGCAGCGTGCGCGCTGAAAATGCAACTCCCTCAACCGTACGACCCTCTTCCCCGAGGAAGCTGAGCGCGATGCCCAAGAGCAACGCAAGAAGCATGGCGGGCGTTGCGTAGTGTTCCGCCAGAAACTGCGCCGAAGTCGCAATAACCACCGCCATGGCCACGCCCGGCGCGAGCACCCGCGCGCGATCTACAAAATTGGGCATAGTCTGTGAAAACATCGGCACGGGATCCTGGCCTAGGATTGCATCAATTCTGTAACAATTCGCGCGGCAGCGTCAATCTGATCGCTTCTGCTGTGGCTAACGGTCGGCAATGGGTGTCCAGGGACGCTGCTCCGGGCCGTTGTAGAGCGTCAGCGGCCGGATCAGGATATTCTGTCGCCGTTGCTCAAGACACTGAATGATCCAGCCGGGCATGCGTCCGATGGCGAAGATCGGCACGTAGAGGTCCATTGGAATGCCGTGGAGCTGATAGATCACTCCCGAATAGAAATCGACATTCACGTTCAGTCCGTGGCGCGAATAGGGCTTCATCGCCTCCACCACGGCCTGCAGGATCTCGTACCACTGGGGTTGGCCCATCTCCTGGCTCAGTTTCTGCACCCCGTCGCGCATGTGGCGCGCGCGCGGGTCTTCGGCGCGGTAGACGCGGTGACCAAAGCCGGTGACGGCCTCGCGGTTGGCGCGTTTGGCTTTAACATAGGCAGCGGCATTCTCTGGGCTGCCGATTTCCTCGACCATCTTCATGACGTCCTCGGCAGCTCCGCCATGGGCCGGGCCCGCGAGTGTCGCGATGCCCGTCGTGATGGCTCCATGAATATCGGCCTCGGTCCCCACGGTGACGCGGGCCGCAAAGGCCGAGGCGTTCGCGCCGTGTTCGGCGTGGAGCACGAAATCAACGTCTGCGAGGCGGGTGGCTTCGGCGGAGGGTTCCTCGCCTTTGAGCATCCAGAGCCAGTTGCCGGCCACTGAGAGATCAGAGCGCCAGGTTTTTACCTCGCGACCTTCGCGCAGCGCGTGGTGCATGGCAATGATCTGCGGGACCTGGGCCATCAGCCGGGTGCCGTTCTTCAGAAAGCCCTCTTCCGAGGCGTCTGCGGCTCCTGCTTCAAGGCCCGCCAGGGCGGAAACACCCGTGCGCAGCGCGACCATGGGATGTGCGTCTTTCAGCGCGCCCAAAATACCTGCCATTTCCTGCGGTAGCGACGCCTTGCCCATCTGGCTTGAGAAGGCATCGAGTTCCGATTGGGTTGGCAGTTCGCCATGAATCAGGAGGTAGGATACCTCTTCAAAACTCGCATGGGTCGCCAGATCGTGGATAGAGTAGCCGCGATAAAGCAGTTCGCCCGCTTTACCGTCGATATGGCTGACGCCGGAACGTTCGAAATAGACGCCCTTTAGGCCGCGATTGATCTTGACGCTGTCGTCCATGGCTGTCTCCTTACTCCTCAAGGGAGGCCGTTATGTCAGTTTTGTCCCAAGCCTTTGACGCAGCGCGTAAAAAGCGAGCTCGGGTAGTGTTTCCAGAGGCTGACGAACCTCGGGTTGCAGCAGCAATTGCGCGCTTGGAGGCGGAAGAGCTGTGCGTTGCGGTGCCGTTGCCGGAACCGTCAGAAGAACGTTCGTCTGCGCTAGCTGCTGCGGGCGTGAGACCGGTCGTGGCCAAGCGGGCTCTTGCGAAGCCACTGACTGCCGGTGCTGCGGCGGTCAAGCTCGGCGAAGCGGATGTCATGGTCGCGGGCGCAGACAGCCCGACCAAGCGTGTGATCGAAGCAGCGGCGCTGGTGATCGGCAAGGCACAGGGCGTTGCCGTCCCGTCGAGCTTTTTCCTGATGGTCTTTCCGGATGGCCGCGAGATGGTCTGGGCCGATTGCGCGGTGAACACATATCCCGATGCGGACGGCCTCGAGGCAATTGCGGTTGCATCGGCGGCGTCGGCGACGGCGCTCTTGGGCGCCGCACGTGTGGCGCTCTTGTCGTTTTCGACGGGTGCCTCAGGGGCGGGACCAAGCGTCGACATGGTCGCCGAAGTCGCTGCAAGAACAGGCTTTTCCGGCCCTCTCCAGTCTGATGCAGCACTCAACGCGTCGATCGCGGCCAAAAAAGGTTTGGGAGCGGGAGATGCGAACACGTTGATCTTTCCATCATTGGACGCGGGCAATGTTGCCTACAAGCTCGCGCAGGAACTAGCCGGAGCGCAAGCCTTGGGTCCGTTTCTTCAGGGCTTTGCGCGCCCGGTCTGTGACCTGAGCCGGGGTGCCAGTGTCGATGACATCGTGGCCTCCACCGTACTCACAATCGCGCAAAGCTAGCTTCACTCCGCGGCTTCTGCGGGTGCCTGTGGCACCATGTCTGCGGCGTTGATGC
>JBCDKE010000048.1:0-21820 GCA_038747015.1 Pseudomonadota bacterium
GACGAGGCGCGTGACAAGGCACCCGACCTCACCAATGACGACCTGGCCTATCGCAACGCTGCAATAGGGGTCCGCCAAGAATGGCTGGACCCCAAGTTTCCCATACTATGGACAACCAGCGCTGAACTCGGCGGCATCGTCAGCGGTGGCGAATTACAAGACGACACCTTTGCCCTTGGCTTGCGCGCCAATACCGAAAGCTTCACCTACGGATTCGATGCCGAACGGCGATTTACCCGTGATGACGCGGATGTCGACGATGACATCCTCACAGCCAGTCTTCGCCATAGGCGGGTGTTCAGCTTTGCCACGCTCAGCCTCGGCGCCAGCTATCGAGAGGTCGTATCAGACTCCGTCTTTGCCGCCTCTGACGAACTCTCCGTCGATGCTTACCTGTCGCTCCGCGACCAATTCGGCCCCTTCCGCATTGCAGGTTTCGCCGGCATCTCGCGCACCCGCTTTCCGGATTACATCGCCGGCTTTTTCGAGGTTCCCGGCGGGCGCAAGGACACCACCCATCGCCTCGGTGCCGAAGCCGCTATTCCCAATTTCATGATCAATGGCTTCCATCCCGTCGTCTCGCTTTCGGCCCAACGCACCGACTCCAACGTCAGCAGGTTTGAGACCGAACAATTCGGACTAGGTTTTGCCCTGCGCCGCGCGTTCTGACATGGAATAGGCGCGCAACGAAAAGAAGAGGACCCCATGCAAATCAAATATCTCCACACCATGGTCCGCGTGAAAGACCTTGACGCCTCGATGGCCTTCTACAAGCTCCTGGGCCTGGAGGAGACCCGCCGCCACGACAGCGAAGGCGGGCGGTTTTCGCTGATCTTCATGTCCCCTCCCGGTCAGTCGGAATGCCCAGTGGAGCTAACCTATAATTGGGATGGCGACGACGAATTGCCCTCTGACAGCCGACATTTTGGCCACCTCGCCTACGAGGTCGAGAATATCTACGACATGTGCCAGCACCTCATGGATAACGGCGTGACGATCAACCGGCCGCCCCGTGACGGGCGCATGGCCTTTGTGCGCTCGCCCGACAATATCTCGGTCGAGATCTTGCAAATGGGCGAAGCGCTGCCATCCGCCGAACCGTGGGCCTCCATGGAAAATACGGGGCACTGGTGATGCGGCGCGCCGCTGCCTGGCTATCGGCCGTGGCGGCGGCATGCCTGGCGGGGTCAGTGGCCGCGCAATCGGCGTGCCGGCAGGCGCTTGCGCTTGGGCTCGATGTCTCGTCCTCGGTGGATAGCAACGAATACGTGCTCCAACTCGAAGGCCTCGCCCGCGCCCTGACCTCTCCCGAAGTCGCCGGTCGCATCCTCGAGATGCCCGCCGCGCCAATCTCGCTTTATGTCTTTGAATGGTCCGGGCCCGGCGTGCAGCGCGCGATCCTTCCCTGGACCGCCATCGACAATGAGGCCACGCTGCGCGAGGTAGCGACCGTCATCGCCACCCATCAGCGCAACTTCTTGGGCGACAGCGTGGACCAGTCCACCGCCATCCGCCCCGCGATCGGCCACGGGCTCGACGCCGTGCGTGAACAGGGACGATGCTGGAAACGGACCATCGACATCTCGGGCGACGGGACCCACAACACCGGAGGCGATCCGCGCGACATGCGCCCCGATCTGACTTTGAACGCCGTCACCGTGAACGGCCTCGTTATAGGTATCGACAGCCCCAGGGGTGGCGATATTCGCCAGCTCGAAATCGGCGAGCTAAGTTCGTATTACAACGCTTTCGTCATCCACGGTCCTGACGCGTTCGTCGAAACGGCACTTGGATTTGCCGACTTTGAGCGCGCCATGAAACGCAAGCTTTTGCGCGAACTCCAGGCACCGGTATTCGGCGCTTTGGACCCGTAGAACCTGAGAGCTCGCACCCATCGAACTCTGGCGATTTTTTGCTGAACAGATCGCAGCTCCACCTCGCGCAGGCCGTCTTCGTTACCTTTCCTGGCGCGACGTTCGCGCCCGGGGTCACTGCGAACGTTTCAGTTCCAAGGCACGTTCCGTCGTCCAAACGGATTCCGACCCACCCCACGCGCCGCTGGGTACCTCGTGCACGCGCACGGTTGTTGCACGTTCCATGGCGGGCCCGGCCACTGATCCGAACCCTTTCGCGCAGGCTTCGATTATCCGCCGCTTTTCGTTTTGGTCGAAAACGCCTTCAAGTACGTGTATATCTATGAGTGGCATGTCGGTCCTCCGGCTTTCAGCCATTCATATCATAAACCAGCACGTTTCTGGATGGCACAGCCGGGCGAAAACACTCAGCGGCAGCGGCACGTTAGAGCCCGTCGCTCAAACCAGAAAGCCGCCCCTGAGGGACGGCTTTCGGCACGCAACTGTCTGCAACGGCTTCAGCAAGACTTGCCTTAACCGTGCCCATCACCCTGAGGCAGACGTCACTAGTAAATGTATCGAATTTGCTCTGACCAATAGCGTTCAACACGTTTGAGCGCGCTGTTGATCTCTTCGATGCCGCCCTCACCCAGAACGCCCCCGGCCTGCAGCCCGTCTGCGTGGCGGCTAAAGAGTTCGCCGACCACGTCGCGCACCTCCCGCCCCTTGTCTGTCAGGCTCACGCGCACCGACCGACGGTCAATCTCGCAACGCTGGTGGTGCATGTATCCCATTTCCACCAGTTTCTTTAGGTTATAGCTGACATTGGACCCCTGGTAATATCCGCGGGTCTTCAGTTCCCCTGCGGTTACCTCGTTGTCGCCGATGTTGAACAATAGCAGTGCCTGTACTGCGTTGATTTCCAACATGCCCACGCGCTCGAATTCGTCCTTGATGACGTCCAGCAACAGCCTGTGCAGCCGCTCCACCAATGCCAGCGACTCCAGATAGCCCGTGATAAAGCCGTGCGACTGGCCCTGCCCGATATTAGAGTGAATGCTCATCAACGTCTCCACGTTCGTCGTTGGAGACGGTTTGACGGAAAAACCCGAATAATTTGTTAAGCTTGCCGGGTTTGATCCATCATGTCGTTAAACTTCGAGGCAATCTCCCGAATGATTGGCTGGTGCTCTTCGGGGGCTGTGCTTTGCCCGCTCACCCACATGTAAAGATCGAGATCGGCTTCTTCGAGCGCGGCCTCATAGGCATCGAGCTCGGCCGTCTCCATCGTAGGCAACCGCGCTCCGGCAAAGGCCGTGAGGATCACGTCCATCTCTTTGATGCCCCGCCGGATCGATCGCATATAAAGCCGCTTGCGCCGGGTTTCGATGTCTTCAGCCATGGACAACCTCTCCGCCCAGTCGCGCCTCGATGCGGTCAACCATCTCTAGCGCCTCGTGCAAGCGTGCGCGCAGCACCGCCAGCTCTTCGCTGGTCACCGTGTCGGTGACCGGCATGTGGTCCTCGCCCTGCCCCGTCAGCAGCCAGCGCAGCGACACATTGAGCACGCCGGAGAGCATCTGAATGCGGTTCGCGCGGGGTTCCTTGACGTCCGTCTCCCAGGCTTCGAGCACGGCAAGGCCCACGCCCAACTGCTGCGCCAGATCCTCAACGCTCAGCCCGGCCGCCTCGCGCGCATGGGTGATACGGTCGCCCAGTGTCGCCTTGTCATCGTGGTACCAATCCGCGGTAACGGTGGTCTCGTCGCTCATCTTTTGCCTCGGAACTTGCGTGCAGCCTGCAGGTCTGCCACGGCTTCTAAAGCAGCCAATGCCAGATGACCACCGGAGCACGACCCATGACCTTCCTCTCGGCAACCCTAGACCGCGTGGCCCCTTCGGCAACCATCGCCATGTCCACCCGCGCCATGGAACTCAAGGCCGAAGGCAAAGACATCATTTCGCTCTCCGCAGGCGAGCCGGATTTCGGCACGCCTGAGAGTATCAACGAGGCCGCCCGCGCGGCCATCGCGGCCTCCAAGGCGCGCTACACGCCCCCCGACGGGATCCCCGAACTCAAGGACGCCGTGGCCGCCAAATTCGCCCGCGAAAACGGGCTGACATATAGCCGTGCGCAGATTTCCGTGGGCTCCGGCGGAAAACAGATCCTCTGGAATGCGCTTCTGGCCACGCTGAATGCAGGCGACGAGGTGCTGATCCCCGCACCCTATTGGACGTCCTATCCCGATATGGTCCACATGGCGGGCGGCGAGGCCGTGGTGATCCCCTGTTCGGTCGAGACAGGCTACAAACTGACGCCCGATGCGCTCGAAGCTGCGATCACGCCGCGCACGAAATGGTTCATCTTCAATTCGCCCTCGAACCCCACCGGGGCGGGCTACACGTGGGATGAACTCAAGGCGCTGACCGACGTGCTCATGCGCCACACGCAGGTTTGGGTGATGTCGGACGACATGTACGAACACCTCACCTTTGACGGCTTTGAATTCTGCACGCCGGCCCAGGTGGAACCGGGGCTTTACGAGCGCACGTTGACGACAAACGGCGTCTCCAAGGCCTACGCCATGACCGGCTGGCGCATCGGCTACGCGGGCGGGCCCGAACACCTGATCCGCGCCATGCGCGTGATCCAGAGCCAGAGCACCGGCAACGCCTGCGCTATCAGCCAATGGGCAGCCGTGGAGGCGCTGAACGGGCCGCAGGATTTCCTGCAACCCAACCGCGATCTCTTTCGCACGCGCCGCGATCTGGTGGTCGCAGGGTTCAATGACTGCCCGGGCATCTCCTGCCCCACGCCCGAAGGCGCGTTCTACGTCTACCCGTCCATTGAGGGAATCATCGGTAAAACCACGGCCGCAGGGACCCTGATCAATACGGACGAAGATTTCGCAACTGCGCTCCTCAACGAGGCGCTCGTCGCCGTTGTCCACGGTGCCGCCTTCGGGCTTTCCCCTGCCTTCCGCGTCAGCTACGCTGCTTCCAACGAGGCATTGATAGAAGCCTGCGCCCGCATCAAGACATTCTGCGAAGCGCTCAGCTAATTGTAGGAAAGGCCCGAAATGGGGGACCTGCCAGAGTATTACTTTCGCGTCCGCGACAAAGGCGCCGTCGTGTTCCGCGTGGATACCGAAAACCGTCAGCGCCGCATCGATATGGACCAGATCGCCGTGGTGAATGTGGTCAACGGCCAGATCAAGCCCCACGGTCAGCGGGAACTGACCCCCGAAGACCTCACAGCCATCAACGAATGGATGGCCGGCCGCATCGCGGTGCTCAACGAACGGACGGTGGACGACATCCACCGCACCATGGACCACCTGAACCTGACGGCCCAGTGGGTGCAGTCCACGGCCACGGATGAACAGCTCGAAGAGTTCACCGATACGCTTCTTCTGGCCATGCATGACCTGCGCAGCGTGCTGGTGCGCAAAAAGGCGGACCGCCTGATCCGCAGCCGCAAAGCGGCAGAATAACACTCAAAGGCTGATCGCTAGGCCGGGTCAGAAACTTCCAGCTGATCCGGCGGCAACTGCCGTGCGATCTTGGTCCAGAAACGCCACATGAGCAGTAGCGACGCCAACGCCAGCCCCACCGCGAGGCCCATCCACACGCCAAAGGCGCCCCAGCCGAGGTAAATACCCATGAACCAGCTCACGGGCATCCCCACGACCCAATAGCTGAAGGCCGCCATGAACATCGGCACCTGCGTGTCCTTGGCCCCGCGTAGTAGCCCCAGCGCAATGACCTGCGCGCCATCCACCAGCTGGAATAGCGCCGCCATCGCCAACAGGAAAACACCCATGGCCAGCACGGCCTCGTATTCGGGTTCGCTCTCGGTAAGGAAGGTAGAGATGATGGGCTCCGGGAAGCCGAGGAAAATCACCACCGTGCAGCCCACGAAAAAGAGCGAGAGCCCCGTTGCGACATAGCCCGCGCGCTGCACATCAATGAGAGACCGCCGGCCAAAGGCTCGGCCCACGCGCACCGTGGCCGCCTGCGAAATCCCCAAATGCATCACAAAGGTCAGCGCCGCGATATTCATCGCGATCCCGTGGGCGGCGAGCTCTACCGTGCCGATCATCCCCATGAGCAGCGCCGCCACGGTGAAGAGGCCGACCTCAGACAGCGAGGTCAATGCAATGGGCCAGCCCAGCTGCGCCACGCGCCGGATCGCGGCCCAGTCGGGCCGCCAGATCCGCACCAAAATGGCGTGCTGGGGGAAAATCCTGAGCGCGTAGATCATGAGCGCCGCGAAAAAGACGATGCCCACGGATAGCGTGGCAATGGCCGCGCCGCGCACGCCCAGTTCGGGGGCGCCGTAATTGCCAAAGATCAGCAGGTAGTTGATCGCGGCGTTGATTGGCAGGGCCGCGATGCTGACCCAAAGGAAAATCGCCGTACGCTCCAGCGCGCTCAGATAAGACTTCAGCACCATGATCCAGAGCTGTGGGAAAATCCCCCAGCAGGCGATGCGCAGATAGTCCTGACAGAGCTTTGCTACCTCTTCATCCTGGCCCGCGGCCAAGAGGATCGGCTCTGCAAACCACATGGGCAAAAGGGCAAAGGCCCCGAGCGCGGTGACAATCCAATAGGCCATGCGTGTGACCCGGCGCACCTGAACGTCATCGCCCTTTTCGGCGGCCTCGGCGATCAGCGGCAGCGCCGCCCAGCCAAAGCCCGAGATGCCCAGAAACATGATAAAGAAATAGCTCGTCGCAACAGTCAGCGCGGCCAGCTCAGGCACGCCGTACCACCCCATCATCAGGGTGTCGGTCGCGCCCAAGGCGACCTGCGCAACCAGTGATCCCGCCAAAGGCAGGCCCAAAGCCAGCATGGCCCGCACTTCGGGCCGGTATTCTGATACTGTCGACATAAGCCGCCCTTACGCCTGCGCGGATGCTGCCGCAAGGGGAAGCGATCCCCACGAGATCATCCTGCGCGGGTTTTGAGCACGGGACCCGCCCGCCTCCCCCTCACCCTGGAAGGGTTCGGCCAGAGGGGGCGCGCGGCTGCGCCGCGCGGGGCCCGGGGCAATTGTGGTTCGCTAGACGTACGCATGCCGCGTTTGGGCAGGCAGCCGAATGAGTATTTTTGGAAAGATGAAGCGGTTTCAGGCGTACCAGGCTTTGACCACCGCGCCGTCTACCTCGCGGACGGTTTCAAAGCCCATGGCCCCGTAATAGCCCAGCCCCATGGCGTTATCTGCGCCGATGAACGCTTCGACGCCCTCCAGCCCGGCATCGCGGGCGGCCCGGGCAGTGTCCGTGAACAGCGCGCGCCCAATGCCCTTGCGCCCCGCGGATGGCGACACATGGGTACCAATAATGCCCCAGCCAACCGGCGCCCCGTAGGGATTGCCGGCTTGCGCCCGCGTCAGCGCTTGAAGTCCGCAGAGTTGGTCCCCTGCGAAAGCAAGCGTACAGCGAATGCCGCCAGGATTTGACACGTAGTGCGATCGCACGAATTCCGGATCACAGGGCCGCGTCCGCAGCCCCGCGTCGCGCAAATCCGCCAACATCGTGGCGATATCCGCGACGTCGTCGACCCACGCTTCTCTCAAGGTGATGTTCTCGCCCATGGAACCCTCTCTACACGTAACCCGCGCCCTTGGCACGCCCTGCCACCACTGCCATACTGGCCCCAACTAAAGATAAAGAGCGGTGCCCATGAACGATCTGCTGAATGCGGCCAATGACGGCTATGACGCGTCTTCCATCGAGGTCCTCGAGGGCCTCGAACCCGTGCGCAAACGGCCGGGCATGTATATCGGCGGCACCGATGAACGCGCGCTGCACCATATGGTGTCGGAAATCCTCGACAACTCCATGGACGAGGCCGTCGCGGGCCACGCCAACCGGATCGAGGTCGAGCTCCACGACGACTACGCGCTTACCGTGCGCGACAACGGCCGCGGCATCCCCATCGACCCGCACCCGAAATTCCCCGGCAAATCCGCGCTGGAAGTCATCCTCTGCACGCTCCACGCGGGCGGCAAGTTCTCGGGCAAGGCCTACCAGACCTCGGGCGGCCTCCACGGCGTGGGCGCCTCAGTCGTCAACGCGCTGAGCGATAGCATGGTCGTCCAGGTCGCCCGCGACCGCAAACTCTACGAGCAACGCTTCTCCCGCGGCCTGCCCCTCGGCAAAGTCGAGGAAATCGGCGCAGCGCCCAACCGCCGCGGCACCACCGTGACCTTCCACGCCGACGAGGACATCTTCGGCAAACACCGCTTCAAACCGGCCCGCCTCTTCAAATCCATCCGCTCCAAGGCCTACCTCTTCTCCGGCGTCGAAATCCGCTGGAAATCGGCCATCGACGACGGCGAAACCCCGACCGAGGCCACATTCCACTTCCCCGGCGGCCTCACCGACTACCTCTCGGAAACCCTGGGCGCCGCCACCACCTACGCCGACGCGCCGTTCTCGGGCACCGTCGACTTCCAGGAACGCTTCGGCACCCCGGGCAAGGTCGAATGGGCCATCAACTGGACCCCCTCCCGCGACGGCTTCATCCAAAGCTACTGTAACACCGTCCCCACGCCCGAGGGCGGCACCCACGAGGCCGGCTTCTGGGCCGCGATCCTCAAGGGCCTCAAGGCCTATGGAGAGCTCGCCAACAACCGCAAAGCCGCGCAAATCACCCGCGATGACCTGACCACCGGCGGCTGCGCCCTGGTCAGCTGTTTCATCCGCGAACCCGAATTCGTCGGCCAGACCAAGGACCGCCTTGCCACCGTCGAGGCGCAAAAGCTCGTCGAAAACGCCGTCCGCGACCGCTTTGACAACTGGCTGGGCCAAGACCCGAAATCGGCAGGCGCCATCCTCGATTTCCTCATCCTGCGCGCCGAAGAACGGCTGCGCAGAAGGGCCGAGAAGGAAACACAACGCAAGTCCGCCACAAAGAAACTCAGACTTCCCGGCAAGCTGGTGGACTGTTCTAAACAAACACGCGACGGCACCGAGTTATTCATCGTCGAAGGCGACAGCGCCGGCGGCTCGGGGAAGATGGCCCGCGACCGCAAATATCAAGCCATGCTGCCCCTGCGCGGCAAGGTCCTGAACGTGCTGGGCGCGGCGTCCAACAAAATCTCGACCAATGCCGAAATCAAGGACCTCTGCGACGCGCTCGGCGTAGGCCTAGGCACGAAATTCAACCTCGACGACCTGCGCTATGACAAGATCATCATCATGACCGACGCCGACGTCGACGGCGCCCATATCGCGTCACTCCTGATGACCTTCTTCTTCACCCAGATGCGCCCCCTCATCGACGCCGGGCACCTCTATCTCGCCTGCCCGCCCCTCTACCGCCTGACCCAAGGCGCCAAGCGCGTCTACTGCATCGACGAACGCGAACGGGACGAATGGCTCGACAAAGGCCTCGGCGGCAAAGGCAAAATCGACGTCTCGCGGTTCAAGGGCCTCGGTGAAATGGACGCCAAGGACCTCAAAGAGACCACCATGAACCCCCAGACCCGCAAACTGATCCGCGTCACCATCGACGAGGACATGCCCGGCGAAACCGGAGACCTCGTGGAGCGTCTCATGGGCAAGAAACCGGAGATGCGGTTTCAGTATATTCAGGAGAACGCGCGGTTTGTGGAAGAGTTGGATGTTTGATCGACCGCAAAACCATTTTAGGATCAAGAGTTGCAACTAGTTTCAGCGTAAACGGGCTGTGGGTCCCTGCAAATTCTCTAACAGAAAGTTTGGTAGCCTACATCGATCCAGCGTTGTTTCTCACCGAGTACGAGGATTTGGAGAGCTTCTTCATTTCCGCCAGCTCATTTCGTTTCACGATCAACGACCGTTACTTCGCAGCCTGCTCTTCGCATCAGCTTTCTATTTTAGAGGCGAGGTACGACCAATTCGCTATTTTCACGAACGCGAACGGCAAAGGCGAAACCAAGCAAAGGCTCATAACCTCGCACAGGGCGGTCTTTGATACAGTAGGCGATTTAGACCTAGTGGTTTTTGAATTTACCGAACCGGTAAAAGCAAAAGCGATGCAGGACGTAAGATGGTGGCACGCAAAACCAGAAGAGCTGGCCTCCCCTGTTCTGTCTGCATTGCGCGTATTTTCAGTTGGTTATCCCGGAAGCGCAAATAGGATCGATTACGACAAAAACGAATTCAAGAGATCACCAAGTTGCGTTCACGGGGAAATGTGCGAGCCACACATGGAAGGATGTCATTCCTTTAGAGTTACAAGTACTTCTTTGACCGACTTGGCCGGCATGAGTGGGTCGCCTGTCTTTGGCATAAGACGTGAGGACAACGAACCAGTAGTCTTCTTTGCCGGAATTCTAACGAATGCCTCGTCGTCAGTTTGCAATTTCGTAGTTGCTACTCAAGTCGGCGTTGCTGTTGATGCTGCGACGTGATTGCCAAGGCCAACACACCGGCCAGCGCCCGACCGACCTCCCCCCGGAGGGCGGGCGCTCCACCGCACCAACAACCCGCACGAAACCAAGACCACCGCGCAGAACAGCCACACCGATAGCCCTCCAGGTCGGTCGGGCGCTGGCCTCCGCACGCCAACTCCACCAAAGCACTCCCCGCCACCAGGCGGTTCGCTGCTGAGACTGTCCCCCGGACAGTCTCCGAGACGCAGCTCATCCCCAGAGCGCGGGCGCTCCTCCGCAACAACACCCCGCACGAAACCAAGACCACTGCGAAGAACACCCACCCCGTTCGGTCCTGAAACGATCCCCGTAGGGTGCGCATCGCGCACCGCCACTCCCACCAACCGCACACCCCCCGCCCCGTGGGCTGGGTCTCCAACCCACCGCCCCACGCGCACCCCGGACCCGCCCGCGCCGATCCGCCACAACCCAAAGGTTAACGAGGAATCACCCTGCAAATTCCTGACTCGTAGCCATACGGTTTCTGTACAGGTTCTGTACGGGTTGTGGCTGGCCGGTTTTGGCGCAAAACTGACGGTTAATGCACCGCGCGCTGATCCTGATATTCCTGCTTCTGGCCGCCTGTGGCCGTCCCCTCACGGGGACCGAAACCGCGCTCGTCTCTGACCTCTTCGGCCCGTCCCTCGACCCCGCCAAGGTCCGCATTCTCCCCGACGCGCCCCTGCGCTCTTTCACCGTCAACGTGCCCCCGCGCCCCCGCGTCACCTGCCAGGAACGCGTGGTCCCCGCCCGCACCGGCACGCTCAAGGTCACGCCCGCAGGGATGGTGGCCTTCAATCAGCTTTTACTCAGCGAAAACTGGAGTTTAGAGGATTTTCTCCCGCGCTATCCAGAGGCCATCAACCTCTATGAGGCGATGTTTTTTGCCCATGAAATGACCCATGTCTGGCAGTGGCAAAACCGGGAACGTACCAATTATCACCCGCTGAAAGCAGCCACCGAGCACCTGCGCTCCGACGACCCCTACCTCTTTGATCCCGACAGCGTTCAGCCCTTCCTCAGCTACGGCTACGAACAGCAGGCGAGCCTCGTCGAGGAGTACGTCTGTTGCGCCGCGCTCGACCCTGATGGGGCGCGCACGGAACGGCTCAAGCAGCTGATATCAAAAGAAATTCCCATAGGCGATCTCCCCCGCCCCCGGGTCTTTATCGCCTGGCCAGACGCCCCGCGATCAGGCCTCTGCTCCTAGCTTCAGCGTGAGATCCCAGAGCGCATCAGGCACGTCCACCTGATCCATCGGCGCCCGCCCCGCCCCCGGCAGCCGCGCCCCCGGATCCCCGGCCACCGAGGCCTGCAAATCCGCAATCGCCGCGCCAAACCGGTCGCTGAAAACATCTGCTTTTACAATGAGATAGGTCTGGCCGAGGTCATGGGGGTCGCCTTCCGTGAGCTTGAGTCCCTTGACCGTCGTCGAACTCACCGACCCGGTCAGTGCCGAGGCCATCACCTCGACCAAAAGCCCCAGCCCCCAGCCCTTCGGCCCCGCCGCCGACACCAGCGACCCGCCCAGCGCAGCCTCAGGATCGGTGGTAGGGTTACCTTCGGCATCCACCGCCCAACCCATTGGGATCGCTTCATTTGCGGCCTTCGCCATCGTGATCTTGCCCAGCGCTACGGCGGAAGTGGAGCTGTCGTAATGCATCGCCAACCCGTCCGGACCCGGCACCGAGAACGCAAATGGATTGGTCCCCAAAACCCGCTTGGCCCCACCGGGTGGCGCCACAATGGCCGTGGCGTTGGTAAAGCCCATCGCCACATACCCCGCCCGCGCGATCTGCTCGGTGAAGTATCCCAGCGACGTGCAGGTATGGGCATGGGCCACAGAGAAAAGCGCGACCCCCTGCCCCTCCGCAGTCTCCAACGCCGCGGGCAACCCCCGCGCGAAGGCAGGCTGTGCAAACCCGAATTTGGCGTTCGACAACACCGCCCCAGGCTTCGGCTGCGACACCTCAGGCTCCACATCGCCCCGCACGCGCCCAGAGCGGAGCTGCAGGCAATAGCTCTCCAGATAATAGAGCCCGCAAATGACGTTGCCGTGGGCCTCGGAATGGGCCACCGCGTTCGCGACGCTCTCCGCGATCCAATTCTCGGCCCCGGCAGTGACCAGCGCTTTCTGCGCCGCCGCATGAATATCCTCAACGGAAACAAGCATTTATTCCTCCTCCACGCGCCCGGCAGCCAGCCGCAGTCTGCGGTCCATCCGTGCCGCAAGCGCCGGGTTGTGCGTGGCAACCAGTGCGGCCATCCCGTCCTCGCGGGCCAGTTTCAACAGCGCCCCGAACACCGTGTCCGACGTCTCCGGATCGAGGTTCCCAGTGGGCTCATCGGCCAAGAGTACCTTGGGCCGGTTCGCGACCGCGCGGCAGAAAGCGACACGTTGTTGTTCGCCGCCCGACAGCTCTGCCGGGCGATGGGACGCGCGCCCTTCGAGACCCACGGAACCGAGCAGCGCCATGGCCCGATCCGTGGCCGACCCCCGTGAAACGCCCGCCGCCAGCTGCGGCAGGAGGATATTCTCGAGTGCCGTGAACTCAGGGAGCAAATGGTGAAACTGATAGACAAATCCCAGTGCCGCCCGGCGTAGCCCTGTGCGCTGGTGATCGGATTTCCCGGCCACTTCACCGGCAATCACCACCTCGCCCGCGTCGGGCGTGTCGAGGAGCCCTGCGATATGCAGCAACGTGGATTTCCCGGAACCGGAAGGCGCCTCTAGTGCCACGACCTCGCCTGCGTGAAGGGTCAGATCGAGCCCCTCTAAAACCCTGATCTCATTAGGCTTACCGGCGTTGTACGCCTTGGACAGCCCGGCCAGTTTCAGCACCTCACTCATAGCGCAGCGCCTCTACCGGGTTCAGGCGTGCCGCAGCACGGGCCGGGAAGATCGTGACTGTGAATGACAAGAACAGCGACAGAGCCACGGACCGGAATACGTCCCATGCGCGCAGCTCTGCCGGCAGCTCATAGAGCCCCCGTATCGAGGGGTCCCAAACCCCGCCACCGGAGATGTAATTCACGAGGCTAAATATCTCCTGGATGTAGATCACGAAGGTCACGCCGAGGATCACGCCCAGCACTGTGCCCACAATTCCGATCCCTGCCCCGCAGAGGAAAAAGACGCGCATCACCGCGCCCTCGCTCAGCCCGATTGTGCGCAGGATGCCGATATCGGCGCCCTTGTTTTTCACCAGCATGATGATGCCCGAGACGATGTTCATGGCGGCGAGCAGCACCAGCACAGACAGGATGATGAACATCACGTTGTCCTCGATGGTGAGCGCCCTCAGGAAGCTCGCCGCGCTGTCCTGCCAGGTCCAGATGATCGACCGGTCTCCTGCGACGGCGAGGATATCGTAGTTCAAATCCTCAACGTTTTCTGGGTCTTCGACCATGATTTCAATCTCGTCAGCCACCCCGTCGCGGTTGAAATAGAGCTGCGCTTCGCTGAACGGCATGTAGATGCGCGTGCGGTCGATGTCATAGCGGCCCGCCGTAAAGACGTAGGTGACAGGGAAAGACTTGACCCGAGGGCTGGTGCCAAAGGCTGTGCGCACTCCGTTAGGTGAGATCAGCTTGATCGCGTCCCCGACGGTCAGGCCCAGCTCGCGCGCGATGCCAGAACCGATTGCGACTCCATCCTCGAAATCCGTAATGGATCCGACCGAAGCCTCCGGATCCGCGATGCGCGGCAGGGTCGACAGGTCTTCGGCGCTAATACCGTAGACTTCGACGCCGGTGTTGCGCTCCCCGAAATTCGCCATGACCTGCCCGCGCACCAGAGGGGCGGCCCGGGTAACGCCGGGAATGTCCTGAATGCGGTCGGCCAGCGCGTCGTATTCCGCAATGGTCCGCTCCGTGGGGCCATCTGCCGTGAACACGACCGACTGGTAGACCGTCACGTGGGCGTTGGAACCGAGGATCGTATCCACGAAATCACTGCGAAAACCGGATCTCACCGCCAACGTGATAATCAACGCGGCCACTGCCAGCATGATCCCGATTATCGAAATCCAGGTCATCGTGGACACGCCGCCCTCGGCACGGCGGGCACGGGCATATCGCCAGGCGATCATCCATTCATAGGCAGCAAACGGGCGGGCAGAGCTCATGCGGTGAGCGCCTCCTGATGGGCGGCTTTAGCTTGCTCCAACTTCTCCAGAAGTCGGGGAGCAGCAGTGGGCGCGTGTTTGATAGGATGTAGCGCTGCGAGGATGCGCCCGGATTGCACAACGATGACCGCCGGTGACATGTACCGCTGATGATCCAGAATAAAGCGCGGTAGATCGAGAGCGAAACTCAGGCTCATCTTTGGGTCGGAAAGCAGCGTGTACGGCAATGCCAAACGATGCGCGGCCTCTGCTAATGCCCCCGGGTCTTGTGTCGAAACCCCAAATACATCGCGGATTCCGGCCGTGCGGATCATGTCAAAAGCATCACGAAAGGAACAGGCAAGCGCTGTCGCGTTGTCTGCTTCGTCCACTTCCTCCCAACCTTTGGGAAAGGCCTCACCCGGACGCCCGATCAGCGGAAACGTCACGATCACCGCGGGTCCCTTGAGCATAGAAAGGTCGACAACCGTTCCGTCATGGGCGGCCAGCGTAAGCGGCGGCAACTCTTGGGTCATGGCTGCATGAATATCGCCTTCGTATTCCACGAAGGGGACATCGTCCTCTTCTTCCTCAAAGGTGGCGTCGTTCGTCTCGGCCGACTTGTGCGCTGCGAGGCGGGCGAATTCTTCGGCTTCGCGACGCCGACGCCGCCGGCGAAATGGCCAGCCAACGATAGCCCAAAATATGGACCAAATACCCCAGCCCGCAACGAAACCGAGGGCTGCAAAGCTCAGTCCTTCAATTGTCAGCGGCAGCGCAGGTTTATAGTCGCCGTAGGTGCGTTGCGCCAAATCGACATCGGCCACGCGATAGGCCTGCGCCAATCGGCCAAAGGCACCGGCCTGCCGAAAGCCATCGAGATATGTCGACAATCGGACATATAGGGCGATCTCAACGCGGGCTCTTTCTGCCGCCGCGGCCCCTGTGCGCGAGGTGCCGAGATCGGCCAGGTACGCGTCGCGCGTCATATCAAAGGAGGCTGCCGCCGCATCGATCTCGATCACCTGTACTTCCAGCTGATCAACTTTACCTGCGAGCCGCTGAAGGTACTGTTGGGCAAATTCAGGGAATTGCGACAAGCCAGCCGCGCCGGCGACGCCGAATGCCAGGGCAATTACCCGCAATATCATCTGCTCGCGCCCACCTTTGCTGGGTCTCTTCGACGCGATGCTACCCTATCGGGCGCGCGGGGTAAAACGCCCTGCGCCTCAGGCGGCGTAAATCGACGTGATCCGCTGAATGGCGGCCTCTGGTGTCATCTCTTCACTCTCGCCGGTGCGGCGCGACGCGACCTCGACCACGCCGTTCTTCAGACCGCGCGGCCCCACGGTGATGCGCCAGGGCAGGCCGATCAGGTCCATGGTGGCAAACTTGCCCCCTGCCCGCTCATTGCGATCGTCATAGAGCGGCTCCAGCCCGGCAGCCGTCAGCTGCGCGTAAAGGCTCTCACAGGCCGCGTCGGCCTCTGCATCGCCCTGCTTGAGGTTCACAATCCCGCAGTGGAACGGTGTGACGCCCTCTGGCCAGATGATGCCCTTGTCATCGTGGGACGCCTCGATGATGGCGCCCACCAAACGCGACACCCCGATCCCGTGGGAGCCCATATGCACAGGCACTTTGTTGCCGTCGGCATCCTGAACCGCGGCCCCCATGGAGTCGGAATACTTGGTGCCGAAGTAGAAGATCTGGCCCACCTCAATCCCGCGCGCCGTGCGGCGGCGTTCCTCGGGGATCTCGTTAAAGACCGCCGCGTCATGGGTTTCATCCGTGCGCGCGTATTTGGAGGTGAACTCCTCCAAAATGCTCTGGCACTGGTCCACATCGTCGTAATCGATCTCGCGATCACCGAAGGTGAGGTCAGTCACGGCGCTGTCATAGAACACCTCGCTCTCGCCAGTATCGGCCAGGACGAGGAATTCATGGGTATCGTCGCCGCCGATGGGACCACTGTCCGCGCGCATCGGGATGGCTTGCAGGCCCATGCGCTCATAGGTGCGCAAATAGCTGACCAAGTGACGATTATACGCGTGAAGCGCGGCCTCTTTCGACAGGTCGAAATTGTAGCCGTCCTTCATATAGAATTCGCGTCCGCGCATGACGCCGAAACGCGGGCGGCGCTCGTCGCGGAATTTCCACTGCACCTGATAGAGCGTTAGCGGCAGGTCTTTGTAGCTGCGCACGTAAGAGCGGAAGATATCGGTGATCTGCTCTTCGTTCGTCGGGCCAAAGAGCATATCGCGGTCGTGGCGGTCGCGGATGCGCAGCATCTCTTCGCCGTAATCGTCATAGCGACCACTTTCGCGCCACAGATCAGCCGACTGCATCGTGGGCATGAGCACGGGAATGTGACCAGCGCGCGCCTGCTCTTCGTCGACAATCTGCTTGATCTTCATGAGCACCTTCAGGCCCATGGGCAGCCAGTTATAGATACCGGCGCTGGCCTGTTTAATCATGCCAGCCCGTAACATTAGCCGGTGCGACACGATCTGTGCCTCGGCGGGGGTTTCTTTCAGGACAGGCAAAAAGTAGCGGCTTAGGCGCATGGGTGTCTCCGGCTCAAAGGCGTTGTTTTGCGCATAAATCAGCCCACCGGCGTGGGCAAGCAGGTGACGCAAAGTCAGCACGCAGGATTTGGATCAAAGATTTCAGCGGAAATTGGCCAGATCACGCCAGATCACGCAAGCGTGATCGGGGTGAACTGCGACGCAATCCACCCCGTAAGCCCAGTTACATGCGTAACCAAGCATGGTGCAAAACAGGAAGTAAGAACGATGATGAAATCCATCAAGACCTCTGTAGCCGCTGCCGCCATCGCCCTCACGGGTGCCGCTGCCTCCGCCAACACGATCGTAGACATTGCCGCTGGCGACGAACGCTTCTCCACGCTCGTGGCTGCAGTGTCGGCCGCTGGTCTGGTTGAAACCCTCTCTGGCCCGGGCCCGTTCACGGTCTACGCGCCGGTCAATGATGCTTTTGCAGCGCTGCCCGAAGGCACTGTTGAGACCCTTCTCCAGCCCGAAAACCTCGCCCAGCTGCAGGCTGTCCTGACGTATCACGTCGATGACCGCAAACTGCTCGCTAATGAGTTCGCGCCGGGCGCGAACTATTACAAGCCGGTGAACACTGCCGAGCGTCTGTGCATCGATGCGTCCTCCGCTGGCGTATCCATCGCGGACGGCACTGGCGCGGAAGCCAACGTCATCATCGCCAATATCGAAGCAGACAACGGCGTGATCCACGTGATCGACAAAGTATTGCTGCCCGGCACGCGTCCTGCCTGCCACTAACCATCAAGATATCAATAAAAAGGCCGGGCACGCGCCCGGCCTTTTTTATTTCAAATACACAGCGAGCGTCTTTTGACCGCGATGCTCAGAAACATGGTTCAAGGGCGAAAATCTTAATTACCATAGACAAAATCAAAACAGGTGATAGCGTCTTTACAAGAAAGTCATCTGACTAAGAATGGCATTTAGTATTTTAGAAGGTGTGCATCCGTTTATGTTTGCATTCAATCGCCAAAAGCATTTCGAGACATTCGTCGAAGCAGATGCATCGAGCCCCGCAGAAATATCTATCCGCAGAGCACTGATCGCAATATCCGGCATCCTTCTGTGGCCCACCTTAGGGGACCCAACGATCGCTGTCTGGGGACTGCTCTATGCGCTTGGCGACGTCTTTTACGTCCGCCTTCTCAAAAGCAAATCAAAACGCATCTCGACGAGAAAATTCGCAGCGGCCGCTGCTGCAAGTTTGCTATTGGGATCCTGGGTTGGAGCCATGTCCGCCTACCTCGCGTGGGCTGAGGGCGGAGCGCTCGCATTCATTGGCATGTGCATTCTGGCGGGTCAGGGACTGCATTGCATGTCCAGCCATTCTCGAGTTGGGGCAGCTCTATACACCGACCTGCTCGTCGTTGCCCTCACTACTTTCGGATTTGCACTAGGAACCGCTATACATGCGCCCGGACCTGAGATGTCAGCGGCGATTTTGATTGGTGCCACTGCCGTTCTTGCTTACTTCGTCCATAGCGTCCGCAAAACAGTAGCGTTGCGTGTAGCTCTCTATCAACGAAGCATGTCGGAAGCACAGGACCAGAAAATGAGCGCGCTAGGTCAATTCACTAGCGGGGTTGCCCATGACTTTAATAATCTTTTGACTGTGATTTCTGGGAATATTGAATTGGCGCGCATTGTGCAGGCCCCACGTGAAAAAGACACCTTGTTGCAAGAAGCCTATCAAGCATCGGGTAATGCTGCACAATTAGTGCGGCAGCTTTTGGCATATTCTCGCCGTTCAAATCTGCAGCCTCAGAACCTGGAACTGAACAGCACCATCAAGGGCTTTGCCGGGGTGTGCTCGAGGATGCTTCCTGCCACGGTTTCGCTCGAGATCGCTGAACACCGTGAGTTGGTACAAGTCCGCGCTGACCAGGCCATGTTGGAAACGGCGCTGATGAATCTGGTCAAAAACGCCAGCGATGCGCTCGACGGTCGACCAGGCGAAATCTCAATCAATGTCGACCGAGACCCAAAGAATGACCAAGCCTTGATTATCGTCAGGGATAGCGGACCGGGAATGCCCGAAGACATTCTGGATAGGGCCACGCATCCTTTCTTTACGACAAAGGAAGTCGGACAGGGCTCTGGACTCGGGTTATCAATGGTTAGCGGGTTCGCCGAACAGAGCGGCGGCGTTCTTAAGTTGTCTAACCTGTTCCCTGTTGGATTTGAGGCCCGGCTCTACTTTCCGCTGTCGAGCGCTGTGCAGCCCCAGGGCGAGTTCGCTTAGAACCACAAACCCTCAAAACTCCCACCCACTTGTGGTCCTGAGCCAAAACCTGCGCAACCCATCCCAAGATGGGCAATCAAAACGCTCCATTTTTCCCTTGCAGTCAGCGTCCCAAAGCCCGACGAAAGGAGAAACCGCAAAGAGATTTCCATGGCCCTGCCCACCCGAACGCAAGTGCTTTATTGGCTCGCCGCCGCGCTGATATTTGTATTGGCGCTATGGTACCTCAGGTCCGTGCTGATGCCTTTCATCATCGGCGCAGCCATTGCCTACTTTCTCGACCCGGTTGCTGACCGTCTGGAAAAGCTCGGCTGTTCGCGCGTGATGGCGACGGTGATCATTACGGTGATTGCTGTGTTTATATTTGTTTTAGCCGTGATTCTGGTTGTGCCGGCACTCGTCCAACAGGCGGTAGCCCTCTTCAATGCAGCGCCCACGATGTTCACGAACCTGCGTGACTTCCTCATCGAAAATTACCCATCGCTCATGGATGAAAACAGCGTCGTGCGGCAGTCGCTTTTGACCATCGGCGAAACCATCCAGAGTCGAGGCGGCGAACTGGTAACCACCGTGCTCGACTCCGCCGCCGGCGTGATCAGCATCATCCTGCTATTCGTCATCGTGCCCGTGGTATCGTTCTACCTGCTTCTCGACTGGGACAATATGGTCGCCGAAATCGACAAGCTTTTGCCACGCGACCACGTCGAAACCATTCGCGGACTGGCCCGCGACATCGACACCGTGCTGGCCGGTTTCGTGCGCGGCATGGGCACCGTCTCGCTGATCCTTGGCACCTACTACGCTGTGGCGCTAATGGCCGTGGGCCTGCAGTTTGGCCTCATCGTGGGGTTCGTGGCTGGCATGGTCACCTTTATCCCCTATCTCGGGGCGCTGTTGGGCGGCGCACTCGCGGTTGGCCTCGCGATCTTCCAGTACTGGGGATCGGTTGAGGTCGTGGACGGCGACACCGTCACCTACGCCACAAACTGGTTCCGCATCGCCATCGTCGCCGCGATCTTCGTCGCCGGGCAGATGATGGAAGGCAATGTGCTGACCCCAAAACTCGTGGGCAGCTCCGTGGGCCTGCACCCGGTATGGCTGCTCTTGGCCCTCTCTGTCTTTGGCGCGCTCATGGGCTTCATCGGGCTCCTGATCGCCGTCCCCGTGGCCGCCGCCATCGGTGTCTTCGCGCGGTTCTTTATCAAGGAATATAAGGCCGGGCTCCTCTATCGCGGTACCAGCGAGGATGGCTGAGCAGCTCAGCTTTCCGCAGCCCCGACAGACCTCCTTCGCCCCGCACGACTTTTACCCCTCTGATGCAAGCGCCGTGGCGCGGGGTCTCCTGGATGACGTGTCGCGCTGGCCCAATGGCAAACTGGTGCTGACCGGCGAGGCAGGTTCCGGAAAAACGCATTTGGCCCACATCTGGGCCGGTGAGGCGGGCGGCAAACTGATCGCGGCGCCGGACATCCCCACCCGCTCTGAGCGGCCCGTTGCTGTCGATCAGGCAGACCTCGTGGCCGGGGACGCCGCCGCAGAAGAGGCGCTTTTTCACCTGCACAACAATCTGGCGACTGCGGGTCTTCCTCTCCTCATCATCGCGCGCACCGCGCCTGCGACTTGGCCCATTAAACTACCGGACCTTCGCAGCCGTCTTGAGGCAACGACCGTTGCCCACATCGACGAACCCGACGACGACGCACTCACCGCGATCCTGCTAAAGCTAATGGCAGATCGTCAGCTCAATCCCGCGCCCGATCTCGCTCGCTATCTGACCGCGCGAATGGGCCGCTCCTACGTTGAAATCGCCCGCATCGTAGAGGCACTCGACGCGCTCTCGCTGGCGGAAAAGCGCAACATAACCACCCGCTTGGCGGCCAGGGTGCTGGACGCCGGGCACGAATAGAGCGACACTCTGCTGTCACATTCACCTGGCAGTAGCGATTTATGAAAGATCTGGTTCAGACCCACGCGGACTTTTTGCACTCCGACACCCGCGCCGTCACGGCGCCGGATTTCGACGTGGAAGGCCCTGCGCGGTTCTTTAACCGCGAACTGTCCTGGTTGAGCTTCAATTGGCGGGTCCTGGAAGAGGCCGAAAATCCGCGCGTGCCGCTACTAGAGCGACTACGGTTTCTGTCGATCTCGGCCACGAACCTCGATGAATTCTACACCGTGCGCGTGGCGGGCCTGCGTGAATTGGCCAAGGCCGGGAATACCACGCCTGCCGCCGACGGGCTTTCCCCCGCCGAACAGCTCGTGCTGATCAATGCCGACGCGCGCCGCCTGATGGAGCGCCAACAAGACGTCTTTGCCGATCTGCGGCAGTTGATGGAGGCCGAGAATATCTCGATCCTCACGGCCGATGAGCTCTGCGAGGAGGACAAGGAATACCTCCGCGAGGTCTTCGTCACCCAGGTCTTCGCGGTGCTTTCACCCCTGGCCATCGACCCCGCACACCCGTTCCCCTTCCTGCCCAATACCGGCTTTGCCCTGGCGCTGGAGATGCAGCGCAAATCGGACAAGACGCCTCTGCGCGCATTGCTTCCGATCCCGCCACAGCTCCGCCGGTTCTGGGCGCTACCGACCAAGGGCGGCACCCGCCGTGTGCTGCCTTCTGAGGAA
>JBCDKE010000049.1:0-21701 GCA_038747015.1 Pseudomonadota bacterium
CCCATGCTAGCCCGCTTTCACGACTACCCGTCCAAAGCAACAACCAAAGCCCTTTTCAAAGTGCGAAAAGACGTCTAAAGGCACGGCTTCCACGCGGGCGTACACCCTTGGAGGACGCTCGCCTCAACATGATAGGAAATACCAATGGCTGGTCAGATCCCTGATCTTCACGCCACGGTACGCGCGGGGACAGGCAAGGGGGCCGCCCGCCAAGCTCGCCGCGACGGGCAAGTACCTGGCATCGTATTCGGTGGTGACACCGATCCGCTCCCAATCAACATCCCCTTCAACGTGCTTCTCAAGAAGCTCAAAGAAGGCCGCTTCAAGTCGACGCTCTTCAACCTCAAGGTCGAAGGCCACGACGACGTCCGCGTCATCTGCCGCGACGTTCAGCGCGATGTTGTGAAGGACCTGCCGACGCACCTCGACCTGATGCGCCTGCGCCGCACCACGAAAATCGGCCTGTTCATCCCGGTCGAATTCGAAAACGAAGGCGAAGCACCCGGCCTCAAAAAAGGCGGCTCGCTCATCGTTGTGCGTCCGGAAGTCGAACTGGTGGTTACCGCCGGTGACATCCCTGAAAAGCTTACTGTGGACCTCACGGGCCTCGAGATCGGTGACACGATCAACATCTCGAACATCACGCTTCCTGAGGGCTCCAAGCCAACCATCGACCGCGACTTCGTGATCGCCAACATCGCCGCGCCCAAAGGCATCGGCGGCGGCGACGAAGATGAGGCCGAAGGTGAAGAAGTGGCCGCAGATGAGGTCGAAAGCACCGAACAGAGCGGCGAAGAGTAATCCGCTGCTCGATAAGTCTACGAAAAGGGCCTCTCGGAGGCCCTTTTTTTATACCCCGGCAGCATTCAAGCCCAAGACATCCAGAGTTCGCAAAAGTCGAACACTTAGTTCTAATCATTCCCCCTAGATGTCAGCGCCCAACTCTTTAGGGTCTGCGCCAAGACAAAACGGGGAACGGAGGCCGCCCATGGCGAAGCTACTTGTGATCTACGCCCACCCGGGCCAGCGCTTTAGCCGCGCCAACTCAGCAATGGCCGACGTCGCCAAGGCCGTCGACGGGATCACCTTTGTTGATCTCTACGCCGAATATCCGCGCCACGACATCCACGTGCACAAGGAACAGGAACGCCTCGTCGAACATGACGTGATCCTCTTCCAGTTTCCGTTCTACTGGTACTCCACGCCCAGCCTCATAAAGGAATGGCAGGACCTCGTGCTCCAGCACGGCTTTGCCTACGGCTCCAAAGGTATGGCGCTGGCGGGCAAGACGATGATGCTCGCGCTGACGGCTGGTGGCCCCATCGATGCCTACTCGACCGGCGGCCACAACAACCACGAAATCCGCGACTTCCTGACCCCGCTTCAGCAAACGGCAACGCTCTGCAAGATGTCCTTTTCGGACCCATACGTGCTCTTTGCGTCGCTAGCGGCGGAGGCCGAAGAAAAAATCACAGCCCACGCGGCGGGCTATGCTCAGATATTGGCGGCGATCCGCGACGACGCCTATGATCTCTCGGACAAAGGCGGCTTCGTCGTGGCCGATCAGGTTGCAGCACGGATCAAAGGGTGACCCATGGCTGAATTTCTTCTTCTCGCATTTATCTTCCTTGTCGCCGGCGTCATCGCGGTGCCCATCGCCACGCGTCTGGGTCTAGGGTCCGTGCTAGGCTATCTGATTGCAGGCATCGTGATCGGCCCGCTTCTGGCAGCGCTCGGCGTCGACGTTATCTCGATCCAGCACTTCGCCGAATTCGGCGTTGTCATGATGCTCTTCCTCGTCGGCCTCGAACTCGAACCCAAGATGCTATGGGCCATGCGGGCCAAGCTTTTGGGCCTCGGCGGCCTCCAAGTGGGCGGCACGACGGTGCTCGTCATGGGGATTGCCATGGCCTTCGGCCAACCGTGGACCATTGCGCTTGCCATCGGCATGGTGCTGGCGCTCTCGTCCACGGCAATCGTGCTGCAAACGCTCAATGAAAAGGGCCTCATGCGCTCCGACGGCGGGCAATCCAGCTTCTCTGTCCTGCTCTTCCAGGACATCGCGGTGATCCCGATGCTTGCCTTCATCCCGCTTCTGGCAATGCCAGAGCTGATGGACGTGGCCCACAGTGCCGCCGACGGCGCCCATGGCGCTGACCACGGCGGCGGCCATGGTGAAAGCCATGGTGACGGCCACGGGGATGGCCACGGCGACGGCCATGGCGATGGGCACGGCATGTCCGTCAGCCTCGTCGACGGGCTCAACGGCTGGCAAACCACCCTTGTGACCATTGCCGCCATCGGCGCGGTCGTGGCCTTGGGTAACTACCTCACCCGCCCGATCTTCCGCTTCATTGCCATGGCTGGCCTGCGCGAACTCTTCGTCGCCACCGCCCTGCTTTTCGTCGTGGGCATCGCACTCCTGATGATGGCGGTGGGCCTTTCGCCAGCCCTCGGTACCTTCCTCGCAGGCGTCGTCCTCGCCAACAGCGAATACCGGCACGAACTTGAGAGCGATATCGACCCGTTCAGGGGCCTCCTCCTCGGTCTCTTTTTCATCACCGTTGGTGCGGCCATCGATTTCGGGCTGCTCTTCGGCGACATCGGCAGCGTCCTTGCGATGACCGTGGGCCTGATCGCGCTCAAGGCGATCGTCCTCCTTGCGCTGTCCTACGTGTTCAAACTCCAGGGTGCAGACCGATGGCTCTTTGGCCTTGGTCTCGCTCAGGCAGGTGAATTCGGCTTTGTGCTCTTGTCCTTCACAACGGCAAATCAGGTCATCCCGCAAAGCGTGGCGGACCAGCTTCTGCTGGTGGTGGCGCTCTCCATGCTGATCACGCCGCTCCTCTTCATTCTCTATGAACGCGTGATCGCGCCTCGGTTCAGCCAAGAGCAGCAGCAAGAGGCCGACGAGATCGACGAACCCGGCGACATCATCATCGCGGGCCACGGCCGCGTCGGTGGCATCGTCAACCGCATGCTGCGCGCGGCGGGCTACTCCACGACGGTTCTGGACTACAGCGGCTCACAGCTCGAGATGCTGCGCACCTTCGGGTTCAAGGTCTTCTTCGGCGACGCCACCCGCGCCGACATGCTGCACGCCGCGGGCATCGAAAAGGCCAAGCTTCTGGTAGTGGCCATCGACGGCAAAGAGCAAATCAACACGCTCGTCCACCATGTGCGCCATCACCACCCTGACGTGACCATTGTGGCCCGCGCCGTGGATCGCCAGCACGTGTACGAACTCTACGCGGCGGGGGTGCGCGAGATCATCCGCGAAACCTTCGATTCCAGCGTGCGCATGGGCCGTTCCGCCTACGAGGTTCTCGGCATTCATCCCTTTGACGCCGAACTCATGGCCAAGAAATTCACCGAAGATGATCGCGAAGCCATCGCGATCATGGCACAGCTCTATGACCCCGATATCCCGATCAGCCAGAACACGGCTTATGTCGAGCGATCCAAAGAGCTGATGGAAGAACGTGAGGCCCAGATCTTTGGTAAGGGCAACGCCTTTGCCGTGGGTGATGAAGACCGCGCATGGATGCCACCTGGGCGCGGCGACGACGTCTAGGCGAACAAACAAAAAGGGGCCCCGAAAGGCCCCTTTTTTAATTTGTGAGCCGGCTCAGTGAACCGCTTCGATCTTGCCAAAGTCGAGCGTGTTCTCTTCCGGCGACGTCTTGATCGCAGCCACCTCGCCGCGCTTGCGCAGCAGGATGTAGATCAGGCACGCCACGTAGATGAACACCACGACCGCACCAACCCATTGGATCTGCAGCCACTGGCTCTGGAACGCCAGCGTCAGACCAAACAGGACCGCCACATTCATCGCGATGTAGGGCAGCTTACCCAGACGCGAGACCGTCAGTGACAGGTTGTCGGAATAGAGCCGGATCAACGAGTCGAGCGAGTTGATCACAAAGGTGATGCCCACGATGATCATGATCGTGTTGATCAGACCCGCCGTAGCGATGCCTTCCACATGGTAGTGGTAGAGGACCGAGAACCACACCGCGAGCGGGATCGACGGGATCACCAAAAGCGCGAGCAGCAGGTGCTGGGTCTTCAGCCCGCCCACAAAGCGCGAGGTGAATTGACCGATCATGATCGACCAGGCGAACCACCAGAACAGGTAGAATTCGTGGTAGTCGTTGATCGGCGTCAGGAACTTGTGGAGGTTCCCGAAATAACCGCTCGTCAACGTGCCAAGGTTCGAGGCAAGCCCGCCAACGCCCTGACCTCCGTAGAGCCACATGAACGCGATCAGGCAGACAAAGACCACCGACGATCCCACGGACAGGATCCGCACGAACTTGATATCGGTGCTCGAATAGGCCGCCGCCAGGATCACGCAGAACACGATCACATAGAACGTCGCCACCACGGTTTCGCCGTCGCCGATCTCCGGGATGTAGTAGGGCAGATAGACCAGGAACAGCGATGCCGTGAACGCGCAGGTCCCGATGATCACGATGTTATTGAGGATCTTCACCGCAGGAATTTCAAAGAACTTCACCCGCGGTTCGATCACGCAGAAATAGAAACTCGTCAGGAAATAAAAGCCCCAGATCGCGAAGCCCCAGAAACCGAACTCGATCGAAAGCGGGTTGGTAAACCCGTAATCAGCCGCGTTCGCCGGGTCAGCATAGGTTGGGAATTCAGTCAACGGGAACATGATCAGACCCACGTCCAACCCGGACGTGAACAGGATCGCAATAAAGGTAAATAGCGGCACCGGTGTCACGCCGATCGCGCGCAGGTTCCACCACCGCACAGTGCAGTAGGCCACGAGCAGGAGCGCCATGACGATCCCGAACGTGATGATTGTGGTTAAGGCTGCGGCCATTGAGGGTCTCCTTGTCCCGAAATTGGCGGACGGCACCCCTTATATTGGGGTAGCTCAACTTTTGAGCGCAATATGCACAGGTTCGCGAATATTCCAAACCTTTACCACCAGTGGCGCGGGCGATGTTTCGTGGTAAACGGTCCCCGAAGCGAAGGAGATCCCGATGCAACTCTTTGTCGGCCTTGGAAATCCCGGCGGCAAATACGCCCGCAACCGTCACAATATCGGTTTCATGGCGCTCGACCGTCTGGCCGACGATCACGGTTTCAGCCCCTGGCGCAGCAAGTTCCAAGGCTCGGCAAGCGAGGGCACCCTTGGCGGCGAAAAGGTGCTCCTGCTTAAGCCCGAGACCTTTATGAACCGCTCCGGTCAGGCTGTGGGCGAGGCGCTGCGCTTTTACAAACTCACCCCCGAGGACGTCGTGGTCTTTCACGACGAACTCGACCTCGCCCCGGGCAAGCTCAAGGTCAAACGCGGCGGTGGGCACGCAGGCCATAACGGGCTGCGCTCGATCCACGGCCATATCGGCGAGGCTTACGGCCGTGTCCGTATGGGCATCGGCCATCCGGGCCACAAAGACGCTGTGTCGGGCTATGTCCTGCGCGACTTCCCCAAGGCCGATGAGGACTGGCTCGACGACATGCTCCGCGGCATCTCCGACGGCGCGGCAGAGCTCGCCAAGGGCGACGCGGGCCGTTTCATGAACGCCGTGAGCCTGCGCACGAACCCGCCGCGCTCTTCAGGCGGTAAAAAGGCGGCTGCCCCGAAAAAGGAGCCAAAGCCCGCCTCCAACCCTGCCCCCGAAAGCAAAATCGCCGCCGCAAAGGCCGCGCAGCAGGCCGCGCCGAAACCTGCGCCCGCAGAAGAACCCGAAGACACCCGCAGCCCGCTGCAAAAACTGGTGGACAGATTCCGTTGACGCCCGCCCTGCGCGAGGCCTTCGCCTATCAGGCTAAATCCTGCGAGGCCCTTGGCTCGCCGTTCATGGCGCGCATGCTGCCCTTAGTGCCAGACGCCCTGCCCGGCGAAGGCACGCTCGCCCAGCGCCTGAATTCCTGGGACCCCGCCCGCCTCGGCCCGTCCCAAGACTCGATCCCGCTCCGGATCGCGGGCGGCCTGCACTTGCTCCATCTCAAGGGCGCGGCACCCACGCTCTCCGCCAGCTACCCACCCAACGAAATGGGCGACGACACCCTCACCGCCGCCCTTTCCCATACGTTCGCCGATCACGAGCCCGCGCTCCTCAAGGCCTTGGATAACCCGCCGCAAACCAACGAAGTGCGGCGCGCCGCCTTCATGATCGCGCTGGGTCATTGGCTCACCGCGCGCTACGCAAAACCCCTCGTGGTCTCCGAGGTCGGCGCCAGCGCGGGGCTCAATCTCAACTGGGATTTCTTTTGCCTTCAGGCGGCGGGCAAAACGCTGGGACCCCAAGGATCCCCAGTTCAACTTGCCCCCGAATGGCGTGGCACCCCGCCCACCCCCTGTCCGGCCTATGTGGCAGAGGCCCGCGGCGTCGACCTGATGCCCATCGATGTGGCCAACCCGGATGAGGCCCTGCGCCTGCAATCCTATCTCTGGCCCGATCAGGCCGACCGCCTCGCGCGCACCCGCGCTGCCATAGACCTCTTTCTCGCGCCCGATACCGAGGCCCAACTCGACGCGGGCGACGCCCTCGACTGGCTGCCCGCGCGGCTGGCACCGCGACCCGGCCACCTGCACCTGATCTACTCGACCATCGCCTGGCAATATCTGCCCGAGGCCGCGCAACAGGCGGGCGAGGCGATGATCCGCGACGCAGGTGCCAAGGCCACCGATGACGCCCCTCTCGCCTGGGGCCAGATGGAACCGGATGGCACCGGCCCCGGCGCGGCTCTCACGCTTCGCCTCTGGCCCGGCGACATCCGCATTCCGCTCGGTCGCATGGATTTCCACGGCCGCTGGATCGACTGGCAGGCCCCCGATCCCCGCATTGATCCGGGCCTCTGACCCCACGTTGCCCTTGCGGTAAGATCGCATTCGCGCTGACCTGCAAATGTCTCTGGGAGGATCACCATGCTCAAATGGATATTCCGCGCCGTTGTCGCGCTCGCCGTCATTGCCGCTGTCGGGGCCTTCGCCTACCGCGACCGCATCAGCCAGCTTCTCGCGGTGAACTCGCTCTTCGCACCAGACAAGATCGTCGCGAACTTCTCGGCCATGCCGGATCTCTTTTTCTCGACCGAACTTCCACGCGGCGACGGCCCGGTCTCGCCCCTGCCCGAGGGCGAGGCAATCACGCTCCCCGCGGGCTTTGACAACTGGATCACTGAGCGCAACGTGACCTCCATCGTCGTGCTCCACGAAGGCGAAATCGTCCACGAAGACTACTACCTCGGCACCGGCCCTGATGAGCGCCGCATCTCCTGGTCCGTGGCCAAAAGCTATCTCGCGACCGTCTTCGGTACCGCCGTCGACCGCGGTGAAATCGCGTCCCTAGACGACCCCGTCACCGACTATGCGCCCTCCCTCGTGGGCACGGCCTATGATGGGGCCACCATCCGCAACGTGCTCAACATGTCCTCGGGCGTAACCTTCAACGAAGACTATTTCGACCAATCGAGTGACATTAACCGCATGGGCCGCGTGCTGGCGCTGGGCCGCTCCATGGACGCCTTTACCGAGGACTTGACCGAGACCTTCACTCAGCCGGGTGACCGGTTCCAATACGTTTCCATCGACACCCACGTCGTGGGCATGGTGCTGCGCGGGGCCACGGGTGAAAGCGTCGCGGACCTGCTCACCGAGCGTGTCCTGAAGCCCCTCGGGCTGGAACAGGACGGGGCCTATATCACCGATGGCTACGGCGTGGCCTTCGCGCTTGGTGGGCTCAATTTCACGACCCGCGACTACGCGCGTTTCGGCCAAATGGTTCTCAATGGCGGCACCTGGCAGGGTCAGCGCATTGTCAGCCAGGAATGGCTGACAGAATCGACTCGCGCCTCCGCCAACACCGAACCGGGCAAACGCAGATACGGCTATCAGTGGTGGATGCCATCCGACATCGATCCCGCTAACCCGACCCATGAATACATGGGGATGGGCATCTACGGCCAGTACCTCTTCTTCGACCCCGAAGCAGGCGTCCTCATTGCCCAAAACGGCGCCGACGCTAAGTTTCGGGAGGACGGCGTTATCGATGAAAACATAGCCATGTGGCGCGCCATCGTAGACGCCACGGCAAACTAGCAAAGGGCAACATATGACCGACGAGCCAGGGGAAGCGTTCCAAAAGGACCCCAGCGAAAACGTCCTCGGCGGCCCTCTGTCCCCCTGCTCGCTAGACCCGCTGGCCGGTTTCTTCCGCGATGGTGCCTGCAACACATGCGCCGCCGATACCGGAAGCCACACGGTCTGCGCCGTCATGACCGCCGAGTTCCTGGCCTTTTCCAAATATGTCGGCAACGACCTGAGCACCCCGCGCCCGGAATACCGGTTTCCGGGCCTCAAACCCGGCGACAAATGGTGTCTGTGCGCGGGTCGTTTCATGCAGGCCCACGAAGAAGGCTGCGCCCCCAATGTGAGCCTCGAGGCCACGCATAAGCGCGCCACCGAAGTGGTCCCGCTCGAGGTGCTCGAACGCTACGCGATCCGCGCCTTGGGCTAGGACGTCCGTTACCCAAATTTTCAGATGACAGACCGGCAAGGTGGTGCCAGTGTCGCCCTTGGGTGATTTGCCACCCGTCAGCTCGGTCTGGTGCCATGGGCAATCAAGATACCAAACTCACGGCGAGCCATTGGGGCCTCGGCGTTGCAACGGTCCAGAACGGACGCATCCAGAGGGTCGGCGGCCACGGCGCAGACCCCGCCCCCTCCGACATCAACGACAACATCCCCGCCTCGCTTCACGGGCGCGCTCGGATCCTGCACCCGGCAATCCGCCTAAGCTGGCTCCAAGGCGACCCCGGCGCCGTCCCGCGCGGTCAGGACGCCTTTGTAGAGGTCAGCTGGGACACCGCGCTCGACGCCATCGCCTCAGAGCTCACGCGCATCCGCGCCGACCACGGCAACGAGGCGATCTTTGCAGGCTCCTACGGCTGGGCCAGCGCCGGGCGCTTCCACCATGCGCAAAGCCAGCTCAAACGCTTCCTGAATACGATAGGCGGCTTCACCCATTCCAAAGGGAACTACAGCTACAACGCCGCCATCGGCCTCATGCCCCACATCGTTGGCCCCTACCGCGATCAGGTGGCCCAGGCGACGCGCTGGTCCGTCATCGCTCGCCACAGCGACCTCGTCGTGCTCTTCGGCGGCATGGCCCTGCGCAATACCGCTGTCAGC
The DNA here is from genome assembly GCA_038747015.1 of Pseudomonadota bacterium. Taxonomy (GTDB): domain Bacteria; phylum Pseudomonadota; class Alphaproteobacteria; order Rhodobacterales; family Rhodobacteraceae; genus Shimia_B. The sequence continues at coordinate 9,170 of JBCDKE010000049.1, forward strand.
GACGGCGGCATCACACGCCACCGGATGCCGGAAAATCTGGCCGAGTGTGCCGCCAATAACGTCAAGTTCGTCAATGTCAGCCCGCTTCAAACGGATCTCCCTGACGGGATAGACGCCCAATGGATGCCCGTCACCCCGGGCACCGACACCGCGCTGATGATGGGTCTCGCCCACACGCTGCTGGTGGAAAACCTCCACGACCCGGCCTTCCTCGACGCCTACACCGTGGGCTTCGCTCAGGTCGAAAACTACCTTCTAGGCCGCGAAGACGGCCTGCCCAAGGACGCCGACTGGGCCGCAACCCTCACCGGCACCTCAGCGGACGCCATCCGCGACCTCGCACGCCGCATGGCCGCCGGACGGACCATGATCGGCGTCGCCGCCGGGGTCCAGCGCGGCGACTACGGCGAACAGCCCATGTGGATGGCCGTGACACTGGCCGCGATGCTGGGTCAGATCGGCCTGCCCGGCGGCGGCTTTACCGTGGGCTACGGCGTCAACGGCAATATCGGCAATATCGAACGCCCGTTCCGCTGGGGCGCGCTGCCTCAGGGCGAAAACCCTGTGCAGAACTTCATCCCCGTGGCCATGGTCTCCGACATGCTGCTCAATCCCGGCGGCACGTATGGCTACCAAGGCCAGACCCGCACGCTGCCCCACGCGCGGATGGTCTGGTGGGCGGGCGGCAACCCGTTCCACCACCACCAGGACCTCAACCGCCTGCGCCGCGCGTTCCAGACGCCCGAGACGGTGATCGTCAACGATCTCAACTGGACCGCCACCGCCCGCCACGCCGACATCGTGCTACCCGTCGCCGCCCCTCAGGAACGCACCGATTTCTGCGCCGGAAAATCCGACAACGCGCTCAGCCCCATGCCCCGGCTCGTAGACCCGCCGGGCACTGCCCGCGTGGAATACGACATCTACGCCGACCTCGCGCGGCGCATAGGCACAGCGGATGCTTTCACCGAAGGCCGCGACAGCGACGACTGGCTCCGCACCCTCTGGGCCACCACCCAGGAACGCGCCGCAGATCACGGCCTCGACCTTCCCGACTGGGAGGAATTCCTCGCAGGCGACATGGTCACGCTGCCCGATCCCAGCCCCGATCAGGTCTTCCTCGCGGATTTCCGCGCCGACCCGGCAGCCCACCCGCTGCCCACGCCCTCCGGCAGGATCGAGCTTTTCTCGGAAACCATCGCGGGTTTTAACCTGCCTGATTGCCCGAGCCACGCCAGCTGGCTCCCCCCACGCGACCGCGCGACGGGCCGCTTCCCCCTCGCGCTCCTGTCCGGGCAGCCCGCCACCCGGCTCCACAGCCAGCTCGATAACGGCGCCTTCAGCCTCAGTCACAAGATCGACGGCCGCGAACCGGTGCTCATTCACCCGAGCGACGCAGCCCCGCGCGGCATCACCGACGGTACCATCGTTGAGCTTTGGAATGACCGCGGCCGTTGCCTCGCCGGGGCGCGGCTCACAGACGACATCCTGCCCGGCTGCGTGTTCCTGTGGACCGGGGCCTGGTACGACCCCGACGATGACGCCCCGCAGGCCAGATGCCGCCACGGCAACCCCAATGTGCTGACCCATGACGAACGCACCTCGTCGCTCACCCAGGGTCCCGCAGCGCACTCCGCCATGGTTGACATCGCCCCGGTCAAAGGCACCCCGCCGCCCGTCACCGTCCACGAACCACCGCGCTTTGTGACCGAGGACGGTTTACCGCTCGCCAAATCCTAGCTGAACCGCCATGGTCAGCCCGACCAAACCAGATTCCAAAGGCCAAACCATGACCGACAAACCCATCGCCCTGATTACCGGCGCCGCCCAAGGCATCGGATATGCCTGCGCCGAAGCCCTGATCGAGGACGGCTTTGACGTCATTCTGGCCGATATCCAAACCGACGGGCTGACCGATGCCGCCCAGCGCCTCGGCGCGCTGGCCGCAATCACCTGCGACATGGGCGACGCCGCGCAGATCACCGCCATGTTCGACCAGATCGCCGCTGACCACGGGCCGGTCTCGGCCCTCGTGAACAACGCGGGTGTCGCGCTGCCGGGCGATTTCCTCAGCTACTCTGCCGAGGACTTCAACCGCGTCATCGACATCAACCTCACCGGCGTTTTCCTCGCCACCCAGCGCGCCGCGCAAATGATGGTGGACGCCAAAATCGAAGGCGCGATCGTCAACATGTCGTCGATCAACGCCCAGGTCGCGATCCCCGCGATCCCGGCCTATTGCGCGTCCAAAGGCGGGGTGATGCAGCTGACCAAGGTCGCCGCGCTGGCGCTCTGCAAAAACAATATCCGCGTCAACGCGGTGGGCCCCGGCTCCATCGATACCGAGATGATGGCAGGCGTAAACGCCAACCCCGAAGCGATGAAAATCGCCATGTCCCGCACACCTCTGGGCCGTGCCGGAACCGCCCGGGAAATCGGCGACGTGGTGGCGTTTCTCTGCTCCAAAAAGGCCAGCTACATCACCGGTGAAACGATCTATGTGGACGGCGGACGCCTCGGCCTGAACTACACCGTCTGAGGAAAGCGCCGAGGGGCTAAACCAGCCCCTCGCCCATCAAGTCCTCGAGGAACAGCGACACCAGCTGCGCCCGCGAGGACACGCCGCTCTTGCGGTAAATCGCGTTGGTCTGCGCCTTTACCGTTCCCTCGGAGGTCTCCCGCAACCGGGCGACCTCCGCCGTGGGTAAACCCTTGATGACAAAAAGCGCCACATCCCGCTCCGCCGGGGTCAGCGCCCAGGTGTCAAATCGCTCTTCGATCACCTCCTGCAAAGCACCCGATGCCAGACGTAGCGCTTCTTCGGCGCGCTCGGTGCGGCGACGGCTCTGGATGAGGATCTGCGCCGTAAGCGCCACCGCCGCGAGCAGCCCAAGGGCCGCTGCAATTTCAACCAGCTCGTGCACCTGCCACGCCAGCGGCCGATAGCCTAAATAGGCCGACATCAGGTCAGCCAGAAAGAACCCCGCGCACAGGACCTGAAAGATCAGCAGCAGCAGGATCAGAGGCGATTTCATGAGGCGAGGACCCGCGCGCAGTTAGTCGTCATCGTCATCGTCCCCTTCGTCTTCATCATCCTCGTCGTCTTCGTCGTCTTCCTCTTCGTCGTCCTCGTCCTCTTCGTCGTCCTCTTCGTCTTCGAAATCCTCGTCGTCCTCGTCATCCTCTTCCGGTGGACGATCATCGCTCAGGCTCACCAGCGGCACGCCGGAACCATTGAGGCGGGTCACATTGTCAAAGAGGACAGCGCCGGTTGTCGGATGGACGACGATTTCACGGCGCAAGCGGTCCGACACAGCTACAAAGCGCAACCGCCCGAGCAGCGTCCTGTTCATCTCGACACTCGCAAAGCCCTGCGCGTTCAGCTGCGTGACGACCTGTTCCTCGATGGATTGCGCAAAGGCGGGCGATCCCGCGCAGGCCAGCATCAGGCACGCTCCGCAGATAAGGGAACGCACCCTCACCCAGCCGAACTGGCCCGGACGCATTGCGCCGGGCCAGCCGTTTTTTCGGGTCTCACGCGGCAACGGGTGCCTCAGTCGTCGTCGTCTTCGTCATCCTCATCGTCTTCGTCATCCTCATCGTCCTCGTCGTCCTCATCGTCTTCATCATCCTCATCGTCTTCATCATCCTCGTCGTCTTCATCATCCTCGTCGTCTTCATCATCCTCGTCGTCTTCGTCGTCTAGGTCGTCCTCGTCATCATCGTCATCATCATCGTCTTCGTCTTCATCATCTTCGTCGTCGTCTTCATCATCCTCGTCATCTTCCTCCAGCGCATCGAGGAATCGTCGAGCGTCATCGTCGGTCAAAAACACCTTGCTCGCGCGGCCCTCAAAATCGAAGAAAATGTTGAAACCGCCATCGGTCTCTTCGATCTTGGCGGTGCCTTCGTTCACCATCTCATTGACTTCAGAAACGCGCATGGTCTGGCCCATGGCAGAGGTGCCCAACAAAATTGCCAGGGCGGAAAGTGTCAGTTTGCGTGTCATCGGTTTGGTCCTTTTTCTCATGCACTGCCGCCTCGGGCAGCGCACAAGGGCTCCGACATTTTCGTCGGGCTAACCATTAGCCGAAAGTTGCAAATCCCGCCCATAGACCGAAGGTTTAGGAGGCAATTTCTGTCTATACACGCGGCGTCGGCATGTCCTCGGCCTCGAGCATCAGCTCAATCACCAGCGGCCCTTCGCGGTCCTTTAGCGCCGCAATGGCCTGCTCCAATGTGGCCTGCGATGTCACCTTGACCGCTTGCGCGCCCATGGCCTGGGCCACCGACGTGAAATCGGGCCACTCCAGCAGGGACATGGACGGGTCCATCTGCCGCGCCGTGAATTGCACATGCTCGGCCCCATAAGCGCTGTCATTGGCTATCACGACGACCATGTTGAGCCCCTCGCGCACGGCGGTGTGGAATTCCCCCACGCCGCCCATGGCAAACCCGCCATCACCGGTGAGCGAAACCACCGTCCGATCCGGGGTCGCCTTCGCCGCCCCGATCGCCGTCTGAAGCCCGAGCCCCACGCAGGTGAAACTGGCTGTCGAAATAAAACTCTGCGGATCGGGCACGTCGATCCGCGCCCAGGCTTCAAGGATGCAAAATCCAACATCCGTCACCAGAATACGGTCTTGCGGCAGTGCCGCATTCAGCGCCTCCAGCGCCTCCACATAGTTGACACGGCCCTCAGGCGTCCGGTTGGGCGGCACCGGCAGATGGGTCAGCGTGCCCGCCTCCAGATCATGGGTAAACCCGCTCCCCGGTATTTCCGCCTCATCGAGCCAGTAGAGGATCGTCTCGGCCCCGGACACGGCATCAGCGACGATCCCTGCATCGGGCGGGCGGCTTCCACCGATGGCCTCCGGCGAACTATCCACCTGCACGACACGCTTACCCTCCATGAGCTTGCCATGGTCCGTAGTGTAAAAGCTCAGGCTCGACCCAAAGGCGACGATGCAATCAGCCTGGGCCATGACGTCATAGCCCGCAGGCGACGACAGCGTGCCAAAGAGTCCGATATTATAGGGGTGCCCGTGAAAAAGCCCCTTGCCCCGCAGCGACGTCGCAACCGGTGCCTCCAGCCGATCGGCGAGCGCAACCAGCGCCTCCCGCGCGTGCTTTGCCCCGCCCCCGGCCAGGATCAGCGGCCGCCGCGCCGAGGCGATCATCCCGATGGCCTCGTCCAGCGTGTCGCTATGGGCCACGCCGCGGGGCTCGGTAAAGACCGGCCGCGGGGCCACAGGAGGCCCGGCTGGGTCCCACATGAACTCGACCGGCATGTTCAAAACGATGGGCCGCCGCTCTACCCGCGCGCGGTAAAAAGCCCGCGCCACATCCGCGGCGGCTGTCTCGGGCGTGCGCAGCTGTTCAAACTCCGACCCGGTGGCCTTGATCAGCTCCCGCTGGTCGATGTTCTGGATGTGATGCGGGGCGGCAACCGGCGTGTCGCCCGCCAAAAGCACGATCGGGTAGCGCCCACGCACCGCCTCGACGAGGGCCGTGACGCAATTCGTCAGCGCCGGCCCGTGGGTCACCGTCGCCACCCCGACCTTGCCCGAAACCTGCGAATATCCCGTCGCCGCCAGCACGCAGCTGCCCTCATGGGCCACCTTAACGAAACCGCCCCCCAGCGCCTGCACATAGTGGTCGACCATGAAAAGGTTCGCGTCACCCATGAGACCGAACATCGTGTCGACCCCATGATCCACGAGCGCCTGAGCAATCGCCTGATGGACGTTCATTTCCGGCATGTTAGCTCCCCCCCGTTTACCGCGACTAGAGCACGACGCGCGGGGGAGCCAAAGTCAAAAGATCAGTCGAAAGACCGTCCTTCGGTGTCAGACATGTCAAAATTCAGCGCCTTGGCCACCGTAAAGATGTCCTTGTCGCCGCGACCACACATATTCATGCAGATGATGTGATCTTTGGGCAGATTTGGCGCGATCTTTTCGACATGGGCCAACGCGTGGGACGGCTCCAGCGCCGGGATGATACCTTCGGCTTCGCAGCAGAGCTGGAACGCCGCCAGAGCCTCCCGATCGGTGATCGACACATACTCGGCCCGGCCAATTTCATGGAGCCACGAATGCTCCGGCCCGATCCCCGGGTAATCGAGCCCAGCAGAGATCGAATAGCCCTCGAGGATCTGCCCGTCATCGTCCTGAAGCAGATATGTCCGGTTGCCATGCAGCACGCCCGGACGCCCACCGGTCAGCGACGCGCAATGCTCCATCTTGGCGTTCACGCCCTTGCCGCCCGCTTCGACCCCGATGATCGAGACGTCCTTGTCGTCGAGGAACGGGAAAAACAGGCCCATCGCGTTCGACCCACCACCGATGGCGGCGATGATCGTGTCGGGCAGACGGCCCTCGGCGGCCATCATCTGCTCCTTGGCTTCCTTGCCGATGATCGACTGGAAATCCCGAACCATGGCCGGATAGGGGTGCGGGCCCGCCACCGTTCCGATGCAGTAGAACGTGTCGCGCACATTGGTCACCCAGTCGCGCAACGCGTCATTCATGGCGTCCTTCAGCGTGCCGCGACCCGAGGTGACCGGGATGACTTCGGCACCAAGCAGGCGCATGCGGAACACGTTCGGCGCCTGACGCTCCACGTCATGGGCGCCCATATAGACCACGCATTTCAGCCCGAACTTGGCACAGACAGTGGCCGTGGCCACGCCGTGCTGACCCGCGCCGGTTTCGGCGATGATCCGCGTCTTGCCCATGCGTCGCGCCAGGATGATCTGGCCCAGCACATTGTTGATCTTGTGCACGCCCGTGTGGTTGAGCTCGTCGCGCTTCATGTAGATCTTCGCACCGCCCAGACGCTCCGTCAGACGCTCCGCGAAATAGAGCGGCGACGGACGGCCCACATAATGCGTCCACAGATCGTTCATCTCATCCCAGAAAAACTGGTCAGTCTTGGCCTTTTCATACTCAGCCTCGAGATCGAGGATGAGCGGCATCAGCGTCTCGGAAACGAAACGACCGCCGAACTGGCCAAAACGGCCCTGATCGTCGGGGCCGGTCATGAAGGAGTTGATGAGATCTTCGGGCATGGGCTGTCCTCTCCTGGCGCTGGGACGAGATACCGCCCGATGCGGAGAAGGGAAAGGGGCCTTAGGTCGCGGGGAGGCTTTTGCACCGGGCATAGCGGCCTATTCTTTGGCGCTTGATAAACTGAGCAGCGCTGCATGGTGCAAATGCTACCAAGTTTTCGCAAAATCTCGGCCACGCGACGCTATGAGCCCATTGTACCGAATGCTGCGCTTGCGACCAATGGCCGCTCACGGCTTGGCTGCCATCCGTGCTGTGTCTACAGTCTCGCTATGTCGGACGCCTTGATTTCTGAAGCTTTGCCAATTCGCTACCGTGTCTCTGGCATGGACTGCGCCAAAGATGCAGCACAAATCGAACGCGCCGCACAGACGACCGGAATTGCACCGGACGCGGTGAAGGTTTCGGCAGCCACACATATCATGACCCTCACCGTCCCTGAGGCGCGTTTGCCCGAGATTGAAGAAGCAGTTGCGACGACAGGCTACGGATTTGATCGCATCAAGGATGGCGAGGACGCTCGGACCGGGGCGGCGCATCAGGACCCGGCATACCGTCGAGCGCTGTGGATCGTCGTCCTGCTCAATGTCGGCTATGGCGTGGTCGAGATGGCGGGCGGCTTTCTGGCGGGCTCGCAGGCTCTCAAGGCGGACGCGCTCGACTTCATTGGCGACGGTCTCATCACTTTTCTTGGATTGATGGCAATTGGTTGGAGCCTTGTCTGGCGCGCCCGCTCTGCTTTGATCCAAGGCGTTTTCCTCGGCTTGCTCGGACTGGGCGTACTCGCAACAACGGTTTGGCGCGTGTTCACCCAGACCATGCCAGATCCGACCCTAATGGGCGTATTCGGTATCGTTGCTCTCGTCGTGAACGTTCTCGCGGTGCTGCCGCTCATGAAGTTCCGCAAAGGCGACGCGAATATGAGGGCCGTTTGGCTGTTTTCACGCAACGACGCTATCGGCAATGCTGCGGTCGTAGTGGCTGCGGCTTTTGTGGCTTGGCTCGGCAAGGGTTGGCCGGATTTGCTGGTTGCCTTCGCGATTGCTGGACTTTTCCTGCACTCATCTTGGTCGATTATCCGCGACGCGAAGGCCGACATGGCGACTGCTGGTTAAAAGCACCAAAGCAGACTATCAGTACCTATCGGCTAAAGGCGGCTTTGTCCACATTGCAGACTTTAGCCTGCCCCAATTTTGAGGCCACCTCACATTCCGCTGCCATGCTCACAATCATAGCCATCTGCCCTTAGTCTGGCGCGCAAACACGGCGCCCAACTTCCGTTTAGCTCCGGGATTTCGCTCCAACACTCTCATCCAGCTCAAAGGTCAGCAAACTCTCCTCAGTAATGCTGCCGCACCATAGGCGGTCGCCGACACGGCAAACCGAGGTGACCGTGGCATAAACGCCGTCTGTCCATTTGGACCGGTGCACCCGGTTGCCCTCGAAATCATAGGCCTCCACCCACGCCATGCGTTTGGGTTTCGGTTGAACGGCCTCCGGCAGTCGCGCCACGACGCGGCGCAGGAAGAGCGGTATTTTATGGACCTTCTCGAGGTCCCGATTTCGTTCCGAGGCCAGCGACACCCAAAACACTCCGTCATCTACCCCCAGATTGTCGGGATAGGCTTCAAATTCGACAAAGGGCTCCAACCGACCTGCTTTCGACCCGTCTAGATAAAGCTTTTGCAGACGCCGACCCAGCGTTTCCGCCACGACGAGGTAATCCCCCGACGGCGCCAGAACCAGCCCGTTGGCAAAGGCGAGGTCGCGCGCCAGCAGATCAAGGCTACCGTCAGTGTTCAGTCGATAGGCCCGCCCCGTGTGAAGGCCCTCGGTAAAGTCCACTTTCCAATCGCTGAATTCATGGCGCATGGACGAAACGGTGAAGTAAATCTCACCGCCGGGCCCCGCGATCACGTTGCTGCAAAAAGGCAGCGTTTCGTCGCCATCCATCGCCGCGAGGAGGCGCAGGGAATTGCTGGCCAGATCCAGTTCATAGAGGCCGCCGGGGCTACAACAGATCAGGAGGCGACCCTTATCGGTGACCTCCATCCCGAGCGGACGCCCCTCCATCGTGACCAGCGTTCGGATGTCCTTGCTAACCGGGTCAATTTTCAGAACGCGACCGTCTTCCAACCCGGTGTAAAGCCACCCTTTGCCGTCGGCCACGACATCCTCGGGACCAAGGCCAGGAAGCTCAAAAAGCTGATACTCAGTCATCGAGCGACCCTCCCAGGTTTCGAAGATCAGTGCGCGGTGGTCGCCGCTCCACGGCCCGAAACGCGGCCCTAGCCGCAACCCAACAGCTCAAGAGCTGCTCAAAGCCGCCGCAAAACCCGCCATCATGCCCGCGTCCTTGACCCCCGGCGCGCTTTCAACGCCCGAGGCCAGATCGACCTGCGTCGCGCCAGTGAGCCGCACCGCCTCCGCCACATTGGCCGCCGTCAGACCGCCCGCCAGCATCCAGGGCAGCGCCCAGTCCCGGCCCGCGATGAGGCGCCAGTCAAAGGCCACCCCATTGCCGCCGGGCAACACCGCCCCTTTCGGCGGTTTGGCATCGATCAACAGCTGATCGGCAACGGCCTCATAGGCGGCGATCTTCTCCAGATCGCTCGCATCGCCCACGGCCAGAACCTTCATGACGGGCAAACCGTAGCGCGCCTTGACATCGGTCACCCGCTCCGGCGTCTCGGACCCGTGGAGCTGGATCATATCCATGGCCGCCGCCCCGGTGATCTCGTCGAGCAATGCGTCGGTGGGATCCACTACCAGGGCCACCCGCGTGATCCCCTCGGGCACCAACGCCGCCAACTCTCCCGCCTGCACGGGCGTCACGTAGCGCGGCGATTTGGGAAAGAAATTGAACCCCAGATAGGCCGCGCCCGCTGCCGCCGCGCCAACCACATCCTCCTGCCGCGTGATCCCGCAGAACTTGATTTTCACAGCCATGGTAAAACCGCCTAGGCGTCGTCGAGCAGCGCGAGGACCTCGTCCTTGCCCTCGTTCTTCTCGCCCTTCAGCCGCTTGACCTCGCGGCGCAGATCACGCGCCTCGCGCTGGCCCTTGTTCGCAGCAGAACGATGCTGGTGCTCCCGCACCCATTCCCAGACATAGCCGATGATCACACCGATCGCGATCCCGAGGAATACCACCAGGAACAAAGGCAACTGGATCGAATGAGCAAAGATCCCGAGACCCGGCATCTCTGCCATGCCAGTGGGAAGCGTGTTCAGCGTAACCATCCCGCGGTTCGCCAAAGACACGACAATCAGCACCAGAGCAATCGCCACCAGTACCAAATACTTCAGATACCTGATCATTTAATTCCCGTTCAGCCGGTCTCGCAAAAGCTTTCCGGTCTTAAAGAACGGAACGTGCTTTTCTTCAACCTGAACTGTCTCGCCCGTGCGCGGATTACGGCCCACGCGCGCATCCCGCTGCTTGACCGAAAACGCGCCAAAGCCGCGTAGCTCAACCCGGTCGCCCCGGGACATGGCATCAATGATCTCGTCGAATATAGTAGAGACGATCCGCTCCACGTCGCGTTGATAAAGATGTGGGTTCTCATCGGCGATCTTCTGGATCAGTTCCGATCGGATCATGCTGTCCCCCCTGGTGACGTCTTGTTCTTCACGCACCGTTTCGGGGCAGCAGCACCCCCGGCGTCTGCGAGTCACTATACGCACAAAGATTCGCTCACGAAAATAACGGCGTGCAAATCTAGGCCATTTAAAAAACGCGAAATGCCTCCAGTTCAGGCAGTTACCGGGAATTTATGTTGATAATGCAACAATTCTGACAGCGAGCCGTGCATCCCGCGAAGTTTCAGGTAGTGCCGATTCGGCACCAAACATATCCGACACGATAGGTCAGATACGACTTCGCACGCCCTTGCCGCACTGCAACAAAAAGGCCCCGGCGCATCGCTGCACCGGGGCCAATTTTTCTCTCAGCAGACGATTACTCGTCGTCTTGCTTGAGCGCTGCGCCCAGAATGTCGCCGAGCGACGCGCCGGAATCGGACGAACCGTACTGCTCCACCGCTTCCTTCTCTTCGGCGATCTCGCGGGCTTTGATCGACAGACCCAGACGGCGGGTCTTGGCGTCGATGTTGGTGACGCGCACGTCGACCTTGTCGCCCACGCCGAAACGCTCGGGGCGCTGCTCGGCACGGTCACGGGAGAGGTCGGAACGACGGATAAAGGACTTCTGGCCTTCATACGTCACCTCGATGCCGCCATCCTCGATGGAGGTCACCTCAACAGTGATGATCGAACCGCGCTTCACGCCGCCCACGGCGACTGCGAACGGATCACCGCCCAGCGCCCTCATCGAGAGGCTGATGCGCTCTTTGTCGGTGTCCACCTCGGAGACCACGGCCTGAACCATGTCGCCCTTGCGGTAGTCGCCAATTACATCTTCGCCACGACCTTCCCAGGTCAGGTCAGACAGGTGCACCATGCCGTCGATGTCGCCTTCCAGGCCAACGAACAGACCGAACTCGGTGATGTTCTTGACCTCACCTTCGACCTGCGTGCCCACTGGGAACTGCTCTTCGAAGACTTCCCAAGGGTTGCGCATGGTCTGCTTGAGACCCAGTGAAACGCGACGCTTCTGGCCGTCGATCTCGAGGACCATGACCTCAACCTCTTGCGAAGTGGAGACGATCTTGCCCGGATGGACGTTCTTTTTGGTCCAGGACATCTCGGAGACGTGGACCAGACCTTCGACACCGGCTTCCAGCTCTACGAATGCACCGTAATCGGTGATGTTCGTGACGCGGCCCTTGTGCACGGATTCCAGTGGGTACTTCACAGCAACCAGATCCCACGGATCTTCCTGCAGCTGCTTCATGCCCAGGCTGATGCGGTGGGTTTCCTTGTTGATCTTGACGATCTGAACTTTCACCGTCTCGCCAATGCTGACGATTTCCGACGGGTGATTGACTCGACGCCATGCCATGTCGGTGACGTGCAGCAGGCCGTCGACACCGCCAAGATCAACGAACGCACCGTATTCGGTGATGTTCTTGACCACACCGTCCACGGCGTCGCCTTCCTTGATCTGGCTGATGACCTCGGCGCGCTGTTCGGCGCGGCTTTCCTCAAGGATCGCGCGACGCGAGACAACGATGTTTCCGCGGCGACGGTCCATTTTCAGGATTTGGAACGGCTGCTTCATACCCATCAGCGGACCTGCGTCGCGCACAGGGCGCACATCGACCTGCGAGCCGGGCAAGAAGGCCACGGCGCCGCCAAGATCGACGGTGAAGCCGCCTTTGACGCGACCAAAGATGGCGCCTTCAACGCGCTCTTCATCCGCATAGGCTTTTTCGAGACGATCCCAAGCTTCCTCGCGGCGCGCTTTGTCGCGGCTGATGGAGGCTTCCCCACGGGCGTTTTCAACGCGGTCGAGGAAAACCTCGACTTCGTCGCCAACTTCGATTTTGGGGCTTTCGCCGG